>NZ_JBEPTL010000001.1:0-292855 GCF_040549465.1 Glaciihabitans sp. UYNi722 | reverse complement strand
ATTGTTAGTTGGCGCAGTGCGTTTGCCCGGCAGCGAGGAACGAGCTGGATTGTTAGTTGGCGCAGTGCGTTTGCCCGGCAGCGAGGAACGAGCTGGATTGTTAGTTGGCGCAGTGCGTTTGCCCGGCAGCGAGGAACGAGCTGATGGGCTGGCATAATCCCCCGATTCCCTGGGCTGAACTGGAGCGTGTTCTCTCCAGTCGCAGTCGCGCGGGGAGTAAGACTCCCGAGCGTGACGGTGGCGATGGTCCTGCCTATTCGCACAAGCGGCAGCCCTACCGGCCGCCCGAATCCGCCTTGCCGCGCATCCACAGCACTGTCGCCTATGCCGAGCTACACGCCCACTCCACTTTCAGTTTTCTCGACGGGGCATCCCCTCCGGAGAAACTGCTCGAAGAGGCGGCGCGACTCGGCCTGCATTCACTCGCCATCACCGACCATGACGGTTTTTACGGCATTCCGCGCATGGCCGAGGCGGCGGAAGAGCATCCCGACATCGGCACGGTGTTCGGGGCTGAGCTTTCTCTCGGGCTGGTCGCACCGCAGAACGGCGTGGCCGATCCGGAAGGCAGCCATTTGCTCGTTCTCGCCCGCCAGGAGGAGGGTTACCACCGGCTCGCGGGTGCCATCACCGCAGCGCAACTCGCCGGTGGGGAGAAGGGCCGGCCGCTCTACGATCTCACTTCACTCGGCGAACGGTCCGGCGGTCACTGGGCAATCCTGACCGGATGCCGAAAAGGCCAGGTTCGACAGGCTCTGATCGCAGAGGGTCCGCGGGCGGCCGCGCGCGAACTCGACCGCCTCGTCGACCTGTTCGGGCGAGACAACCTGAACGTCGAGCTCTTCGACCACGGCAATCCGCTGGACAGCGACTACAACGACGCCCTCTTCGCCCTGGCCGAAAGTCGGGGGCTGCCGGTGGTGGCGACGGGCAATGTCCACTACGCGCGACCGGAGCAGTTTCGCATCGCCTCCGCGGTTGCGGCGGTGCGTGCGCGCCGGAGCCTCGACGATCTCGACGGCTGGCTGCCGGCATCCGGGGCTGCCCACCTGCGTTCCGGCGACGAGATGGCCGCCCGTTTCGCCCGCTACCCCGGCGCGGTGGAACGCTCGGTAGAACTGGCGGAAGATCTGGGATTCCGGCTGCGAAGTGCACGACCGGAACTGCCGGCCCAGGAGGTGCCCGAGGGCTATTCGCCCATGACCTACCTCAGAAAGCTGGTCTGGGACGCAGTTCCCCGCAAGTATCCTGACGCCACAGACGGCGATCGCAAGCGCATCGAGGAAGAACTCGGGGTGATCGAAGGCAAGAACTTCCCCGGCTACTTCCTCATCGTCTACGACATCGTGAAATTCGCGCGTGGTCGGGGTATTCTCTGCCAGGGCCGTGGCTCCGCAGCGAATTCGGCCGTCTGTTACCTGCTCGATGTGACAGCTGTCGACCCGATCTTTTACCAGCTCCCCTTTGCACGGTTCCTCTCCAGCATGCGCAACGAGGAACCGGACATCGATGTGGACTTCGACTCCAACCGGCGCGAAGAGGTTATCCAGTACGTTTACGAGAAATACGGCAGAGAGAACGCGGCCCAGGTGGCCAATGTGATCCAGTACCGTGACAGGTTCGCCGTGCGCGACATGGCCAAGGCACTCGGGGCGAGCCCGGGCCAGCAGGATGCCTGGTCGAAGCAGGTCGAACACCACGGCGGTCTGGCTGCGAGCCCCGACCATGAAATTCCGGATGCTGTGGTTTACCTCGCTAAGAAGATCAGGGGCTTCCCCAGACACCTGGGAATCCACTCCGGGGGGATGGTGCTCACCGAACGTCCCGTCGGGGAGGTCTGTCCGATCGAGCACGGCCGTAAAGACGGGCGAACCGTGCTGCAGTGGGACAAAGACGACTGCGCATGGATGGGGTTGGTCAAGTTCGACCTGCTCGGGCTCGGCATGCTCAATGCACTCCAACACTGCTTTGACCTCGTTCGTGACAGTCTCGGCGAAGCCTGGACCCTCGACAGCATTCCGAAGGAGGAGCAGGGGGTCTACGACCAGCTCTGCCGTGCCGACTCGATCGGGGTGTTCCAGGTGGAGAGTCGAGCGCAGATGAGCATGCTCCCCAGGCTTCAGCCACGGACGTTCTATCACCTCGTGGTCGAGATCGCCGTGGTGCGGCCCGGGCCGATCCAGGGCGGGGCCGTGCATCCGTATGTGCGACGCAAGTCGGGTGTGGAGAAAGTCAGCTATCTTCATCCACTCCTCGAGCCGGTACTCGAGCGCACTCTCGGGGTTCCGATCTTCCAGGAACAGCTCATGCAGATCGCCGTCGCCGTTGGCGGTTGTACCGCGGAGGATGCCGACCAGCTGCGCCGGGCCATGGGATCCAAGCGCGGCCTGGAGAAGATCGAGAAGCTCAAAGGCACGCTCTACGCCGGCATGAAACGCAATGGCATCGTCGGCTCTGATGCCGACGACATCTACGGACGCATTGAGGCCTTCTCCGGCTTCGGCTTCGCCGAGAGCCACTCGCTCAGCTTCGCCCTGCTCGTCTACGCGAGCGCCTGGTTACGGCTGCACTATCCCGCCGCCTTCCTCGCCTCGCTGCTGCGGGCTCAGCCGATGGGGTTCTACTCGGCCAATACCCTCGTTGCGGATGCGCGGCGACATGGGGTGACAGTGGTGCGACCGGACATCCTGAGGTCCGGGGTTCTGGCTGGACTTGAGCCGCAGGATAGTGGGGATGTCGGTAACGGTCAGGAGGTCGGCGAGCTCAACCTGCCCAAAGATGCCCGCCGAATCCGGGGCGGGCTGGCCGACATTTCCACCTCCGTGCTTTCCGCAGGACTAACAAGCGCTGACCTGGCCGACCCCCTGACCTCGGGTCAGTCTGCGGAAAACTCAGATCCGCACCTCGGGGTGTTTGCTACGGGGAACGCATCGTGCGTGGCGCAGGACCAGCCTCCTGTCAGTGAGAAGTTTGACCGGAATGCGCACTTCGACACTGACGACCATCGGCGGGACGGGCGTTTCGTGGTTCGGTTGGGGCTTGCCGAGGTGAAAGGGATCGGCGAGAAGCTAGCGGAGAGGATCGTCGTCGAGCGCGAAGCCCACGGCGACTTCGCCGACATGGCGAACCTGGTGCGGCGCACCGGACTCACGACGGCGCAGCTCGAGACCCTCGCGGCCGCGGGTGCTTTCGAATCCTTCGGCCTCGGCACGCGCGAGGCGCTCTGGCTGGCGGAAAGCGCCGCGCAGGACAGAGCAGAGTTCCTCCCGGAGACTGTGGTGGCTGTGCAGCCGCCGCTCTTCTCGATGCCGAGCTCCTTCGAAGTGCTGGGTTCCGACCTGTGGTCCATGGGGATGTCGCCCGATGACCATTTCATCCATCACCTGAGACCGATGCTGACGGAGCGCGGTGTGCTGAGCTCATCGCAGCTGGCAACCGCAGAGGTGGGGAGGCGCATCACTGTCGGCGGGGTGGTGACCCATCGGCAACGTCCGGCGACCGCGAGCGGCATCACCTTCATGAACCTCGAAGACGAGACGGGTCTCGTGAACGTGGTCTGCAGCGTCGGCGTGTGGAACCGCTATCGACGGGTGGCGAGGGATGCTTCGGCGCTCATCGTGCGGGGAACCCTCGAACGCTCACCGGAGGGGGTCATCAACCTGATCGCCGACGGATTCGAACCGCTGGCACTGTCCGTGCGTGCGACATCGCGCGACTTTCGGTAGCTCCGCGCCGCGAAAGTCGCCACATGGCCCTTGTCAGCCGTACCGAGGGGCCATTTGGCGACTCTCGACGTCATCGTCATCGTCATCGACGTCGACGACGCGACATCGCGACGGGCGCAGCTAGCTTCGCAGTCCGCGCCGCAGCAGGTCGATGCGGGCTTGCAGTTGCGTGACACTGGCCTGTGGCACCGCCGGGCCACCGGCGATTCGGCGCAGTTCGGCGTGAATCAGGCCGTGTGGCTCCCCCGTCGCTTTCGCACGCATGCCGACCAGGCTGTTAAGCAGGGTTCTCTGCTCTTTCAGATTGCGATACAGCGGCGCCGGCTCGTTGGACTCCTCGCCATTGGCCTCCGTGCGCTTCTGGCGATCGTCGATGCGACGGGCCTGCCTGGCGTGCCGGTGACGCAGTAGTTCCTGCACCTGCTCCGGCTCGAGCAGCCCTGGAATGCCGATGAAGTCGAGCTCTTCGAGGCTGCCGGTCGCCGCTCCCGCGCCGTATTCGTCGCCGTCGAAGAGCACGCGATCGAAGTTGGCCTCCGACTCCAGCGCCTTAAAGTCAAACAGCAGTGCGTCACCGGATGCCGACTCGACGCGGTTCGCATCATCCACGGCATCGTCATCGAGAAGGATCTCCTCTAATCCCTCGCCGGGATCCCGGTCGAGGGCATGATCGCGCTCAAGCTCGAGGGCACCGGCCAGGCCCAGCAGGCTGGGCACGCTCGGCAGGAAGATCGATGCCGTCTCCCCGCGACGACGCGTGCGCACGAAGCGTCCGATCGCCTGGGCGAAGAACAGCGGGGTGGATGCGGATGTCGCATAGACACCGACCCCCAGCCGCGGGATGTCGACGCCCTCCGACACCATCCGCACCGCCACCATCCAGCGGCTGTCGCTCTCGGCGAAGTGGGTGATCCTGTCGCTCGCCGCCTTCTCGTCGGACAGCACGACTGTCGGTTCCTGTCCGGTGATCTTTTCGAGAATGGTGGCGTAGGAACGTGCGGCGTAGTGGTCCGTCGCGATCACGAGGCCACCGGCATCCGGGATACCGTGTCGAACCTCGGTGAGCCGACGATTGGCCGCCTTGAGCACCGCCGGCACCCATTCGCCCTCCGGGTCGAGCGCCGTGCGCCAGGCCTGCGCGGTGACATCCTTCGTATCGCCTTCGCCGAGGCGCGCCTCCATCTCGTCGCCGGTGCGGGTGCGCCAGCGCATCTTGCCCGCGTAGGCCATGAAGATGACGGGACGCACCACGCCATCGGCTAGCGCGCGACCGTAGCCATAGGCGTAGTCGGCTTGTGAGGTTCGCACGCCGTGCTCGTCGGGGTAGTAGGTGACGAAAGGGATCGGCGAGGTGTCTGAGCGGAACGGCGTACCGGTGAGCGAGAGGCGGCGCACTGCCGGTTCGAAGGCTTCGCGGATCGCGTCACCCCAGCTGAGCGCATCGCCTCCGTGGTGTACCTCGTCGAGGATGACCAGCGAACGACCGCCCTCCGTCAGGTGCTTGTGCAGGGCGGGCCTGGTGGCGACCTGGGCGTAGGTGACGGCGATGCCGTGGAAGTGCTTGCCATGCCAGCCGTGGCTGTTCTTGAAGCTCGGGTCGAGCCGCACGCCGACCCGATGCGCGGCGTCCGCCCACTGGCGCTTCAGATGCTCCGTCGGTGCGACCACCGTCACCCTGTCGATCTTCTTCTGGGCGAGAAGTTCGGTGACCAGTCGCAGGGCGAAAGTGGTCTTGCCTGCTCCCGGCGTCGCGGCGACCAGGAAGTCTCGCGGCTCCGAGACGAAGTAGGCGTCGAGCGCCTCCGCCTGCCAGGCCCGGAGCTTGTCGGCGGTTCCCCTGGCAGCGCGCTCGGGGAAGGACGGCGAGAGATGTTCGGCTGCCGAGGTGCCAACGGGGTGGCCGAACGACAGGGGGATGCTCATCGCCTTCGACATTACCTGCAACGACCGACCTGACCGCACAGCATGACGGATGTTGTCGCTAGCCAGAGGCCCATCACCTTCGCGGCGCTCGGTCTGCGACTGAAAGAACGTTGGCCTGATCACGACCCCGCTTCGCTCTCCCAGGTGGCCCGCTATTACCTTCCGCTGGTACAGACACCGCCGAGGGTGTCTGGCGTTTGAGCGGCCAGGCGAAGCACAGCACTGTCGAGACCTGGCTCGGCGCATCCGTGGAGGCGACACCGTCGGTCGACGCCATGGTGCTGCGCTATCTCGCGGCCTTCGGTCCGGCATCCGTGATGGATGTCCAGGCCTGGTGCGGCCTGACCCGCCTCGGCGAGGTTGTGGAGCGGCTGCGCTCCCAGCTGATGGTGACCGCCCTGGAGAAGCTGACCGCTCCCGAAAAACGTGCGGTCGAGAAGGAGGCCCTCGCACTGCTGGGCTTCCTGGATACTGATGGGACAGACACGGACATCCGCATCGAGCAGCGACCAGAGTGAGGGCCTCACCGAAAGTGCAACAGGCGCGTTGGCGCGCCGTGAATCTTTGGGGCAGGCTGGAACCATGATTCAGCAACATCCGTGGTCCCGCTATGTCGCGATCGGCGACTCCTTCACCGAAGGAATCGGCGACCCGGAGCCGAAGAGCCCCGGCGGCAGCCGTGGTTGGGCGGATCGTGTCGCCGAGGTGCTGAGCACGCAGACCGACGACTTCGCCTACGCGAACCTGGCGATCCGCGGTCGCCTACTGCGTCAGATCCTCGATGAGCAGGTGGAACCGGCCATGGAACTTCGCCCGGACCTCATCACAATTTCTGCGGGCGGCAACGACATCATCCGCCCCAACACCGACCCGGATGACGTGGCCGAGCGCCTGGAGAAGGGCATCGCTCGCCTGCGCTCCAACGACGCGACCGTCGTGCTCTTTAACGGACCTGACATCGGGATGACCCCCATGCTCGGCCGGATGCGCGGCAAAGTCGCGATCTACAACGAGAACCTGAGAGCCATCGCCCTTCGCCACGACCTCGTCGTCGCCGACATGTGGGCGCTGAGAGAGCTGAAGGATTCACGGATGTGGGCTCCGGACCGCCTGCACTTCTCACCGATCGGCCACAACACGATCGCGCGGATGGTGCTGCTCGCCCTGAACGTGGAGAACGACCTCAAGCCTTACAACCCCGACCAACTCCCGCCACGACCATGGCGCCAGGCGCGCGTGGAAGACATCGGGTGGGCTCGCGAATACCTGGTGCCGTGGGTGCTGCGCCGGGTGCGCCACCAGTCGTCAGGCGACGGGATCACGGCCAAGCGCCCTGCCGCGGGGCCGTACCAGCCCTAGCGGCTTTTAGCGACCGAACTGCACGGCTGCCGGGCAGTCGAATGGATCGCCGCCGGCGGCAAGTCCCACCCTGTTGAGGTATTCGATGACGATGCCGTAGGACTCTGTCAAGGACGTCTCGGTGTAGAGGATGTTGTGGGTGTTGCAGTACTCCCTGGCGATCTCCCGAGCTTTGGCGAGGTGCGGGCGAGGCATGTTCGGAAAGAGATGGTGCTCGATCTGGTAGTTGAGGCCGCCCATGAACGCGGTGGTGCCGAAACCCGTGATGTTGCGCGAGGTGAGCACCTGTCGACGCAGAAAGTCGACCTTGCTGTCGTGGGGCAGCACGGGCATCCCTTTATGGTTCGGGGCGAATGACGCCCCCATGTAGAGGCCGAAGACTGCGAGTTGCACACCGAGGAAGGCGAAAGCCATTCCGACGGGAAGGAACAGGAAGATGGCCGCGACGTACAGGGTAACGCGGGGAATCAGCATCCCGATCTCGAGCCAGCGGCGGTCGACGGGTCCACGGCCGAACACCGTCTTGAAGCCGAGAATGTGCAGGTTGATGCCTTCGAGCGTCAGCGCGGGGAAGAACAGATAACCCTGGCGGCGGGTGGCCCAGGCGTAGAGGCCTGTGGTCGCCGCGGCATCCGCTTCCTGGAAGGAGATGAAGTCCTGTTCGATGTCGGGGTCTTTGCCGATCACATTGGGGTTGGCATGGTGGCGGCTGTGCTTGGTCATCCACCATGAGTAGCTGATGCCGACGAAGAGGTTGGCCAGGGTGCGTCCGACGAGGTCGTTCACCCTGCCGGAGGTGAAGATCTGCCGGTGGGATGCCTCGTGGGCGAGGAAGGCGAACTGGGTCAGGATGACGCCGAGAGCGCCTGCGATAAGCAGCTGGAACCAGCTGTCTTCGAGGAGGATGAAGCCGGTGACCGCTCCGCCGAGGGCCACGACGAGGATCGAGAAGACCATCACGTAAAAACCGGTGCGACGACGCAGCAGTCCGGCATCCCGCACCGTTCGCAGCAGGGCCGAATACTCGGTCGTGGGATTGCTGCGGTTGCCACCGGGCCTTGTCTTCGTAAAAGTCACGACGGGGGCAACGGATACGGAATCGGGCACAATACCTCGCTTAGGTGACTTCCCAGTCGGGGTAGAGAGAGCAGGCGCTCGATGGATGCACTCACTCTAAAGGCTAAAGACCCGTAACCGCATGCATCTATGCGCATACCGGTATACGCGTGTCATCATGGCCGGGTGAGCAGGGGCGCGGGATTGAACAGTCGCCACCACGGACCCGGATCCGTGATCGAGTGATTCAGCACCAGTGGCACCGTCACGGTGGCTTCTCCAGCAGTGAAGGTGACGCTTCCGGCGGAACCGCCCTTTCTCACGAGGCCGACCTCTGTCGTGGGTTCGATCTTCACGGTCACCGGCGTGTCGCTCCAGACGACTGTCGACACGTCTTTCTGGGCGACGGCCTTGACGACGTGCTCCCACGGCGTCGAATAGGAGGCGAAGACCTGGCCCTTCTTCGCAAGAGTGATCTCGGAGAACCCCGATTTCACTGTCGACAGCAGCGACTTGACCGCGCCATACAGGGCATCGTGATCGGACGCTCCGATCACCGCGCCGATCAATCTCACCTCTGTGCCGCCCACCCGGTAGTCCGCAGCAAAGAGCAGCGAGGTGCCGAAGTCCTCGAGGGTGCCCGACTTGATCCCGTCGACCCCGTCCCGCCCGAGCAGCCCGTTGGTGTTGTGGAAATCCCCCACCCCTGGCACCGACACAGTCTTGGTGGACACGATCGTGGAGAGTACCGGGTTGTCCAGCGCGAGTTTGCCGAGGATCAGCAGGTCGGTCGCAGTGCTGGTGTTCTGCGGGTTGATGCCGGTCGGCTCGACGATGGTCGTGTGGTTCATGCCGTGGGCGGACAACCAGGTGCGGGTGGCATCGAGGAAGGCGGGTTGGTTGCCATATGCCCAGGTTGCCAGGGCATCCGCATAGTTGTTCGCGGATGCCACCAGCACGACCCGGAGCAGGTCCAGTTCGCTGAGGGTTGACCCGGTCTTCATCGGCTTGGCCGTGCCGTTCATCGCCGTGTACTTGGCGAACAGGGTGCTGTCGGCGGCGCTGAAGGTGACGGTAGGCCCAGGCTCCCCCACAGCGAGTGGTTTGGCTTCGAGGGCCACCAGCACGGTCACGATCTTGCTGATACTGGCGATCGGAAGCGGGCCGGCAGTGCCGTTCGATGCCAGGGTCTCGGGAAAGCCGACGGCGCTGATCGCGCTCGCGCCGTATCCGGGCCAGCTGAGCGAAGCAGCCACCCGGGTGGGGCTGCTGTACCCAGACACCTCGGCCTGTGCGGGATTGAGCGGCGCCAACAGCGTGAGCGGCAGGTAGATGCCAAGCGCCACGATGACGATCGAGCCGGCGACGATCGCCGAAATCCGACGGATCTTCTGACGACGGTTCACTGGCACCCGCTCATGATACTTACCCGCGCTCGACCCCTCGCGCAGTTGGTCGGTGCGTCAACGAGCACGGAGCGCCCAGAGAGCCACGGCACTGGCGGAGGCGACATTGAGGGAGTCGACGCCGTGCATCATCGGGATCGTCACCACGGAGTCGGCGCCCGCGAGCGCCTCGCGGCTGAGTCCGTCTCCTTCCGCACCGAGCAGGATGGCCAGTTTCTCCGGTGGATCGCTGGCGAGCTGGTCCAGGGTGATGGCATCATCGGCGAGGGCGAGGGCCGCAAGGTGGAAACCGGCGGACTTCAGAATGTCGGCCCCCTCCGGCCACTCCGGCAGCCGAGTCCACGGCACCTGCAGCACTGTGCCCATACTCACGCGCACGCTTCGACGGTAGAGCGGATCGGCGCAGTGCGGAGTCACGAGTACGGCATCGGCGCCGATGCCGGCTACGGCTCGGAAGATCGCCCCGACATTGGTGTGGTCGACGACATCTTCGATCACCACGATGCGAGTGGCACCGTCTATCACCTCCTCGACCGGCGCCAATATCGGGCGATGCATGGCGGCGAGAGCCCCACGATGCAGGTTGTACCCGGTGAGCTTCTCGAGCAGTTCGGCATGACCGACGTAGACCGGAATGTCGAAGTCCGTCAGAAGCTCTTCGACGTCGGGAAGCCACTGTTCCTGTAGCAGCACCGACCGAGGCTGGTGTCCGGCCGCGATCGCCCGGCGCATGACCTTGGTCGATTCGGCGATGTAGAGGCCGCCGGCCGGCTCGCTCAGACGACGGAGCGCGACATCCGTGAGTCCTGAATAGTCGGCGAGCCCCGGGAGGTCGAGCGTGTCGATGGGCACGGTATGCATGAGCTGCTCTTTCCTGCCGACAACGAACAAAAGCTGCCGACAGCGAACAAATGCCAGATTGTGCCCGACACTGACAGCATTTGGAAACATATCCGAAAACTCCGTTGTTTACTCTGTGAGAGCACGACCGATAGTGAGGAGGGTGGTCCATGGCTTCTGTCGCTGCCCTGCGTGAGTGGCCCGCGGCCACATCGAGCGAGCTGGATGCCGCGGCCGACGCACTGCGAGGCCGAAGGGTCGCGGTGCTGACCGGTGCCGGCGTCAGTACCGATTCCGGCATCCCCGACTATCGGGGAGACGGTGCGCCGCCGCGCAATCCGATGACGTTCCAGCAGTTCCTGAGCGATGCGGAATACCGCAAGCGCTACTGGGCCGGTAGTCACCTGGGATGGCGTCGCTTCGACGGTGCACGGCCGAACGACGGCCATCGCGTGCTGGCGTCCCTGGAAAGGGCCGGCGCCATCAACGGAGTCATCACCCAGAACGTCGACGGGCTCCACCTGCGTGCCGGCTCACAGCGTGTGGTCGACCTGCACGGAACCATGGATCGCGTGCGCTGCCTCACCTGCGGCCAGATCTTCGCCCGTGCCGACATCGCAGAGCGCATGACCGATGCGAACCCATGGCTCGATGAGCCCGACTCTTTCGAACTCGGCCCTGACGGCGACGTCGCCTTCACGCAGATCTCCGAGTTCGTCACGCCGTCCTGCACCAACTGCGGCGGCATCCTGAAGCCAGAGGTCGTGTTCTTCGGCGAATTCGTGCCCACCGAGAAGTTCGCCGAGGCCCGTGCGCTCCTGCTGGGCGCGGAGGCACTGCTGATCGCCGGATCGTCGCTCGCGGTCAACTCCGGCATCCGACTGCTTGACCAGGCGACGAAGAAGCGCATGCCCGTGGTGATCATCAATCGCGGAGTCACCAAGGGCGATTCGAGGGCGACCATTAAGATTGACGCTGGTACCTCGGAAACCCTCACGGAACTGGCCGGCCGACTCACCAGCTGACCGGTTTCGCGGGCGCGAGGTGCTCCTTCGCGTGGCGCAGTTCTGCTGTCAGCGCAGGCCTGTCGACCGCTGTGAGGATGCCCAGACCATGACCCTGCTCTACCTGGTTCGCCACGGCGAAACCGACTGGAATCGTGCGCGCAGGATCCAGGGCAGCACCGACATCCCGCTCAACGACACGGGCAGGATGCAGGCCGCGCGAACTGGGGAGCTTCTGAGCCGTCGCAGCTGGGACGGCATCGCCTCCAGCCCCCTGTCCCGTGCCTTCGAAACAGCACAGATCATCGGTCGAACGGTCGAGATCTACCAGATCAAGGTGATCGACGATCTCGTCGAGCGCCGGTACGGCGAGGCCGAGGGTCTCGAGGATCGGGAACTCGCCCGACGGTTTCCCGGCGACACCCCGGTGCCCGGCCGCGAGACCCGTGAGGCTGTGATCGCCAGGGTGATTCCGGCGCTGATCGCTCTCGCCGAGCGCCACCCCGACAGCAACCTGATCATCACGACGCACGGTGGAGTCATCCGTACCGTCCTCAACGCCGTCGCGCCGGAGTTGGCCGGCCATCGCGGAGTGCCGATCACCAACGGATCGGTGCACAGCTTCCGGCATGTCGACGGCGGCCTCGAACTGGTGGCATTCGACGATCCGATCGAAGAAGACTCCATCGCCGATGACTGCGGAGACATCGTCGACCAGAACGCGATCGAGCAGCGAGAGAGCGCCGGTTAGGCTGATTTCTCGCCGACCACCCCGGTCAGAAGCGCCAGCAGTCGCCTGGCCGATTCGTCCCAGCTGAACTCTGCCGCCTGTGTGCGCGAGGCTGCGCTGAGGCGTTTCCACTCCTCGGGGGTGTCGGAATCGAGTACCGTCTTCGCGAAGGCACGAGGGTCCTCGTGGTCGAAGAACACCGCGGCGTCTCCCCCGACCTCGTGATAAAGCGGGATGTCGCTAATGATGAGAGGCGTGCCGACGACCTCGGCTTCGATAAGCGGGATGCCGAACCCCTCGTCGCGGCAGGCGGTCACCATCGCCGTCGCCTCCAGCAGTGCCTCCTGATATTCCTCGTCGGTGACGCCGTTGTCGAAGACGATCGAACCGTCGGGTGCGAGGGCGGCGATCCTGGCACGATCCTCGTCGCTGATGCGGCTGAGAAGGCGAAGCGTGTAGCCGGGCAGATGGTGCATCCCCCTGGCCAGCGTCTCAACGTTCTTGTTCGGCTGGAAGGTGCCCATGTAGAGGAGGATTTTCGACGCCGGATATTCGCGAGGCGGGGTGCCGAGGTCGTCGACTCCCGGGCGGATGACGGTGAGTGGACGGCTGGTGAGCCGCGCTGCCTTCATCTCGCTCTCGCAGTTTTCGGATCCGGTGACCACCGCATCCGCCCGGTGAAGCACCGCTCGCTGCGGCCAGTAGGTCAGATAGAAGCTGCGCCAGATCGCGCGAACGTACCAGCTGTATCCAGCCGGAATCTGGCGGATCCGGTAGAACACCATGTCGTGCACGGTCATCACGAGTTTGTATCTGCGTCCGGTTGCCCCCATGGTCTGCATCGGGCTGAACACGATATCCGGGTTGTGTTTGTTGATCGAGAGCATGCCGATGAACGGTTCGAGCGCGCTGGTTCCCGGTCGTCCCATCACCCATGGCAGGTCAGGCAGCATCGGCAGCTGCCGGGCATCGCTGATCAGCATCGTGACAGGGTGCAGCTTCGAGAAGGCGCCGACCAGGCCCGCGGTGTAACGGCTGATGCCATCGTGGCGTTCGAAACGCGTATAGCGACAGTCGAAAATCACTTTCACGTCGCGCGTGGCTCCTCGATCGCTCCGATGTCGTAGCCCTGGCGTTCGAGAAACTCGCCGATCGCCTTCGCGGCGAGTTCTGGAACCTCGTAGTGGATGAGATGGCCAACGCCCTCGAGAACGGTGAGCGAGACATCCGGCATCTGCTTCACCAGCTCGTGGTGGGCTTGCACGGGCGTGATGTCGTCGAGTTCGGCCGCGACCAGCAGCGTCGGAATGGTGATCTTCGCCGCGAAGTCGCTCACATCGTTGCCGACGGATGCTTCGAAGGCCTCGACGACGGAGTCGCGGCTGGCGAAGTTGTTGAAATAGGTGTGGTGTTCAGCGTGGATCCACTTCCTCAGCTGCTTGTCCTTGGTCTTCGCGAGGGTCGAACTCATGAACTGCACAATGATCCAGCGGCTGAGGAGGAAGTGGCCGACGCGGTTCGGCAGCTTCGCGGCGAGGCGATAGAACGCGACGGTGATCCAGGTCGCGAAGCGGCTCGGTCCGTTGTGGGCGGAGGCGGAGATCGGGTTGACCAGAATCAGCGTGGGCGTCGGCAGGCCGCCCGCGACGGCGTGTGAGGAGATGATCGTGCCGAAGGAGTGGCCGAGCGTGACCGCTGTACCGGTGAGGCCGAGCAGGTCAATGAAGGTCGTGAGCCACTGGGAGAAGCCCGCGACGCTGTGCGGCACTTCGGTGAGAGGTGTCGACTCGCCGAAGCCGGGCATGTCGGGGCCGATCCAGCGGATTCCCGGCAACTGCGCAATGACCGGCTCGAGCCCGTGGTGGTCGCCCCGATAGCCGTGGGCGATCACGATCGTCGTCGCCGCATCCTCCGGGCCGTAGACCCAGTAACGCGTGCTGCTTCCGAGTACGGAGATCTCATGCCGCTCGACGGGAATTCTGTCGAGAAGCGCGGCATAGGGCGAGTATCTGGTCATCGAGTGCAATTCTACGGATGCCACAGTGCCACGGTGTTTCCACCGCACACCTAAACTCAGAGGAGCCATGCGTTTCATCGCCGATCGCTCTTCGAACGAGCACAGGCTCTCGAAAGGAGCACAGTGAGCTTTACCGCACCGATCCAACTGCCCGGTCTCACCCTCGACCCGCAGTGGTACAGACGCTCCGTGTTCTACGAAGTGATGGTGCGATCCTTCGTGGACAGCAACGGCGACGGTTCTGGAGACCTCCAGGGTCTGCTCTCGAAGCTCGACTACCTGCAGTGGCTCGGCGTCGATGCCCTGTGGCTTCCGCCGTTCTACCAGTCGCCGCTTCGTGATGGCGGCTACGACGTCTCCGATTTCAAGAGCATCCTGCCGGAGTTTGGAACCCTCGACGAGTTCAAAGACCTGGTGACGAAGGCGCACGAGCGCAACATGCGCATCGTGATCGACTTCCCGCTCAACCACACCTCCGACCAGCACGAGTGGTTCCAGCTGTCCCGCCAGGAGCCTGATGGCCCCTACGGGAATTTCTATGTCTGGAGCGACACCGACGAGAAGTACCCGAACATCCGCATCATTTTCGTGGACACCGAAGAGTCCAACTGGGCCTTCGACCCTGTGCGCCGCCAGTTCTTCTTCCACCGCTTCTTCTCGCACCAACCAGACCTCAACTTCGAGAATCCTGCCGTGCAGGAGGCCATCCTCGACATCATGCGGTTCTGGCTCGACCTCGGCGTCGACGGCATCCGGCTGGATGCGATCCCGTACCTCTTCGAATCGGAGGAGGGCAACGGCGAGGGCGAAGCACCGACCCACGAATACATCAAGCGCGTCAGGGAGATGTTCGACAGCGAGTACCCCGGTCGCATCATGATCGCCGAGGCGAACCAGTGGCCACGAGAGGTCGCGGCCTTCCTCGGAACAGAGGAGGAGCCGGAGTGCCACATGGCATTCGACTTCCCGGTGATGCCACGCATCTTCTACTCGCTCCGCTCACAGAACGCAGCTGAGCTCACCCGCATCCTCTCGGAGACGACGGACATCCCGAATGCCGCGGGCTGGGGCGTCTTCCTCCGCAACCACGATGAGCTGACCCTGGAGATGGTCTCGGAGGAGTACCGCCAGGCCATGTACGGCTGGTACGCCTACGATCCGCGGATGCGGTCCAACGTTGGCATCCGTCGCAGGCTCGCTCCCCTGCTTGACAACTCGCGCGCCGAACTCGAACTCGCTCACGCCCTGCTGTTCAGCCTTCCTGGCAGTCCGTTCCTGTACTACGGGGATGAGATCGGCATGGGCGACAACATCTGGCTGCCCGATCGGGATTCCTCGCGCACACCGATGCAGTGGACGCCTGATCGTAATGCCGGATTCTCCTCGGCCGATCCTGGCAAGCTCTATTTGCCGGTCGTGCAGTCGCTGGTCTATAACTACAACCTCACGAACGTCGAGTCGCAGTTGGCGCAGTCGCGCTCCCTGCTGCACTGGGTGCGCAACGTCATCCATGTGCGGAAGGCGCATCCGACCTTCGGGCTCGGGGCTCTCATGGTGCTGGAGACGACGCACGAATCGGTGCTCGCCTTCGTGCGCTCCTACGAAGGCGCTGGAACCCAGTTCGGTGACTCCGCGGAGGACGTGCTCTGCGTCTTCAGTTTCGCGCACAATCCGGTGGCCGTCACGATCAGGGCGGAACAGTTCGCAGGTTCCGCGCTCTACGACCTGTTCGGCGGTGGAGAGTTTCCGGCCTTCGACGAGAAAGGCGAGGTCACCCTCACCCTCGCCACCCAGAGTTTCTATTGGTTGCACGTCGGGTCGCCAACCTATGCCGGTGGCAGATCGTAGAGTCACCACGTGGACAAGATCTGGTACGAGACCCTCGGGGTTTTCGACCTCGAAACGACGGGTATCGACACCGAGACGAGCAGGATCGTCTCCGCCTACGTCGGCGTCGTCGACGCGGCAGGCGAAGCGAAGGGAGTCTCCTGGCTGGCTGACCCCGGGGTGGAGATCCCCGCGCAGGCGGCCGCCGTGCACGGCATCACTACCGAACGTGCGCGTGCCGAGGGTCGCGAGGCCCCTGAGGTGGTTGCCGAGATCGTCGCTGTACTCCGTTCACTGCTTGCTCAGAACGTGCCCGTGGTGATCTACAACGCCGCCTACGACCTCACTCTGCTCAATAGGGAGAGCCTGCGTTACGGCATCGAGCCGCTGGACAAGCCTTCCCCGATCATCGATCCCCTGGTGATCGACCGCGCCATGGACCGCTATCGCAAGGGCAAACGAACCCTCGAAGTCGCTGCCGAGTTCTACGGCGTCGATCTCGCCGACGCGCACGACGCCCAGGCGGATGCCGTAGCAGCCGGGCGGGTGGCGCAGGCGATCTCGCAGCGCTACTTCGAGCAGCTCGGCCACGACGTGCACGCTCTGCACGCCCTACAGGTGGTCTGGGCCGCGGAGAGCGCACAGAGTTTCCAGGAGTACATGCGACGTAGCAAGGATCCGGATTTCGTGGCCGATGGCCTGTGGCCGGAGCGTTAGTGACTGGCTCTCCCGCCGTACTGCGGATCGTCGCTGCGCTGCTCGTCGATACCGAAGGTCGTGCGCTGCTGGTGCGCAAGGCAGGCACGACGCGTTTCATGCAACCGGGCGGCAAGCCGGAGGCGGGCGAATCAGCTGCCGAGGCTCTGTCGCGGGAACTCGCTGAGGAACTCGGACTCGCGATTCGTCCGCAGGAACTTCGCTATGTCGGCCGCTTCGCCGCAGACGCCGCGAACGAGGCCGACACGATAGTGGACGCCGAGATCTTCGACGCTCCCGTCATCCTCGGCCCGGTATCCGTCTTCGAGGAGATCGAGGAACTGATGTGGGTCGACCCTGTCGCGCCCGGCGATATCGAACTCGCACCGCTGAGCCGCGACATCCTGCTGCCGCTGCTCGCTGCGCGGCTCACCTGAGCTGTCCGGGTGACGTGATTGGACCGCTGGCGCGAAAATGGCGACCGGCCGGAGCCGATCGCCATTCCCGAAAGAGTGCTACTACGCGCCGAAGCCCTTGTAGCGCGAGTTGAACTTCTCGACGCGTCCTGCGCTGTCGAGGATGCGCTGCTTACCCGTGTAGAACGGGTGCGAAGCGGAAGAGATCTCGACGTCGATGACCGGGTAGGTCGCGCCATCCAGCTCGATGGTCTTGTCGCTCTTCACTGTCGAACGAGTGAGGAAGGTCTCGCCGCTGGCGAGATCGCGGAAGACGACCGCCGCGTAGTCGGGGTGGATGTCAGACTTCATCGTAATTCCTTGTAGTAATAGCTGATGGGCGTGATAGCTGATTGGTGTAATAGCTGATGGGCGTGATAGCTCGTGGGCGTGATAGCTCGTGGTGATGGTGAGATGAGTTCTAACTCAAAAATTGGGCTGTCGGCCAACCACCGACTTTAGCAGATCAGAGCGGTTGATCCCAACCCAGGTTGGTCGTAACGCTGGTCGGCTGGTACTACGCGGCGCGCGCGCTGTAACGACCGTCCTGCACCGTCACCTGCAGCGGAAGGCCGAAAGTCTCGCTCAGTTTCTCGGAGGTGATGACCTCCTCGATCGCACCGGCTGCGGTGATCGCACCATCAGCGAGCAGCAGGGCGTTGCCGAAACCGAGAGGGATCTCTTCCACGTGATGGGTGACCATGATCATGGCCGGGGCCTCCGGCGCACTCGCATAACCGCCGAGCAGTTGCAGAAGCTCTTCGCGTGCGCCGAGATCGAGGCTTGCAGCCGGCTCGTCGAGCAGCAGCAGCTCAGGGTCGGTCATGATCGAACGCGCGATCTGCACCCGCTTCTGCTCGCCGTCGCTGAGATCACCGAAACGGCGCGTTTCGAGGTGGTCGAGCTTCCACTCGGTAAGCACCCGCTGTGCGCGACGCACATCCACCTCTTCGTAGGCCTCGTTCCAGCGACCGGTCACCGAGTACGCAGCCGTGAGCACAACGTCGAGCACCCGCTCGTTGGCCGGGATGCGGCGTGCCATCGCCGTCGACGCGAATCCGATGCGGGGACGCAGTTCGAACACATCGACCCTGCCGAGAACGCCGTCCAGCAGCTGGGCTCTACCGGAACTCGGGTGGATCATCGCTGCAGCCACCTGGAGCATTGTGGTCTTGCCCGCACCATTCGGTCCGAGGATGACCCATCGCTCGTCGCCCTCGACCGTCCAGTTGACGGATTTCAGAATGGGATTGCCTTCTCGAACGATGGAGACATCGGAAAGCTGGAGAACGCTGGCCATGTGTCAACCCTACCTGCGCGCGCGCGCGATCTGCGCTGCCGCGCTCAGCCGAGCACCGAGCGATAGATCTCCTGCGTGCGCTTCGAGATCTGGTCCCACCCGAAGTCTTTCTCGGCCCGCACTCGCCCGGCGGCGCCCATCCGTCTGGCGGTCTCCGGATCGCTGAGGACCTCCGTGAGGGTGCGTGCCAGGTCATCCACGAACTTCTGCGGATTCACCGGGGTACCCGTGCCGTCATCGGCCTGCTCGATCGGCACGAGCCGACCGGTGACGCCGTCATCGACCACCTCGGGGATGCCTCCGGTGGCCGTACCCACCACGGGAGCGCCACAGGCCATCGCCTCGAGGTTCACGATGCCGAGCGGTTCGTAGACTGAGGGGCAGACAAAAGTGGTGGCAGCGGTGAGCACCGCGGAGAGCTCGTGCTGGTCGAGCAGACGTTCGATCCAGACGACCCCGGTGCGCTCGGCCTGCAGCGCAGCGACGCCCGTCCTGACCTCGTTGAGGATCTCCGGAGTATCGGGGGCTCCGGCGCAGAGCACCAGCTGCACGTCCTTCGGCAGCTGCGCGGCGGCGCTGAGCAGGTAGGGCAGTCCCTTCTGTCGCGTGATCCGGCCGACGAAGACCACTGAAGGCCGGTCGGGATCGATCCCGAGTGAGCGCACAAGCTCGGCGTCGTGCACCGGCTTCCAGCGCTCGAGGTCGATACCGTTGTGCACGACGGAGACGCGCTGCTCGTCGAGGGTCGGGTACGAACGCAGGATGTCTTTGCGCATCCCATGGCTCACCGCGATGACCGCATCGGCCGAAGTGAAGGCATCGCGCTCGATCCAGCTCGACACCCGGTAGCCCCCGCCGAGCTGTTCGGCCTTCCATGGACGCAACGGCTCGAGGCTGTGCGCCGTGACGATGTGCGGGATGCCGTGCAGCAGTTGTGCGAGGCGCCCTGCGGCGTTGGCATACCAGGTGTGCGAATGCACCAGGTCCGCACCCGCGACATCCTGGGCGATCTGCAGGTCGACGCCGAGCGTCGCGATCGACGGGTTGGCCCCGGTCAGCTGTGGCGGCACCAGATAGGAGTACACATTGGCTTCGTCGCGCGGCAGCCCAAAAGCGCGAACGACGACATCGATGTCGAGGCGAAGAGCGCGGACCAGTTCGG
Organism: Glaciihabitans sp. UYNi722; assembly: GCF_040549465.1. Classification (NCBI taxonomy): domain Bacteria; kingdom Bacillati; phylum Actinomycetota; class Actinomycetes; order Micrococcales; family Microbacteriaceae; genus Glaciihabitans; species Glaciihabitans sp. UYNi722. The sequence continues at coordinate 273,355 of NZ_JBEPTL010000001.1, read as the reverse complement.
CAACATGAACGCCGGCGCCGCCGTAGACCTCTGGTGGATATTCTCGGGATATTAGATCGACTCTCACACGTGAACGCTAGTACAGGTACGGCAGTGCCTTTACTCTGGAGAGATGGCATCGAAGAAGATTTTTGGGATTGTCCTCGCCGGCGGAGAAGGCAAGCGCCTGATGCCCCTCACCGCGGATCGCGCCAAGCCGGCGGTGCCGTTCGGTGGCAACTACCGCCTCGTCGACTTCGCGCTGTCGAATCTCATCAACTCCGGACTCCGTCAGATCGTGGTGCTGACCCAGTACAAATCGCACAGCCTCGATCGCCACGTGTCGCAGACCTGGCGGCTCTCCGGACTCACCAACTCCTACGTAGCATCCGTGCCGGCGCAGCAGCGCCTCGGCAAACGCTGGTTCGCTGGTTCCGCGGATGCCATCCTGCAGAGCCTCAACCTGTTGCGTGACGAGAAGCCGGACATCGTCGTCGTGGTGGGCGCCGACCACGTCTATCGCATGGACTTCAGCCAGATGATCGACGCGCACATCGAGTCCGGCGCCGGTGTGACCGTGGCGGCCATTCGCCAGCCCATCTCGCTGGCCGACCAGTTCGGCGTGATCGAGCTGGACAAGGACGACCCGACGCGCATCGCCCAGTTCCTGGAGAAGCCGAAGGACGCGGTTGGTCTCGTCGACTCCCCTACCGAGGTGCTCGCCTCGATGGGCAACTACGTCTTCGACGCCGATATCCTGATCGACGCCGTGCTGCGCGATGGCGAACTGACGACCTCGAACCATGACATGGGCGGCGACATCGTGCCCGACTTCGTCTCCCGCGGCGACGCTGCGGTCTATGACCTCAACCGCAACGAGATGCCGGGCGCCACTGACCGCGATCGTTACTACTGGCGGGATGTCGGAACCATCGAGTCATTCTTCGACGCCCATCAGGACCTCATCTCCGCCCTGCCGATCTTCAACCTCTACAACAGCTCGTGGCCAATCTTCAGCCAGCAGCTCAACTCGCCGCCGGCCAAGTTCGTACGCGATTCAAAGGGAAATCTGGGAACCACCATCGATTCCATCGTCTCGCTCGGTTCCCTGCTCTCCGGGGCGCACATCGAGCGCAGTGTGCTCGGCCCTTGGGCGACCATCGAGTCGGGGGCCAGGGTGATCGACTCCATCGTCTTCGACCGGGTGCGCATTGGACCGGATGCCATCGTGCGTCGGGCTATTCTTGACAAGGAAGTCGTGGTCACAGCCGGGGCAACCGTCGGTGTGGATGCCGAGGCCGACCGGGCCAGAGGATTCACCGTCACCGAGTCCGGCATCACCGTGGTCGGCAAGGGCGTCACCGTCGCCTGACCGCTGAGGTCCGGCTCCGCCCGCTGAGCTCACCCGCTGACACCGAGGATGGCCTGACCCCGATGCCCCGCTTTCTCGTCGTGCTCGACGTCGACTCAACCCTCATCGAGAACGAGGTCATCGAACTGCTGGCGGATGCCGCTGGCGCAGGCGAGGCCGTGGCGGCGATCACGGCTCGCGCCATGAATGGCGAGGTCGACTTCGAACAGAGCCTGCGCGCCAGAGTCGAGACCCTCGCCGGGCTGCCGGAGAGCGTCTTCGCCGGAGTCGCAGAACTCGTCACCGTGACAAAAGGTGTTTCCGAGATGATCGCCGGAGTCCATGCCGGTGGCGGACGCGTGGCCGTCGTCTCCGGTGGATTCCACGAGATCATCGATCCCCTCGCGAAAGAACTCGGACTCGATTACTGGCGTGCGAATCGTCTCGAAGTCGTCGATGGCAGGCTCACCGGCGGCCTCGTCGGCCCGATCGTCGACGCGAATGCCAAGGCCGACGCCCTCACCGAGTGGGCCGCGGACTTCGACGTGCCCCTTGGTCGTACCGTTGCCGTTGGGGACGGCGCGAACGACCTGCCGATGATGGCGATCACCGGGCTCTCCGTCGGGTTCGACGCGAAGGCGCCCGTGCGTGATGAGGCAGCCGTGTTGATGGACCTGCGCGATCTCAGCCAGCTGCTGTCGCTCCTTGGCCTGCGCGGCTAGACGTACTTGGCCATCAGGTCAGTGACCCATCCCGAGGCCACCGTCCACCGGGATGACCGCACCGGAGATGTAGCCTGCATCGTCGCCGGCGATCCAGCTGATCACCTTCGCGACCTCCTCCGGGCTGGCGAAGCGCCCGGCCGGGATCGACTTCTTGTACTCAGCCTGCTGGGCCTCCGGCAACTCCGCGGTCATGTCCGTTTCGATGAATCCCGGCGCGACGACGTTCGCCGTGATGCCGCGGGAGCCGAGCTCGCGGGTGATCGACCGCGCGATGCCCACCAGGCCGCTCTTGGATGCCGCGTAGTTGACCTGTCCGGCTGAACCGAGAAGGCCCACCACGCTGGAGACCAGGACAATCCGGCCATATCGGGCCTTCAGCATCCCTTTCGAGGCACGCTTGATCACACGGAACGCACCGTTGAGGTTGGTGTCGATCACCGAGGTGAAGTCGTCATCCGTCATCCGGAGCAGGAGGGTGTCTTTGGTGATACCCGCATTGGCGACGAGCACCTCGACCGGACCGAGCTCGGCTTCGATCGCGGTGAAGGCCGCATCGATCGATTCGGAGTCTGTCACGTCGGCCCGCACGGTGAGGCTGCCTGCCGGGCCTTCGCCGGAGCGAGCGGTCACCGCGACGTGGTGTCCTTCTGCGATGAACTGCGCAGCGATCGCGTAGCCGATGCCGCGGTTTCCGCCGGTGACGAGAACTGTTCTGGGGGTGGTCATATGACCCTCACTTTCGGCGGTGGACGACGGCAAACTCTCACAATCTTAGACGTAGGCTTGGAGGAACCCATGGCTAAGCAACAGTCGATCACTTCCCTTCCCCGGTCCCCGCAGGACGACCGGCGCAGCCGCATGATCCAGTACACGGTGGCCATGACCATTCGCGTGATCTGCATCGTGCTCTGCCTCTTCGTGCGGGGTTGGTGGCTGCTTCTTCCGGCCACCGGTGCGATCGTGCTTCCCTACATCGCGGTGGTGCTGGCCAATGCCAGCAGCTCGCGCAGCAATCCGATCGGCATCCTCCGCCCGGGTTCTGTGGTGCGCCGCGCGCCCGATGACGAAAGCGGGCAGTCCGACGATCAGGTAAAGGCCGACCACGAGTGATCGGGTTCGATGACGAGACCGACCTTCCGCCGACCTGCTCGCGGGCCGGATGCCGGCTCCCGGCGGTGTGGAACGTCAACTGGCGCAATCCGCGCATCCATGGGCTGGAGCGCGTGAAGGTCTGGCTCGCCTGCGACGAACACCGCGACTACCTGCATGACTACCTCGCCGCCCGGGACTTTCCGGTGATCGTCACGCCGCTCGACCAGCACGTGCCAGAGGGAGCACTGTCGTGAAGAATTGGCGATTCGCCATCAGCAGTCGCTGGTTCGGTTATCTCGGACTCGCAATCGTTTTCGCGATCGTCTGCATCGGACTGTCGAAGTGGCAGGTCGACCGTACCAACGAGACGCGTGCGGCCAATCAGCTCGTCGACAGCAACTATCACAACACCCCTCGCGCGGTGGGCGACATGCTACCGACGCTCACCTCCTACCGATCTGGCCAGGAATGGACCCAGGTCACCCTCACGGGCACCTATCTGATGTCCGACCAGCTCCTGGTGCGCAACCGTCCGCTGAACGGCCAGCCGGGCTTCGAGGTGCTCACTCCCCTGCTGCTCGACAACGGTTCGGTCTTCGTCGTCGACCGTGGGTATGTTCCGATCGGCAACAAGCAGGACAAGCCGGACAGCGTGCCATCTCCCAGGTCGGGAACCGTCACCGTCGTCGTGCACCTGAAGGCCGGCGAGCCAATCCTGGTCGGCCGCACAGCAGGCTCGGGAGAGATCGCCACTGTGCACCTGCCCACTGTCGCGAAACTGGTCGGTAAACCGACCTACACAGCCGCCTACGGCCTCATGGCCTCCGAGAAGCCCGCGTCGGCAACCCGTCCCACTGCGATGCCCAAGCCGGAACTGGATGAGGGACTACACATCTCCTACGCGATCCAGTGGGTGATCTTTGCGATCATCGCCTTCTTCGGACTCGGCTACGCCATCCGCCAGGAGTACCGGCTGCGCAACGCCGACGACCCCGATGAGCAGGAACGCGAGGAGGATCGTGCTCGCCGCAAAGCCGAACGTCCGCTCACCGACGCCGAGATCGAGGACGAGATCCTCGAGGGCACGCGGCGCTGATCATGCCGCTCAGGCCAGGCTGACCAGCTCGGCGTAGTCACGGTTCCAGTGGTCCTCAGTGCCGTCCGGCAGGATGAGCACCCGCTCGGGGTTGAGTGCCTCGACGGCCCCCTCGTCGTGGCTGACCAGCACCACTGCACCCGAGTAGTTCGCCAGCGCATCGAGGATCTCGAGACGGCTCGCCGGGTCGAGGTTGTTGGTCGGTTCGTCCAGAAGCAGCACGTTCGCGCCGGAGACCACGATCATCGCGAGTGCGAGACGAGTCTTCTCCCCACCGGACAGCACGCCGGCCGGCTTGGTGGCGTCATCCCCGGTGAACAGGAACGAGCCGAGCACCCTTCGTGCCTCGGTCTCGGTGATGTTCGGCGACGAGGAGACCATGTTCTGCAGCACGGAGCGCTTGACGTCGATCGTCTCGTGCTCCTGGGCGTAGTACCCGATCCGCAGTCCGTGTCCCGGCTCGATCTGACCGGTATCTGGCTGGTCGACGCTCGCCAGGATGCGCAGAAGCGTCGTCTTGCCCGCACCGTTGAAGCCGAGGATGACGACCTTCGACCCGCGATCGATGGCCAGGTCCACAGCGGTGAAGATCTCGAGTGAGCCGTAGCTCTTGCTGAGGTTCGACGCCATCAGCGGGGTCCTGCCGCACGGCGCGGGATCGGGGAACCGCAGCTTCGCCACGCGGTCGACGGCGCGCACCTCGTCGAGGCCGGAGAGCATCTTCTCGGCACGGCGCACCATCTGGTGGGCGGCCGCGGCCTTCGACGCCTTCGCGCCGAACTTGGCAGCCTGCATCTGAAGCACGCCGGCCTTCTTCTCGACGTTGACGCGCTCCTTTTTGCGGCGCTCCTCGTCGGCAGCACGCTGGCGCTGGTAGTTCTTCCAGTTCATGTTGTAGATATCGATGACCTGGCGGTTAGCGTCCAGGTAGAAGACGCGGTTGACGGTGTCTTCGACGAGTTCGACATCGTGGCTGATCACGATCAGGCCGCCCTGGAAATTGCGCAGGAACTCACGCAACCAGACGACGGAGTCGGCATCGAGATGGTTGGTCGGCTCGTCGAGCAGCATGGTGTCCGCACCGGAAAACAGGATGCGGGCCAGCTCGATTCGGCGACGCTGCCCGCCGGAAAGAGTCGAGAGAGGTTGGTCGAGGATGCGGTCGGGCAGGCTCAGGTTGCTGGCGATGGATGCCGCCTCCGCCTCGGCCGCGTACCCGCCGAGGGCAGTGAACCGGTCCTGCAGGTTGCCGTAGGTCTTCATCGCGGCGGCGCTGATGGCGGCATCTGAATCCCCCATTTCGGCTGCCGAGCGCTCCATGCCGAGCATGATCTGGCCGAGTCCGCGCGCATCGAGGATGCGCGTTCGTGCGAGGTCTTCCGGGTTGCCGGAGCGCGGGTCCTGCGGCAGATAGCCGATCTCACCGGTGCGCTCGATGGTGCCGCCGGTCGCGAGTTCTTCGCCGGCGAGCACTTTGGTGAGCGTGGTCTTACCCGCTCCATTGCGGCCGACGAGGCCGATCTTGTCGCCGCGCTCCACACGGAAGGTGACGTCCTCCATGAGCATGCGTGCGCCAACACGCAGTTCGAGGTCGTGCACGGAGAGCACAGGCAAAGTCCTATTCTTTGGTCGTCTCGCGACAACGGGAGGGAGGGGTAGGCCTCTAGTATAAATCGTGGGCCCACGGTCCGATTCCGTTGCTAGTCAAGGAGAACGATTTGTCCAACCTGACCCTGGCCCCTGGCCGCCCGACACTCGCGGATCGGCTCTTCAGCCACAGCATCGCTACTGACGCGGTCCTGGTCGTCGCCGGTGCAGCACTCACCGCCATCGCCGCCCAGCTCGCTGTACCGCTCTGGCCGGTGCCGGTCACTGGCCAGACCCTCGCGGTTCTGGTAGTCGGAAGCACCCTCGGCGCAGTTCGCGGATCACTCTCCATGCTGCTCTACGCGGTTCTCGGCATCGTCGGCCTTCCCGTTTTCAGCGACGGATCACACGGCCTTGGCGTGGTCGCAGGTCCGACCGGCGGTTACATCATCGGATTCATCTTCGCCGCTGCGCTGACCGGATGGCTCGCCCAGCGTTCGTGGGACCACAAGATCTTCGGCGCGATCGCCGCCTTCGCTGCGGGAACTCTCGTGACCTTCGCCATCGGGCTCCCCTGGCTCGCCTTCACCCTCGGCCTGAATCTCGAACAGACCCTCGAGGGGGGTCTGTACCCCTTCATCATCGGTGGCGCGGTCAAGGCGCTCCTCGCGGCAGGATTTATCCGGCTCGCCTGGTTCGGCATCACGCGTGCTGACAGGCGCAACCGGGATCTCGAGGCCTGAACTCGAACGCCCTAAACTCGAACGCCCTGAACTCGAACGCACAGTGCCCCCGACCGGTCCGGTCGGGGGCACTGTGCGTGAAGGACAACTACATCGAGAATCCGAGGGCGCGCATCATGTCGCGTCCGTCGTCGGTGATCTTCTCAGGACCCCACGGCGGCATCCATACCCAGTTGATGCGGAACTGCTCGACGACGCCGTCGAGAGCCTCGGCGGTCTGCTCCTCGATCACGTCGGTGAGCGGGCATCCGGCTGACGTGAGGGTCATACTGACGATCAGCGCATTGTTTTCATCGTCCCAGGTGAGGTCGTAGATCAGACCGAGGTCGACGATGTTGACGCCGAGCTCGGGGTCGACGACATCCTTGAGCGATTCCTCGACCTGGTCGAAGAGTTGGGGTGCGAGTGCTACGGCCATGGATCCAGCCTACGCTTGGGACGGCTGAGCCGCATCGGCGAGGCTGCTACCGGTGAGATCCCCGCTCGTCAGAAACCTGTCGTAGCCTTCGTTCTCGAGGCGATCGGCCAGCTCTGCTCCACCCTGCTCTGCAATGCGGCCGTCGACGAAGACATGCACGAAGTCCGGCGTGATGTAGCGAAGGATGCGCGTGTAGTGGGTGATGAGCAGCAGGCCGAGTCCGGTGTTTTCCTTCGCACGGTTCACTCCCTCCGCGACGATCTTCAACGCGTCCACGTCGAGGCCGGAGTCGGTTTCGTCGAGCACGGCGAACTTGGGCTTGAGCAGTTCGAGCTGCAGGATCTCATGGCGCTTCTTCTCGCCGCCGGAGAATCCCTCGTTCACGTTGCGGTCCTTGAAGGATGAATCCATACGGAGATTCTTCATCGCCTCGGTAACCTCTTTGCCCCAGGTGCGGATCGAGGGCTGTGTGCCGTCGATCGCGGTCTTCGCCGTGCGGAGAAAGTTGGTAACAGCGACGCCGGGAATCTCCACCGGATACTGCATCGCCAGGAACAGGCCGGCGCGGGCGCGGGCATCCACGCTCATGGCCAGGAGGTCGTCCCCGTCGAGGGTAATCGATCCGCTCTCGACGTGATACTTCGGATGACCGGCGATCGTGTACGCCAGGGTCGACTTGCCCGAGCCGTTTGGGCCCATGATCGCGTGGATCTCGCCCTCATTGACGACGAGGTCGACGCCCTTGAGGATCGGCTTGGTTCCCTGCTCGGTTTCGACGCTCACGTGGAGGTCTTTGACTTCTAGTACAGACATGGGGTGCGCTTTCTTCTGATCTATACCGTCTGATTGGCGCCGTCAGGCGCTGATGACGGGTGTGGGGTCGATGTAGACGTCGCCATCGACGATGCTGACGGCGAACACGGGAACCGGCTCGTACGCCGGGAGGGTGATGGGTTTGCCAGTCACAAGCGAGAACTTCGAACCGTGGGCCCAGCATTCGAGGGTGTCGTCTTCGACGAAACCTTCAGCGAGCGAGATGTCGCCGTGAGTGCAGGTGTCGCCGATCGCGTGAACGGCGCCCTCCGAGTCGCGCACCAGCGCGATCGGGGTGCCGTCGATGACGACACGCACTGCCGAGCCGAGTTCGATCTCCTCTTCCGCGCAGATTCTGATGGTCATTTCTGGCCTCCGCCTTCTACGAGGAGTTCTGCCTCGATCGCTTCCTGGAGTCGGGCCTCGAGCACGGGCGATCCGATCTTCTGCACGATTTCGGAGAGGAATCCGCGCACCACGAGACGGCGGGCATCCTCTTCCGAAATGCCTCGTGCCTGCAGGTAAAAGAGCTGCTCGTCGTCGAACCGACCGGAGGCACTGGCGTGGCCGGCTCCGGCGATATCGCCGGTCTCGATCTCGAGGTTGGGAATCGAGTCTGCACGTGCGCCGTCGGTGAGTAGCAGGTTACGGTTCTGCTCGTAGCTGTCGGTGCCCGCGGCGCTGGGGCGGATGAGGACGTCGCCCACCCAGACGGTGTGAGCGCCGACTCCCTGAAGCGCACCCTTGTAGCTCACCCGGGACCTAGTGTTCGGTGCGTCGTGGTTGACGAAGACCTGCTGCTCGAGGTGCTGTCCAGTGTCGGCGAAGTAGACGCCGAAGAGTTCCACATCGCCGCCCTCGCTGGAGAGGTGCGTCGACGGATTGATCCGTACGACCGAACCGCCGAGCGAGACCACGACGTGTCTGAGACGGGCATCGCGGCCGATCTCGGAAAAGTGGCTGGCCAGATGGATGGCGTCGTCATTCCATCGCTGCACAGTCACGACAGTCAGCTGGGCGCCGTCCTCGAGCACGATCTCAACGTTCTCGCTGAGGACCGCTTTCCCGGAGTTCTGCAATACGACGGTTCCATGGCTGTGATGCTCGGCGATGATCACCGTGTGCGCCGCCCGCGGCTGGTCGCCGAGACCAGACCGGTTCACCAGCACCTCGACAGGCTCTTCACCGGTTACGGTCACCGCCAGAGCCTTCTCGAAGCTGCTCCAGGCGTTGGCGGATGCCCGTTCCTCCGGCTTTCCGGCGCGACCGATCCGCGGGTCGTCACGATCTATCCATTCGACGCGCGCTCCGGCGACCTCCGCTACCTCGACGGGCAGCGGTGAACCGTCGAGCTCGCCGCTGGTGAGTGGTGCGACCTTGGCGACGGGGGTGTGCTTCCACTCCGCTTCCTGGCCGGTCACCGCCTCGAAGTCGTCGACAGCGAAGGAGCTGAACCGTGCGGAACGAACCTGCACGGGCACAAGACCCCAGCCGCCATCGCTGTGTTGTTTCGATCCGAGCCGGGAGTGGTCCGGTCCGCTCGGCTTATCGGGGGACGTCACGAGTGTTACAGGGGCGGACATCTAGCCGACAATTCCTTTCGACGTGAGGAGGCGGGTCATCCGACGCTGCCTTCCATGCCCATCTCGATGAGCTTGTTGAGTTCGAGCGCGTATTCCATCGGGAGTTCGCGGGCGATCGGTTCGATGAAGCCGCGGACGATCATGGCCATCGCTTCGTCCTCAGGCATTCCCCTGGACTGCAGGTAGAAGAGCTGCTCTGCACTGACGCGGGAGACCGTGGCCTCGTGACCCATCTGCACGTCGTCCTCGCGGACATCCGTGGTCGGATAGGTATCGGAACGCGAGATCGCATCCACGAGCAGGGCGTCGCAGCGCACGGTGTTCGCCGAGTGGTGCGCTCCCTCGGCGATGCGGACCTCGCCGCGGTAGCCTGTGCGCCCCCCGCCGCGGGCGATCGACTTGGAGACGATGGACGACTGCGTGTACGGAGCCATGTGTATCATCTTGGCGCCAGCGTCCTGGTGCTGTCCGGGACCGGCGAAGGCCACGGAGAGCGTCTCACCCTTGGCATGCTCGCCGACCAGGTAGATCGACGGGTACTTCATGGTGACCTTGGAGCCGATATTTCCATCGATCCATTCCATGGTGGCACCCTCGTGGGCAATAGCGCGCTTCGTGACCAGGTTGTAGACGTTGTTCGACCAGTTCTGGATCGTTGTATAGCGAACGCGGGCGTTCTTCTTCACGATGATCTCGACCACGGCCGAGTGCAACGAGTCGCTCTTATAGATCGGTGCCGTGCAGCCCTCGATGTAGTGCACGTAGGAACCCTCGTCGGCAATGATCAGGGTGCGCTCGAACTGGCCCATGTTCTCGGTGTTGATGCGGAAATAGGCCTGCAGCGGGATGGACACGTGCACGCCCTTCGGCACGTAGACGAAAGATCCGCCCGACCATACCGAGGTGTTGAGCGCCGCGAACTTGTTGTCGCCCGCCGGGATCACGGTGCCGAAATACTCCTTGAAGATCTCCGGGTGTTCGCGCAGTGCGGTATCGGTGTCGAGGAAGAGAACGCCCTGCTCCTCGAGCTCCTTGTTGATCGTGTGATAGACCACCTCGGACTCGTACTGGGCGGCGACGCCGGAGACCAGGCGCTGGCGCTCCGCCTCGGGGATGCCCAGCTTCTCATAGGTGTTCTTGATGTCGTCGGGCAGATCGTCCCAGGTCTGCGCTTGCTTCTCAGTGGAGCGCACGAAGTACTTGATGTTGTCGAAATCGATACCGGAAAGGTCAGCGCCCCAGGCTGGCATCGGTTTCTTATAGAAAAGTGCGAGTGCTTTGAGGCGATTCTTCAGCATCCATTCCGGCTCGCTCTTGAGCGCGGAGATATCGGCGACGACCTCGGGTGAAATACCGCGCTTGGCGGAAGCTCCGGCGACGTCGGAGTCTGACCAGCCGAATTCGTAGATGCCGAGGCTCTCGAGTTCCGGGCGGTCGATCAGGATGTCTGACATGTGAATACCTCTTTCCTACCTGCACTAACCCGGCAGTCGGGCCGGTCATTCCCCTACATCCGTTGCGTCCTGTACGGGACCGAATGGCTGGGTGCAAGCTGTATACCGTTGTGATACAACCCGTGTTGATCTAACCCGGCGATTGCCCGTGTGGCCTCGAGAGTGGGCCGCGCCGCCCGTTCGTGCGATTACCGACTATTTTTGTCGCACCTCTCGACCGGATAATTCTACAGGGAGAAGAACTGATCGGTCAGGCTTCCACCGGATTGACAGCCACCGCTGTTCGCGCACCCTGGAGCTTCGGAAACAGTCCGGGATTCACATCGAGCAGCACCCGCACGGCGCCGATCCAGACCAGGGCCGATCCGAGCACATGAATGGCCACGAGGGCGGCAGGGATTCCGGTCAGGGCCTGAATAAGCCCGACGAGAGCCTGGGCCACCGCGACGACGACGAAGAACACCACGCGACGACGGGCGAGCTGAGCCTGGGCCGTACCGCGCAGAGAAAGCCAGAGTGCGATCGCCAGCACGATAGTCGCCGAACCGAGGACGCCGTGGACGGCGGTAACGTCGGCCCAGACAAAGCCCATCCGCGGCACTTCGACCGAATCCCCGGAGTGCGGACCGGAGCCGGAGACGAGTGTTCCGACCACGACGAGCACCAGCGTGCAGGCCAGAAGCGACCAACTGAGTACCGCCGACAATCCGGGCTGTGCGACCGGGATTCGCGGAACCTCCCGCGCGCGATGCCAGGTGAGGGTAGTGGCGGTGAGCAATGCGATCGCCATCAGGAAGTGCAGGGCCACGACGTAGGGGTTCAGGCCGGTCAGCACGCTAATGCCGCCCGCGACGGCGTTGGCGACGACCAGCCAGAACTGCGACCACGCCAGTCGGGTGAGATTGCGGTTGCGCGGCTTCTGCAACCTCGCCGCGACGATGGCCCATCCGACGGCCACGATCAGCAGCCCGGTGAGCGCGCGGTTGGTGAACTCAATCAGGCCGTGGATGCCGAGTTCCGGTGTTGTGGTCAGCGAGCCAGCATCGCAGGCGGGCCAGGTCGGGCAGCCGAGACCCGATCCGGTGACTCGCACGACTCCCCCGCCGAGCACGATGAAGACGCTGACCAGCAGGGCCGCGGTGGTCCCCCAGCGCAGCGCGCGGGTTCCGAGGCTATAGCGGCTGGCAAGATACGAGAACGGCGTGACGATGAGCTTCTCTTCCTAATGCTTTCGTGCTCTAGAAGTGCAGCAGCGGGTCGATTCCGATGGCGACGAACAACACGGTCAGATAGCTGATCGAACTGTGGAACACGCGCATCGGCTTCACCTCAGCGTGGCGTATCGACATCGAATACAGCCGGTGGGACTCATAGATGAACCAACCTCCGGCCACCACGGCCGCCACCGAGTAGATGATGCCCATGTGGGCGACGGGGATCAGCAGCAGCGAGCAGGCGATCGTGGCCCAGGCGTAGAGCACGACCTGCAGGCCGACGACGGTGCGCCCACGGACGACTGCCAGCATCGGCACGTTGACCGAGGCGTAGTCGGCGCGGTAGCGCATCGAAAGAGGCCAGTAGTGCGGCGGCGTCCAGAGGAAGACAATGCCGAAGAGGATGACCGGAACCCAGTTGAGCGAGCCAGTGACAGCTGACCAGCCGATGAGCACTGGCATGCAGCCGGCGGCTCCGCCCCAGACGATGTTCTGTGGGGTACGGCGCTTGAGCAGCAGGGTGTAGACAAACACGTAGAAGAGGATGGCAGCGACCGAGAGCGCAGCGGCCAGCCAGTTGACGAGCAGGCTGAGCATCAGCGTGGAGACCACACCGAGCACCCAGGAGAAGACGAGAGCCTCCCGATCGGTCAACTCGCCGGTAACCAGGGGACGCTTGCTCGTGCGCTTCATCACCCTGTCGATGTCGCGGTCGATGTAGCAGTTGAACGCTCCGGCGGAACCGGCGCTCAGCGCGCCTCCGACAAGGGTCCAGAGCACGAGCCAGAGGTTGGGGATCCCACCCTGCGCCAGGATCATGACCGGCGCCGTCGTCACGAGCAACAACTCCATCACCCGAGGTTTGGTGAGAGCGAAATAAGCCCTCGCCTTGCGGACGAAGCCGATGCGTTCGCCCGGCAGCCGTGTATCTACCGCTACGTCCATTGCTCCTCTAACGACAGTGATGTCCTCCCGAAGATTCTAGGCGATCGTGCGGCTCGTGCACGCGCTGGTATACGAGCAATGATGCCCAGCTTTCTCTATACTTGGATGTGCTTGCCAGCTGCAGGCCCCTCCTCATGCGCCCCCAACATCGCGCTGCGAATCGGGCCGCCTGCCGCAATGCCGATGATGTCAGGTGAGCGTGCAACCTCTACAGCGGTACTGCCCATTCGGGCGAAGACCGCGGCAACAGAAGGGTCATCATCTCGTGGCAGCTCTCCAATGGGATCCCATTGACAACAAGGCCGTCGACACCGCTCGTGTTCTCGCAGCGGATGCCGTGGAGAAGGTGGGAAACGGGCATCCTGGCACAGCCATGAGCCTCGCCCCTGCGGCCTACCTGCTCTTCCAAAAAGTCATGCGCCGTGACCCGAGCGACAGCACCTGGATCGGTCGAGACCGGTTCATCCTCTCGGTCGGCCATAGTTCGCTCACTCAGTACGTGCAGTTCTATTTCGGCGGGTATGGACTCGAACTCGACGACCTCAAGGCGCTTCGCACCTGGGGTTCCAAGACACCGGGCCACCCGGAATACGGCCACACCGACGGGGTTGAGATCACCACGGGGCCTCTCGGCCAGGGCATCTCCTCGTCCGTGGGCTTCGCCTACGCCAGCCGCTACGAGCGTGGCCTGTTCGATCCGGATGCCGATGCCGGCACGAGTCCCTTTGATCACTTCGTCTACTTCATCGCCGGCGACGGGGACCTCCAGGAGGGCGTTTCCAGCGAAGCCTCGTCTCTCGCCGGCCACCAAGAGCTCGGGAACCTCATCGGTATCTACGACAGCAACCAGATCTCCATCGAAGATGACACCAACATCGCCTTCACCGAGGACGTCAAGGCCCGCTACGAGGCCTACCACTGGCACGTTCAGGTCGTCGATTGGAAGAAGACCGGGCAGTACGTCGAAGACGTCGCCGCCCTCAACGACGCGCTCGAGGCGGCGAAGGCCGAAACCTCGAAGCCGTCACTGATCATCCTCAAGACAATCATCGGATGGCCGAGCCCGAAGAAGCAGAACACCGGCAAGATCCATGGCTCTGCTCTCGGTGCCGACGAGTTGAGGTCCGTCAAGGAGGTGCTCGGCTTCGACCCGGAGAAGACTTTCGAGGTCGATCCTGAGGTGCTATCGCACACCCGCAAAGCAGTGGATCGCGGCAAAGCGGCGCATGCCGAATGGAACGAGCAGTTCGACGCCTGGGCGACAGCCAACCCGGAGCGCAAAAAACTCCTCGACCGCATCCTGTCCGGTGAGCTGCCGGATGGGGTCGAAGAAGCGCTTCCCGTTTTCGAGGCAGGTAAAGATGTCTCGACCCGTGCCGCGTCCGGCAAGGTTCTCAACGCGCTCGGTCCGGTCATCCCTGAGTTGTGGGGCGGATCGGCAGACCTGGCAGAGTCCAACAACACGACCATCGAGGGCGCGGCATCATTCGTCCCTGTCGAGCGTTCGACTCACGAGTGGACCGGAAACCCCTACGGTCGCGTGCTGCACTTCGGTATTCGCGAGCATGCCATGGGCGCCATCCTGAGCGGCATCGTGCTGCACGGCAACACGCGACCCTTCGGCGGAACCTTCCTGATCTTCAGCGACTACATGCGGCCGGCGGTGCGTCTTGCCGCGCTGATGAAGGCGCCGGCCATCTACGTCTGGACCCACGACTCGGTGGCCCTCGGCGAAGACGGACCGACCCACCAGCCGGTGGAGCAGCTTGCCGCACTCCGCGCCATCCCGGGGCTCGATATTGTGCGTCCTGGCGATGCCAACGAGGTCGCCTGGGCCTGGAAGACTGTCCTGGAGCGTCGCAAGGGACCAGCCGGTTTCGCCCTGACGCGCCAGAACATCCCGGTGTTCGAGCGCGGTGACGACGTCGCAAGCGGCGAGACCTTCGCCGCGGCGAAGCATGTCGCCAAGGGTGCCTATGTTCTTGCCGAGGCCCCGAACGGAACGCCTGACGTGATCTTCATCGCGACAGGGTCCGAGGTACAGATCGCCGTGGAAGCTCGCGAATTGCTGAAGGCCGAAGGTATCAACGCCCGTGTCGTATCGGCACCATGCCTCGAGTGGTTCGAGGAGCAGAGCGACGAGTACCGCGAATCGGTGTTGCCAAAGTCGGTCAAGGCTCGTGTCTCGATCGAGGCCGGTGTGGATCTCACCTGGCGTTCGTACGTGGGCGACGCTGGTCGTAGCGTCTCCATCGAGCACTTCGGCGCGTCGGCCGATTACAAAACGCTCTTCCGCGAGTTCGGCATCACCACCGAGCACGCCATCGCAGCAGCCAAGGACTCGCTCGCAGCCGTCTAGGCCCGGGCACAGGAAAGAAGACAGAAATAATGACTGAGAACAACCCCACAGAAGCTCTCTCAGAGGTCGGCGTCAGCATCTGGCTCGACGACCTCTCCCGCGAGCGAATCACCTCAGGTGGTCTGGCGACGCTGATCGCCGATCGCAACGTCGTCGGTGTGACGACCAACCCGACCATCTTCGCCAGCGCACTCGCCAAGGGCGAGGCCTACGACGCCCAGGTTGCCGAACTTGCCGCTGCGGGCAAGACCGTCACCGAAGCGGTCTTCGAGATCACGACGAATGACGTCGCCAACGCGAGCGACATCTTCCGCCCGGTCTACGATTCCACCGACGGCAAAGACGGACGGGTGTCCATCGAGGTCGAGCCCGGCCTCGCGCACGATGCGGCGGGTACCATCGCCCAGGCCAAGCAGCTCTGGACCAAAGTGGATCGCCCGAACGTGATGATCAAGATCCCGGCAACAATCGAGGGTCTGGAAGCCATCACCGAGACGATCGCCGCCGGCATCAGCGTCAATGTGACCCTGATCTTCAGCCTCGAGCGTCACCGCGAAGTGATCAACGCCTACCTCACCGGACTCGAGAAGGCCAGGGCCGCCGGTCACGACCTCTCCACGATCCACTCTGTCGCCTCCTTCTTCGTGTCGCGCGTCGACACCGAGATCGACAAGCGCCTCGAAGCGATCGGAACTCCGGAGGCCATCGCGCTGAAGAGCAAAGCGGGCGTCGCCAACGCTCGCCTGGCCTACCAGGTGTTCGAGCAGGCCTTCGACAGTGAGCGTGCCAAGGGACTCATCGCCGTCGGAGCCAACCGCCAGCGACCGCTCTGGGCGTCCACCGGTGTCAAGGATCCGAGTCTTCCCGACACGCTGTATGTGACGGAGCTCGCTGTCAACGACGTCGTGAACACGATGCCGGAGAAGACCCTCGAGGCGACCTTCGACCACGGGGCGATCGCAGGCGACCAGGTCACCGGCAACTACGCCGACGCGAACGCCGTACTCGATGCGCTTGCCGCACAGGGCATTTCCTACGACGAGGTCACCGCGCTGCTCGAGAAGGAGGGCGTGGAGAAATTCATCGTCTCCTGGAATGAGTTGCTCGACACGGTCACCGCCGCCCTCGAATCCGCCCAGGCGGGAGGGGTTAAGTGAGCTTCGACATCGCGGTGAGCGGCGCGGCGGCTGAAGCCGTCGATCGCGTCGTACCGCAACTCGTGAGCGACCTCGTCGCGTCGCGCATCACTGACCTCGATCCGACCCTCTGGGGTCCGGATGCCGAGGAAGAGGCTGCAAAGCGCCTTGGCTGGACCGAATCGGTCGTCATCTCCGAGCCACTGATCGACGACATCCTCGCCCTGCGCGACAAACTCCATGGCGAGGGTGTGAACCACATCGTCCTCGGTGGGATGGGCGGATCGTCGCTCGCCCCGGAGGTCATCACCCGCACCGCAGGTGTCGAACTCACGGTCCTCGACTCGACAGATCCCGGCCAGGTGCTCGCCGCGCTGAACGACAGGCTCGAGACGACCGCGGTCGTCATCTCCTCCAAGTCGGGATCGACCCTCGAGACCGCCAGCCAGCGCAAGGCCTACGAGAAGGCATTCCACGACGCGGGTATCGACCCGATCGAACGCATCGTGATCGTGACCGACCCCGGCTCCCCACTCGACACGGACGCCCGCGAGGCCGGCTACCGCGTCTTCAACGCCGACCCGAACGTCGGTGGACGCTACTCGGCGCTGACCGCCTTCGGTCTCGTGCCGTCCGGGCTCGCCGGTGTCGACATCCGTGCCCTGCTCGCCGAAGCGTCGTCCGTCAGCGGACGGCTCGCCGTCGACAGCCCGGAAAATCCCGGCCTCGTGCTCGGTGCCGCCATCGCCGGTACCAGGCCGCTCAAGAACAAGCTCGGCATCGTCTCGGACGGTACCTACATCGTCGGCTTCGGTGACTGGGTAGAGCAGCTCATCGCGGAGTCCACGGGAAAGCTCGGCAAGGGCATCCTGCCCGTGGTACTCGACGTTCACTCCCCCGAGATCGCCGAGAACCTCGACGACGTGCAGATCGTGCGCCTCGTCGAGAGCGCACGAGCTACCGAAGAGGTCGCAGATGGCGAGATCGAGATCAGCGGTACCCTCGGCGCGCAGATGCTCGTCTGGGAATATGCCGTCGCCGTAGCTGGACGCCTGCTCGGCATCGATCCGTTCGACCAGCCGGACGTCGAGAGCGCCAAGGTCGCGACCCGCGCACTGCTCGACTCCCGCCCCGAGCCTGTCGCTCCCTCGTTCGTCTCTGACGGCATCGAGGTTCGCGGTTCCACCGAGCTGCTCGGCGACGTGGACTCGATCTCGGGTGCCATCGACGCCCTGCTCGCTCAGATCGGCCCCGACGGCTACCTCGCCGTCCAGGCCTATGTGGACCGGCATGCCAACCGCGGCCTCGCCAAGCTGCGCGACACCCTCGCTGCCAAGACCGGCCGACCAGTCACCTTCGGCTGGGGTCCGCGCTTCCTGCACTCGACCGGCCAGTTCCACAAGGGCGGACCCGCTATCGGCGTGTTCCTGCAGATCACGGCCACTGCGCCACAGGATCTCGAGATTCCTGACAGCCCCTTCAGCTTCGGATATCTCATCCAGGCCCAGGCAGCCGGCGACGCGAGCGTACTCGCCGAGCACGGTCGACCCGTTCTTACTCTCACGCTGACCGATCCGGCCGCCAACCTCGCCACGCTGTTCAGCGCTGTCGATTAACATCTCTAGGAGCCGAATGTCACCGGTGGAAATCACGCCGGAGTTCAACCCTTTGCGGTTGGCCTCCGACCGGCGTCTCAACCGTATCGCGGGCCCAAGCGCACTGATCATCTTCGGTGTCACCGGTGACCTCGCGCGCAAGAAGTTGATGCCAGCGGTCTACGACCTCGCGAACCGTGGGTTGTTGCCGCCTGGGTTCGCACTGGTCGGTTTCGCCCGGCGCGACTGGGAAGACCAGGACTTTGCGAAGGTCGTTCACGATGCTGTCGCGCAGTACGCCCGCACCCCATTCGATGAGGATGTCTGGAAGCAGCTGGCTGAGGGCATCCGCTTCGTGCAGGGCGAGTTTGATGACGACAATGCGTTCGCCGAGCTTAAGTCGACCCTAGAGGAGCTCGATGTCTCGCGAGGAACGAATGGCAACCATGCGTTCTACCTCTCGATCCCGCCGAAGTCGTTCCCGCAGGTAACGGAGCAGCTCAGGCGTTCGGGGCTCGCGGACCACGTCGAGGGTCGATGGCGTCGCGTCGTCATCGAGAAGCCGTTCGGAAGCGACCTTAAAACGGCTCGCGAGCTCAACGCGGTCGTCGAGTCGGTCTTTCCGCCGGACTCGGTGTTCCGCATCGACCACTATCTCGGCAAGGAGACGGTGCAGAACATTCTGGCGCTGCGCTTCGCCAACGAGATGTACGAACCGATCTGGAACGCCAACTACGTCGATCACGTGCAGATCACCATGGCCGAGGACATCGGGGTTGGCGGCCGTGCCG
This sequence comes from Glaciihabitans sp. UYNi722, assembly GCF_040549465.1. Classification (NCBI taxonomy): domain Bacteria; kingdom Bacillati; phylum Actinomycetota; class Actinomycetes; order Micrococcales; family Microbacteriaceae; genus Glaciihabitans; species Glaciihabitans sp. UYNi722. The sequence goes on along the minus strand of NZ_JBEPTL010000001.1, from coordinate 254,474 downwards.
GGTACTACGACGGAATCGGCGCTGCGCGCGACGTCATCCAGAACCATCTGCTGCAACTCCTCGCCCTCACCGCGATGGAGGAGCCGATCTCGTTCAATGCTTCCGACCTCCGTGCGGAGAAGGAGAAAGTGCTTTCGGCCGTCAAGCTGCCGGACGACCTCTCCAATTCCACCGCGCGCGGGCAGTATGCGAGCGGTTGGCAGGGCGGTGAGAAGGTCGTCGGCTTCCTCGACGAGGACGGCATGAACCCGAAGTCCCTCACCGAGACTTTCGCGGCCATCCGTCTGGATATCGGAACCCGACGCTGGGCCGGTGTGCCTTTCTACCTCCGTGCGGGCAAGCGTCTCGGTCGCCGCGTCACCGAGATCGCTGTCGTCTTCAAACGAGCACCGCAGAACCTCTTCTCGAAAAGCCAGACCGGCACGCTCGGCCAGAACGCACTCGTCATCCGCGTGCAGCCCGATGAGGGCGTCACCATCCGCTTCGGCTCCAAGGTGCCGGGTGCCGGCATGCAGGTACGTGACGTCACCATGGACTTCGGTTACGGCCACGCTTTCACCGAGGCGAGCCCCGAGGCCTACGAGCGGCTCCTTCTCGACGTGTTGCTCGGTGACCCGCCGCTCTTCCCCCGCCACGAGGAGGTCGAGCTCAGCTGGAAGATCCTCGACCCGATTGAGGAATACTGGGCCACCCAGGGCCAGCCGGAGCAATATCAGCCCGGAACCTGGGGCCCGGCATCCGCCGATCAACTTCTCGCCCGCGATGGCAGAGTCTGGAGACGCCCATGATTGTCGACCTCCCCGACACCACCACCAGCAACATCTCCAAGACGCTGGTCAAAATCCGCGAAGAAGGTGGCGCCGTCGCCCTCGGCCGCGTGCTGACCCTGGTGATCTCCACCAAGCTCGGTCACGAGGAGGAAGCCATCGAGGCGGCGAACGACGCCTCTCGCGAGCATCCGATGCGCGTGATCGTGATCTCGACCGGCACCGACGGGCCGAAGACCAGGGACGACCCACGTCTTGACGCCCAAATCCGGGTCGGCGGAGACGCCGGCGCGAGCGAAGTCATCGTGCTCAAGGCCTATGGAGATACCGCATCCGACGAGGAGGGGTTAGTCACCGGTCTCCTGCTCCCCGACGCTCCAGTGGTTGCCTGGTGGCCCGCCGATGCGCCGAAGATCGTCTCGCAGTCCCCGCTCGGACGCATCGCCCAGCGCCGGATCACGGATGCCGCAGCGCAGTCCGATCCCCGCGGCTTCCTGCATCACCTCTCAGACACCTACGAACCCGGCGACACGGACTTCGCCTGGACGAGACTCACCCTCTGGCGGGCCCAGCTCGCCGCAGTGCTCGACCAGCCGCCCTATGAGTCGATCACCGGGATCGAGGTGCACGGGTCATCTGACTCCCCGTCCACGTCCCTACTCGCGGCCTGGCTGCAAATGCAGCTCGACGTGCCCGCGAAGCATGAACTCGTCACTCCCGCGCACGGCTCCAGTGGCATCCAGGGGGTCAAGCTTCGACGCGCTTCCGGCGCTATCGAACTGGAGCGTACCAGTGGAAGCATCGCGACGCTGACCCAGCCGAACCAGCCGACGCACGACATCTCACTCCCCCGCCGCAGTCTTCGCGACTGCCTGGCAGAGGAGTTGCGCCGTCTCGACCCTGACGACCTGTTCGGCGAGGTGATCCAGCGTGGACTGTCGCAGCTGGACGAGCCATCCAAGATCCACTCCAGCAAGTCGAAGGCGGCCAGCAAATGAGCAACGCACGCAGAGTGTTGGTCCATGCCGACAAACAGGCACTCGCCGGATCCGTCGCCGCACGGTTCATCACCAAGGTCGTCGATCTGCTCGACCAGCAGGCAGAGGTCAACGTGGTGCTGACCGGTGGCACCGTCGGTACCGCTGTGCTCGAGGCGATCAACTCGTCGCCAGCCAGGAACAGCATCGACTGGTCGCGCCTCATCCTCTGGTGGGGCGACGAACGCTGGCTGCCGACCGGTGATGCGGAGCGTAACGACACCCAGGCCAAAGCCGCCCTGCTTGACCACGTTGCGCTGCGTCCGGAGAACATCCACTGGTGCCCTTCGCCGGATGTTGTCGATAGCCTCGACGAGGCCGCCCTCATCTACAGCGCGGAGTTGGCAGCGGCCGCTCCGGATGGCGCGGCCTTCCCGCGCTTCGACGTCACTTTCCTCGGGGTCGGCCCCGACGGACACGTCGCATCCCTGTTTCCAGAGTCGCCGGGGATCCTGGTGACGGATGCAACGGTCATCGCCGTGCGTAACTCACCGAAACCTCCGCCGGATCGACTCAGCCTCAGCCTTCCCGTATTGAACAGCTCTGACCGCATCTGGCTCTCGCTGGCGGGCCCTGATAAGGCCTCGGCCCTCGGCCTTGCATTGGCAGGCGCAAGCACACTCGAAGTGCCCGTTGCCGGCATCGAGGGGCGTCTGAGGACGGTCTTCTTCGTCGACAGTGAAGCCGCTGCTGAAGTTCCGGAAGAACTTATCGCGGTCGAATACTAAGTTTCAAGCTGAATCAGCCTGTGACCGCGCTACCCTGTGGGCGCTACTGGGGTGTGAGACGTGCGCGACGTGCGCGCAACTGCTCGAGCGCCTCCGCGAGAAGTGTCGCCGCCTCTTCCTCGGTGCGACGCTCCTTAACGTAGGCGAGGTGCGTCTTGTAGGGCTCGAGCTTGGTGACCGAGGGAGGATTCTCCTTGTCACGCCCGGCGGGCAGTCCGCAGTTCGGGCAGTCGAGGATCTCGGGGATCTCCTCCGGCTCGATCGTCGCGAGGAAGTACGGGCTCAGTTCGTGACCGTTCGCGCACCAGTAGAACACCTGGAGACGCTCGGCGTGAAAACCACGATCCTGCTCGCCCATCGGGCCGGCCCCGACTCGGGACCCACGAATAGCACTGCCACCTGAAGCCACGGTAACCCCTAAATCTACTGAGCGAACTTGGTAATGAGACCGAGGACCACGATGCTGGCAATCCATACCAGCCCAAGAATCACCGTGATGCGGTTGAGGTTGCGCTCTGCGACACCAGAAGCACCGAGATTGCTGGTGACACCGCCGCCGAACATGTCGGACAGCCCGCCACCACGTCCACGGTGCAACAGGATGAGCAGGGTCAGCAGGAGACTCGTGATACCGAGTATCACCTGCAGGATGACCTGAAGAATTTCCACGAAAGCCTCTCTAAGGCGCATCAGTCGCCGATACCGACTGGGCGCTGTTCAGTATAACTTGCGCGTGAACAACAGTCGAAACGGGTTCAGGTTCCGACGTGCTTCTGGAACTGCACGATGCTGGAGAACTCCGCGAGGTCGAGGCTCGCGCCTCCCACTAGCGCGCCGTCGACGTTCGTCTGGCGCATGAATCCAGCGATGTTCGATGACTTGACCGACCCGCCGTACAGGATACGCGTAGCATCCGCAGCCTCCTGGCCGATCAGCTCGACGAGGGCGAGTCGCAGCTGAGCCGCGACCTGCTCGGCCTGCTCGGGAGTTGCAGCCTGGCCGGATCCGATGGCCCAGACTGGCTCGTACGCGACGACGATATCGGCGCCGACCGTGACACCTGCGAGGGCCGCCTTCAGCTGTGCGACGGGTACCGCACTGGGGCCGTGCTTCTCGAGGTCCTCGGCTGTCTCGCCGACGCACAATACGGGGACGAGTCCGTGCTTGAGAGCCGCGGCAACCTTCGCCGCGATCAGCTCGTCGGTCTCGTTGTGCAGCGTGCGTCGCTCCGAATGGCCGATAATCACGTACTGGCAGTCGAGAGCTTTGAGAAAAGCGCCGGAGATCTCACCGGTGTACGCACCGGAATCGAAAGCCGAGACATCCTGGCCACCGAACTTCAACTCATACTTATCTGCCGAGACCAGCGTCTGCACGGAGCGCAGGTCGGTGAATGGCGGAAAGACGGCGACCTCGACGGTCTCGAAGGTGTGCCTAGCATCCTTGAGGCTCCAGGCAAGCTTCTGCACAAAAGCGATGGACTGCAGGTGGTCGAGGTTCATCTTCCAGTTGCCCGCGATGAACGGGGTCCGCTTGCCGGTCACGCTTGCCATCCGAGAACCTCCAGGCCGGGCAGGCTCTTACCCTCGAGGAATTCGAGGCTGGCACCCCCACCCGTTGAGATATGGCCAAATTGGTCGTCATGGAAACCGAGAGCCCGCACGGCAGCGGCCGAATCGCCACCGCCGACTACGGAGAGCCCGGGTACCTCGGTGAGAGCAGCCGCAACCGTCTTCGTTCCGGCAGCGAATGGGGCGAGTTCGAACACACCCATCGGTCCGTTCCAGAACACCGTCTCGGATGCCCCGATCACCTCGGCGAAGCGGGTCGCGGTGTCCGGACCGATGTCCAGTCCCAGACCATCGGCGCCCCACGGTGAACCCTCGATGTCGTCGGCCGCGCGCACCTCGTGCTCCGCGTCAGCGCCGAATTTCGACGCCACGACGACATCGGTCGGCAGCACGATGTCCACGCCCAACTCCTTCGCCGTGGTCAGGTAGCCACGCACCGTGTCGAGCTGGTCATCCTCGAGCAGGCTCTTGCCGACCTTGTGGCCCTGGGCCGCGAGAAAGGTGAAGAGCATACCGCCACCGATCAGCAGCGAGTCGACTCTGGGCAGCAGGTGGGCGATCACGCCGAGTTTGTCGGAGACCTTGGAGCCGCCGAGAACCACGGTGTAGGGCTTCTTCGGCGATTCGGTGAGGCGGTCGAGTACGTCGAGTTCGGTCGCGATCAGCGTTCCCGCTGCGCTCGGAAGAAGCTCTGCGAGTTCGTAGACGCTGGCCTGCTTGCGGTGCACCACGCCGAATCCGTCGGAGACCAAAGCATCGCCGAAAGCTGCAAGGCGTTCTGCGAACGCCTGACGCTCGCCGGCATCCTTCGCCGTCTCCCCCGCGTTGAATCGCAGGTTCTCGAGCAGCGCGACGTCGCCGTCGCCCAGTTCGTCGACGGCGTCCTTCGCGGCAGAACCAACGGTGTCTATGGCGAAGGTCACTCCCTTGCCCAGCAGTTCGCACAGTCGCTGGGCGACCGGAGCGAGGCTGTACTTGGCATCGGGCGCGCCATCAGGTCGACCGAGGTGCGAGATGACCACGACACGTGCGCCGGCGTGGATGAGGGCGTTGAGCGTGGGCAGGGAAGCACGAATTCGACCGTCATCGGTGATCTGACCGTCCTTGAGAGGAACGTTCAGGTCACAGCGGACGATGACCTTCTTGCCCGCGAGCTGACCGAGACTCTCGATTGTACGAAGCGGCATCGACGTGCGCCGTTTAGAGACGCTCGGCGACGTACTCGGTGAAGTCGACGAGACGGTTGGAGTAACCCCACTCGTTGTCATACCAGCCGGCAATCTTCACCTGGTTACCGATGACCTTGGTGAGACCCGAGTCGAAGATACAGGAGTGCGGGTCACCCTGGATGTCGCTGGAGACGATCGGATCCTCTGTGTAGCTGAGGTAACCGGCGAGCGATCCACTCTCGGCAGCAGCCTTGAATGCAGCGTTGACCTCGGCGACGGTGACGTCGCGGCTGGCCTCGATGGTGAGGTCGGTAATCGAACCGGTCGGCACCGGAACGCGAAGAGCGTAGCCGTCGAGCTTTCCGAGAACCTCCGGCACGACGAGGCCAAGCGCCTTGGCGGCACCTGTCGAAGTGGGGATGATGTTGATCGCGGCGGCACGGGCACGACGCGGGTCGCTGTGCGGGCCGTCCTGCAGGTTCTGGTCGGCGGTGTAGGCGTGCACCGTCGTCATCAGGCCACGCTCGATACCGAAGTTGTCGAGGAAGACCTTGACCAGTGGAGCCAAGCAGTTCGTGGTGCATGACGCGTTGGAGAGGATGTGCTGCGTAGCGGGGTCGTAGAGGCCCTCGTTGACGCCCATGACGAAAGTTCCGTCGTCATCGGTGGCTGGAGCGGAGATGACAACTTTCTTGGCGCCGGCGTCGATGTGCTTCTGCGCATCCTTGGCGTTGGTGAAACGGCCGGTGGATTCGATCACGATGTCGACACCGAGGTCGCCCCATCCGAGGTTGGCGGGATCGCGCTCGGCGAGCACCTTGATGCGCTTGCCAGCAACCACGATGAAATCGCCATCGACCGAGACGTCTTCTGCGAGGCGTCCGGCTACGGAGTCGTACTTCAGCAGGTGGGCGAGCGACTTGGGATCGGTCAGGTCGTTGACGGCGACGATCTCGAGGTCAGCGTCCTGCGCGAGAACCGCGCGGAGGTAATTGCGACCAATGCGGCCAAAGCCATTGATACCGATCTTGACGGTCAAGAGAACTCCTGTTGCTGAGGCGCCGAGGCGCTACTTTGTGGGGGTGGCGGCTGAAACCGCGGTGTGGCCAGGGCAGAACCCCGGCCACACATCGCTGGTATGAGCTGGCGCTACGACAGTACCAGCAGGCCGTTGGTCTTTTCGCGAGCGACCTCGAAGCGCTTCTGAACGTTCGCCCAATTCGCGATGTTCCAGAAAGCCTTCACGTAATCGGCACGCACATTCTTGTAGTCGAGGTAGTACGCGTGCTCCCAGACATCCAGAAGCAGTACCGGCACGGTGCCAGCGGCGAAGTTGCTCTGCTGGTCGAAGAACTGCTGGACGAGCAGCTTCTGACCGATCGAGTCCCAGACCAGTGCGGCCCAACCTGAACCCTGCACACCGAGTGCGGCGGCGGTGAAGTGGGCGGTGAACTTGTCGAAGGAACCGAAGTTGTCGTCGATCGCGGACGCGAGCTCTCCGGTCGGCTTGTCGCCACCATCCGGGGACAGATTGGTCCAGAAGATCGAGTGATTGACGTGGCCACCGAGGTTGAACGCCAGGTCTTTCTCCAGCTTGTTCACGTAGGTCAGGTCGCCATTGTCGCGCGCCTCGGCGAGCTGCGAGAGGGCCGCATTGGCGCCGGTGACATAGGCCTGGTGATGCTTCGAGTGGTGAAGTTCCATGATGGCACCACTGATACTCGGTGCGAGAGCTCCGTAGTCATAACCCAGTTCGGGCAGCGTGTAATCAGCCATGATTCGATCTCCTTGTTGTAGAGTCCGGCCCACCAATCGGTGTGAAAACCGGGAGATATTTTCAGTCTAGTAGCGTCAACTCGGCTGTCACCCAGATGCTTCCCAGCCTTCGAAATCAGTGTCAGGCGTCTTCGTAGTCGGGTGGAAGATTGGCGTCGGTGCCCGGGATTCCGAGCTCGGCTGCGCGCTTGTCGGCCATGGCGAGGAGGCGGCGGATGCGGCCAGCGACGGCATCCTTCGTCATCGGCGGATCGGCGTGGTGGCCGAGCTCGTCGAGACTGGAATCGCGGAAGCGCAGGCGGAGATCGCCGGCGTAACGCAGGTGCTCTGGAACGTTCCCTTCCAGAATCTCCAGAGCACGCTCGACGCGCGCGCAGGCGGCCACGGCGGCCTGCGCGGAGCGGCGGAGATTGGCGTCATCGAAGTTGACGAGACGATTGGCCGTGGCGCGTACCTCTCGGCGCTGGCGCAACTCTTCCCAGTTGAGCACTGTCGAATGTGCACCCATGTGCACGAGCATCGCGCTGATCGCCTCGCCGTCGCGGATGACGACCCGATGCACACCGCGTACCTCGCGCGCCTTGGCCGCGATCTTCAATCGACCGGCTGCGCCGACGAGCGCCATTGCCGACTCGTTGCCTGGACAGGTGATCTCGAGGGCAGCGGATCGACCGGGGTCGGTAAGCGAGCCGTGGGCGAGGAAGGCACCGCGCCAGACCGCTGCGAGCTCCTCCCTGCTGCCAGTGGTGAGCTTGTTCGGGAGACCGCGAATCGGTCGGCGGCGGGCATCAAGGAGACCTGTCTGGCGAGCGAGGGTCTCTCCCCCGTCGAGTACGCGCACGAGATAGTGACTTGTGCGACGCAGGCCTGACGCGGACATCACCGAGATCTCGCTCTTCACACCGTAAAGCTCAGCGAGATCTTTGCGCACGCGCCTGGCGAGTTGGGCCGTGTCGAGCTCGGACTCCACAGCGATCCGCCCGGAGATGAGATGCAGTCCCCCGGAGAATCGGAGGATGGTGGCCAGTTCCGCCGCTCGCACTGTGGTCTTGCTCACGTCGATGCGAGCGAGTTCGTCCTTGACGTCGGCGGTGAGAGCCAATCCGGGTTCCTTACTGTTCTGTTCAACGAAATGTTAGACCGCATCGATGGCATTCGATCGAGATACGGAATGCTATTCGCGACCGAGGTCGCGATGTTTCACGCTGACGACGACGCCCGGCTGGCTGCGCAATATGCCGGCCAGCTTCTCAGCCACCGCGACTGAACGGTGCTTGCCGCCGGTGCATCCAATGGCGATCGTAGCGTGTCTCTTGTTTTCGCGCTGGTACCCGGCGAGCACCGGGCTGAGGGCCACGGCATAGTCCTCGACAAACTCCTTGGCGCCTTCCTGCGCGAGCACATAGTCGCTCACCGCGGGGTCCAATCCGCTCAGGGCGCGAAGCTCTGGCACCCAGAACGGATTGGGCAAAAAGCGCATGTCGGCGACCAGGTCGGCGTCGGCAGGCAGGCCGTACTTGAAGCCGAAGCTCAGGACGGTCACCTGGACGCCGGGGGTGTCTTCGCTGGCAAAGGTGTCCGAAATGGTGGTCGCCAGCTGATGGATGTTGAGATCTGACGTATCGATGATGATGTCGCTCGACTCGCGCATCGGCAGCATCCGCTGGCGCTCGGCGGTGATGCCGTCGAGGAGCGTGCCGTCTTCCTGCAGCGGATGTGGGCGACGCACCTGCTCGAAACGGCGGACCAGCGCGGCATCCGTAGCTTCGAGGAAGAGCACGCGCACGGGGGTTCCGGTGCGCAGCGAATCGACGGACTGCTGCAGATCGGCGAAGAGGCTGCCACCGCGCACATCGACGATGGCTGCGATCTTCGGCAGGTTGTTGCCCGCGCGACCCGCGAGTTCGACCAGGGGGCGCAGCATTTGGGGCGGCAGATTGTCGACGACGTACCAGCCGAGGTCTTCGAGGGCGTTGCCGACGGTCGACCTGCCGGCACCGGACATACCGGTCACGATGAGTACCTCTTGGCTGTAGCTGTCTTCAGCCATGGTGTCTTGTTCTCATGCCGGTAGTGCCGCCTTCATTCGATCCGGAGGTTGCCTGGGTCCAGCCTATCGATAGCTCAGTCGCGCAGACCCTCGAAGATCGACTGCGCGAGGGTGGTTCCCACGCCCTTCACCTCGGCGATCGCTTCCACCTCGGCAGCTCTGAGCTGGGTGACGGAACCGAAATGACGCAGCAGCTCCCTGACGCGGGCCGGACCGAGGCCGGGGATCTCGGCCAGTACCGAGGTGACGTCTTTCTTGCGGCGTTGACGCTGGTAGGTGATGGCGAAGCGGTGGGCTTCGTCACGAATCCGCTGGATGAGGAAGAGCGCGTCGCTGTTGCGCGGAAGGATGACCGGGTAGTCGGAGTCCGGAAGCCAGATCTCCTCGAGACGCTTGGCGATGCCGCACAGCGCGATACCTGTCACTCCGGCGTCGGCCAGGGCCCTCGCCGCGGCGGCCACCTGCGGTTGCCCGCCATCGACGATCAGTAGGTTGGGGCGGTAGGCGAATCTCCTGGTCATGGCCGCAGGCGCTTCGACAGGATCAGCGTCCGTGCTCGCTTGCCCTGAGCTTGTCGAAGAGTCCTCGTCGAGGTGGGCGACCCGCCGACTTATGGTCTGATAGATCGACTCGGTGTCATCGGTGGAGTTCGGGATGCTGAATCGGCGGTACTGGTCTTTGCGTGGTAGCCCGTCTTCGAAGACGACCATCGAGGCGACGATGTTGGTGCCGCTCAGATGCGAGACGTCGTAGCACTCCATGCGCAGCGGGGCGTCGTCCATGCCCAGCGCCTCCTGGATGTCGGCCAGCGCCTGCGAGCGCGCAACGAAGTCCCCACTTCGCCTGGTCTTGTAGAGCACGAGGGCGTTCTTCGCGTTGGTGGTCACCGTCTGGGCGAGGGCGGCGAGATCTCCGCGCTGCGCCACCCTGAGCGCGACCCTGCCTGCGGCGCGACGGTCGGTGCGCAGGGAGGTGAGCCAGAGTTCGAGTTCTGCCGCGTCATCCGGAAGCTCAGGCACCACGATCTGCCGCGGGGGCGCAGCTTCGTCGTCATAGGCGTTGTGAACGACCGTCTCGACGAGTTCGGCGAGTTCCAGGTCGAGTTCCTTGTCGACAACCCAGCTGCGCACGCCACGGATGCGGCCGCTGCGCACCGTGAACTGCTGCACCGCCGCCGCGAGCTCGTCGTGCGCGATGCCGAATACGTCGGCGTCCACGTCTTCTGCGAGCACGATGGTGTTCTTGGAGAGCGCGGTCTCAAGGGCGGCCAACTGGTCGCGGAACTTCGCGGCAGACTCGTAGTCCATTGCCGCCGCCGCCGCTTTCATTTTGCGCGCCACATCTGCAGTGTATTTCGAGTCGTTGCCAGCCATGAAGGAGGCAAAGTCGAGGGCGATCGACTTGTGTTCCTCCTTGGTAACTCGACCGACGCATGGCGCGGCACACTTGCCTATATCCCCGAGAAGGCATGGACGGCCGGTCTGTTCCGCGCGCTTGTACGTCGAGTCGGAGCAGCTGCGCATCGGGAAGGCCTTGAGCATGAGATCGACAGTCTCGCGGATGGCCCAGACCTTGGTGTACGGTCCGAAATAGCGCGCGCCCTTGAGATTGCGGTTGCGCGTCACGAGTACCCGCGGCACCGGATCACCGAGTGTGATCGCCAGATAGGGATAGGACTTATCGTCCCTGAACTGCACGTTGAATGGCGGATCGAACTCCTTGATCCAGGTGAACTCCAGCTGGAGCGCCTCGAACTCGGTTCCGACGACCGTCCACTCGACGGACGCTGCACTGAGCACCATGCGACGAGTGCGCTCATGCAGGCTCGCCAGCGGCGCGAAGTAGTTGCTCAGCCGTGCGCGCAGGTTCTTCGCTTTGCCGACGTAGAGCACGCGCTGCCCGGAATCCCTGAAGCGATAGACGCCCGGTTGGGTGGGGATCTCGCCCGCCTTCGGGCGCCAACTGACGGTGTCGACCATGTGCTAGCCGGCTGCGAGAGCCTTGGCGCCCCTGGCCTTCGATCGGGCGGACTTCGTCGTGATCGGGCTCACGTTGGTGCTCGTATCGCCCAACACCTCGCGCAGGAAGATACCGGTGTGGCTTTCTTCGACAGTCGCGAGGTACTCCGGGGTGCCGACCGCGAGAACCTTGCCACCGCCCGCCCCACCCTCTGGTCCGAGATCGATCAGCCAGTCAGCCGACTTGATCACGTCGAGGTTGTGCTCGATCACGATGACAGTATTGCCCTTGTCGACCAGACCGTTGAGCACGAGCAGGAGTTTGCGCACGTCTTCGAAGTGGAGCCCTGTCGTCGGCTCGTCGAGCACATAGATGCTGCGACCCATCGAGCGCTTCTGCAGTTCGGTGGCGAGCTTGACGCGCTGCGCCTCTCCCCCGGAGAGTGTCGTTGCACTCTGGCCGAGTCTCACGTAACCCAGCCCGACATCGACCAGCGTGTTGAGGAATCGGCTGATCGACGAGATCGCCTCGAAGAACTCCGCGGCCTCACTGATCGGCATGTCGAGCACCTCCGCGATGTTCTTGCCCTTGTAGTGCACACCGAGCGTCTCGCGGTTGTACCGGGCGCCGTTGCAGACCTCGCAGACGACGTAGACGTCGGGTAGGAAGTTCATCTCGATCTTGATCGTGCCGTCGCCCGAGCAGTTCTCGCAGCGACCTCCCTTGACATTGAAGCTGAATCTGCCAGGCAGGTAGCCGCGCGACTTCGCCTCGACGGTTTCGGCGAAGAGGTTGCGGATCTTGTCGAAGACGCCGGTGTAGGTGGCCGGATTCGACCGCGGGGTGCGGCCGATCGGAGCCTGGTCGACGTGCACGACCTTGTCGAGGTTGTCGAGGCCGGTGACCCTGGTGTGCTTCCCGGGAATCTGGCGCGCACCGTTCAGTTCGTTGGCGAGAACCTTATAGAGGATGTCGTTGATGAGCGAGGACTTGCCGGAACCGCTCACGCCGGTGACCGCGGTGAAAGTGCCAAGCGGGAATTCGACCGTGACATTTCGTAGGTTGTTGGCCCGCGCTCCCTCGACGATGAGCTTGCGCTTCTGGTCGATGGGACGCCGGGTGGTCGGGGTATCGATCGAACGCCGACCGGACAGGTAATCCCCCGTCATCGACCGCGTGTTGGCCAGCAGGTTCTCATAGGAGCCAGAGTGCACCACCTCGCCTCCGTGCTCCCCGGCACCCGGTCCGATGTCGACGATCCAGTCGGCCGTGCGGATGGTGTCTTCGTCGTGTTCGACGACGATCAGCGTATTGCCGAGGTTCTTGAGCTTGACAAGCGTCTCGATCAGCCGGCGGTTGTCGCGCTGATGAAGACCGATGCTCGGCTCGTCGAGCACGTAGAGCACCCCGGTGAGCCCGGAGCCGATCTGGGTGGCCAGACGGATGCGCTGGGCCTCTCCGCCGGAGAGCGAACCGGCCGAGCGCGCCAGGTTGAGGTAGCTGAGCCCCACTTCGATGAGGAATTCCAGCCGGAGACGGATCTCACGGAGCACCTGTGCGGCGATCTTCGCCTCACGCTCTGACAGCTCGAGGAGGTTCATGAACTCGTAGGCGTCGACGAGGCTGAGCTCGGAGACATCCGCAATGTTGTGGTCGTGGACGGTGACCGCGAGCACCTCGGGCTTCAGGCGCTTGCCGTCGCAGACCGGGCAGTTGATCTCGCGCAGGTAGGCAGCGTAACGCTGGCGTGCCGAATCTGTCTCGGCCTCGAGGAACTTGCGCTCGATGTAGGGCATGACGCCCTCGAAACCCGTTGAGTACTTCATCTCACGACCGAAGCGGTTCTTCCACTTGACCGTCACCTGGAAGTCGTTGCCCTTGAGGATGGCGTTCCTGACCTCGTCGGAGAGGCCGCGCCACGGTGTCGTGAGAGAGAAGTCGAGATCGTGGGCTAGCCCCTCGAGCAGGCGCTGGAAGTAGTTGAACAGCCCTTTGCCAGACTGGGTCCACGGCAGGATGACGCCGTCAGCCAGGCTCAGTTCTGGGTCGCCGAGCAGCAACTCGGAGTCCACCGACATCTTGGTGCCGAGGCCCGAACACTCTGGACAGGCGCCGAACGGTGCGTTGAAGGAGAAGGTGCGCGGCTCGATCTCGGTGAGCTGCACCGGATGCCCGTTGGGGCAGGACAGCTTCTCGGAGAAGTTGCGCCACGCCCTGTCGCCGGTCTCGTCGACGTAGTTGATGCTGACCAGACCGTCGGTGAGGCGCAGGGCCGTCTCGAGCGAGTCGGTGAGGCGGGTGAGGATGTCGTCTGCAGCAACCAAGCGGTCGACGACCACGGAGATGTCGTGTTTGATCTGCTTCTTCAGGATGGGCGGCTCGCTGAGCTGGATCTGCTCCCCGTCGACGATGGCGCGCGAGTAGCCGCTGGCGGCGAGCTCCTTGAAGAGGTCGACAAACTCACCCTTCTTCTGCGAGATGACAGGGCTGACAATCTGGTAGCGCACGCCGGCTTCGAGCGTCATCAGCTGGTCCGCGATCTGCTGCACGGTCTGTCGCTCGATCGGCTCACCGCAGATGGCGCAGTGCGGGATTCCGATGCGTGCCCAGAGCAGCCGCATGTAGTCGTAGATCTCGGTGATCGTGCCGACAGTCGAACGAGGGTTGCGGTTGGTCGACTTCTGGTCGATCGACACGGCCGGACTCAGACCGTCGATGAAGTCGACATCGGGCCGGTCGACCTGCCCGAGAAACTGGCGGGCATAGGCGGAGAGAGATTCGACGTAACGACGCTGGCCCTCGGCGAAGATCGTGTCGAAGGCGAGCGAAGATTTTCCGGAGCCGGAAAGGCCGGTGAAAACGACAAGCGAATCACGCGGGATTTCGAGGTCGACACCCTTGAGATTGTGCACTCGTGCGCCGTGGACGCTCAGTTTTGAGCCGGACTCTACTGGGGTAATTGACACTCCAGAAGTCTACGCAGTGCCACCGACACTCTCGGTTCCGCAGCCGATGCCCTGAGCGAACGACGAAGCGAGAGCGGCCAAGGCCTGGCATGGCATTTGCACGATCACGCGGCATCGGAGCTCTCGATCAGCTGAGGTGGCCGGCCGCTTCCATCTGCCGCAGTTCCTTCTTGAGGTCGGCGACCTCGTCGCGCAGGCGCCCGGCCAGCTCGAACTTCAATTCGCCGGCAGCCTGCAGCATCTGGTCGTTCAGGTCGCGGATGATCGTCTCCAAGTCGTTCGCACCGCTAGCCGCGAGGCCGCCGTGTTGCTTGAGGTTCGGTGTTGGCGATCGTTTACGACCTTCGCGGCCACCGTTAAGAGAACCAAGCAGCGCCGCGGTATCGGCATCCTCACGGTTGAGCTGGTCGGTGATATCGGCGATCTTCTTCCGCAGCGGCTGCGGATCGACACCTCGCTCCAGGTTGTAGGCCACCTGCTTCGCGCGTCGCCTGGTGGTTTCGCCGATCGCCTGTTTCATCGAATCGGTCATGACATCGGCGTACATGTGCACCGCGCCCGAGACATTTCGTGCGGCACGACCGATGGTCTGGATGAGAGATGTTGACGAGCGCAGGAAGCCTTCCTTATCGGCATCCAGGATCGCGACGAGTGACACCTCAGGCAGGTCGAGGCCTTCGCGCAACAGGTTGATGCCCACCAGCACGTCGTAGACGCCCTGCCGCAGCTCGGTGAGCAGTTCGACCCGCCTCAGGGTGTCGACGTCGGAGTGCAGATATCTCACGCGAACGCCGGCCTCGCCGAGGAATTCGGTGAGCTCCTCCGCCATCTTCTTCGTGAGAGTGGTCACCAGCACGCGTTCGTTGATCGCCACGCGCTTGCGGATCTCCTCGAGGAGGTCGTCGATCTGTCCTTTGGACGGCTTGACGACGATCTCCGGGTCGATCAGGCCGGTCGGGCGGATGATCTGTTCGACCACGCTGTCGGTGATGCCCATCTCGTATTTGCCTGGCGTAGCCGACAGGTAGACCTTCTGGCCCACACGGTCGAGGAACTCGTTCCACTTGAGCGGACGATTGTCGAGGGCGCTCGGCAGCCGGAACCCGTGTTCCACCAGGGTGCGCTTGCGCGACGAGTCGCCCTCGTACATGGCACCGATCTGCGGCACCGTGACGTGCGATTCGTCGATCACGACGAGGAAGTCATCGGGGAAGTAGTCGATCAGGCAGTGCGGAGCTTCCCCCGCCTGGCGCTGGTCGATATGCCGCGAGTAGTTCTCGATGCCACTACAGAATCCGATCTGCTCCATCATCTCGAGGTCAAAGGTGGTGCGCATGCGCAGGCGCTGGGCTTCAAGCAGCTTGCCTTCGCGCTCGAGCTGCTCGAGCCGCTCAGCAAGCTCCACCTTGATGGTTTTAATGGCGGCCTGCATGCGTTCGGTGCCCGCGACGTAGTGCGAGCCGGGGAAGACCGATACGGAATCCATCTTCTTGACAACGTCACCGGTGAGCGGGTGCAAGCTGTACAGGCCCTCGATCTCGTCACCGAACATCTCGATGCGAATGGCTAGCTCTTCGTACATCGGAATGATCTCGATGGTGTCGCCCCGCACGCGGAAGTTTCCGCGCGAGAAATCCACGTCGTTGCGCTGATACTGCATCGAGACGAACTTGCGGATCAGCGTCTCGCGATTGATCTTCATACCGACCTGGAGAGCGATCATGGCATCGAGGTATTCCTCTGAACTGCCGAGACCGTAGATGCAAGACACCGTCGACACCACGATCACGTCGCGCCGGCTCAGCAATGAGTTGGTGGTGGAGTGCCGCAGACGCTCGACCTCGGAGTTGATCGACGAGTCCTTCTCGATGAAGGTATCGGTCTGCGGAACGTAGGCCTCAGGCTGGTAGTAGTCGTAGTAGGAGACGAAGTACTCGACGGCGTTGTTCGGCATCAACTCGCGGAACTCGTTGGCGAGTTGGGCTGCGAGCGTCTTGTTGTGCGCGAGCACCAGCGTCGGACGCTGCACCTGCTCGATCAGCCATGCGGTCGTCGCGGACTTGCCGGTACCGGTAGCGCCGAGCAGTACGACATCTGTCTCACCGGCATTGATGCGTGCCGTCAACTCGGCGATCGCGGCGGGCTGATCACCACTCGGTGTGTACTCGCTGATGACCTCGAAAGGGCGCACAGAGCGTGTCGGTTCCATCCTCCAAGCTTAGGCAGCACCACTGACAACGAGCCCGGATTGTGCCATCGGCATAACCTGCCATGCGCCGCCGAGATCGATCCGGATGTCGTCAGGGCGAAGGCCGTGCTGACTGTGGGTCACAAGCACCGTTATCCGGTCTGCGAGGGCGATCCGCAGGTCGGTCATGAGGGACGCAGCCGACTCCTCGTCCAGGTGCGCTGTCGGTTCGTCGATGAGGATGACGTCCGCCCCGGTAAGCAGCGTGCGGGCGACGGCAACGCGCTGCCGTTCGCCGCCGGAGAGGTGCCCGGCTTCGGCGCCGACGAGCGTGTCGAGTCCGGCCGGTAGTCGGTCGAGAAGCGCACCGAGGCCTACCTGTTCGAGCACCGCCGTCATTTCCGCGTCATCCGGTGCTTCGGCCCTGGAGCGCGCGAGAAGGAGGTTGGCACGCATCGTCGAGTCGAAGAGATGGCCCTCCTGCGGGCACCAGCCGAATCGCCGTGCCGACGAACTGAGGTCGAGGCCTGCGGTGTCCTGACCGTTGACGAGGTAGTGGCCAGCCATTGGATCGAGCCGACCGAGAAGAAGAGCGAGCATGGTCGACTTACCAGAACCAGAGGGTCCGGTCACGATCAGCCATTCGCCGCGCTGTACCACCGCGTTCACGGCCTCGAATACCGGTTCACCTGACGGCGTCCATCGTGCGGCGAGTCCTTCCAAGCCGAGCCGTTCGATGGACTGCTCGGGGAACGCGGGTCGAGGCTCTGTCCCGTCCACCGCCGTGGTCCGCGACACTCGCGTGAGAACTTCGCGCAGCGCAGGCGCGAGCTGCACAGCGCCCACGAAGTCCATCAGCGGATCGATGAGGCCGAGTGGCACAAGAGCGAGGACGGCGACGAGTCCGGGGGCGATGTTCCCTGCGGAAGCAAGCAGCGGCAGCATGAGAATCGCGCTGAGAGCACAGACGGCGACCACGATCGCACCTCCCAGCCCCAGGGCACTCGCGCTCCGCTTAGCCGAAACTCCGGCGGCGCGATCAAGGTCGCCAAGTTCACGGCGGATGCGCCCGTCGACGCCGTTTGCACGCAGTTCGTCGGCGGCACCGAGCATTGCGGCGAACCGTCGGAGAACTGTCGATTTGAGGAACTGCTGGCCACGTGAGGCGCGACGATCGGCCCAGAGCGCCGCCAGCGGAGCAACGACTCCTGCGGCGACTCCGAGGATGACCAGCAGAGGGAGCGCGGCCGGAGCGAGGGATCCCAGGGCTGCGATCGTGACGACGAGGGTCGTCACGCCGACGGAGAGTGGTAGCACCACGCGGATCGCCAGGTCTCGAACCTGGTCGACATCGCGCACCAGGCGGTCGAGCGTGCTGCCACCGGTGAGGAGGTCGCGGCGTGCAAAACCCTTGGTCGCCAGGCTCGACCAGAGCCGCATCCGCAGTTCGGTGAGCGCCCTGAAAACTGCGCTGTGACCGAGCAGCCGTTCCGAGTAGCGCAGAACCGCCCTTCCGATGCCAAAGAACCGCACCCCGACGATGGCGACGAGCAGGTACATGATCGGTGGATGTTCGCTCGCCCGTACGATGAGCCAGCCGGACAGCGCGATGAGCGCCAGTGCGAACAGCGCCGCCAGGGTACCGAGGACGATGGTTCCGATGAGCCGACCAGCGACCGGGCGGAGGAATACCGCCAGTTCCCGAAGGGGACGCGAGCCGCCGACGTTCGCCGGGGACCGTCGCGCGCGCGACGGCATCGCTGAGGGGTGCGCCACCGATATCGGAGATTCGGTGCGAACCTTCGACAGGATCACTCGCCGGTCCGCCAACGCTCGCACCGCTGGGTCGTGCGAGGCGACGATCACGGCGACCCAGGGTTTCATCGCCACCATCTCGTCGATCACCGCGCGGGCGCTTCCCCGGTCCAACTGCGAGGTTGGCTCGTCGAGGAGGACGACATTGGCACCGTCCGCGACGCGCATGAGCACGCGGCCGAAGGCCAGCCGTCGAAGCTCGCCTGGACTGACCAGGCTGGGTGAAACATCCGCGAGGTGCGCGAGTCCGAGACGTTCGAGGACGTCCAGCGCCAGGGCAGCGGAGTCGGCGGCAGCCGAGTTGTCCGCAGCTGAGTTGTCAGCGCCGTAGAGCAGCAGCTCGTCGAGCACCGTATCGGCCACGGTGTGCGGATGCTGAGGCAGCCACGCCATCCGCCCGCTCTCGATTCCGCTCACCCGCCCGTCGACGGTGACGCCCTCGCCGGTGACCAGCCGCCCGGCCAGTACCCGGAAGACCGTGGATTTTCCGGTGCCGCTGCGCCCATCGAGCACTGTGATCTCCCCAGGTAGGGCCTGGAAACCGAGGCAGCTCAGGCTGTTCGCACTCCTATCGGTGTACCGGACGCTCAGGCCGACCACCGTCACAGGACCGATACCGGCTTCGACGATGCTGGCTGGTCGAGCCGCGTCGAGAATGGCTCGGGTGCGCGCAATCGCCTCTTTGCCGTTTTGTGAGGCATGGAAGGCTGTGCCGATCTCCCGGAAGGGCGTCATGCACTCGGGCGCGAGGATGAGCACGAGCAGCCCCACCTCGAGTGAGAGGTCCCCCGCGACGAGTCGGACACCGATGAAGACCGCGACGACCGCGACGGAGATGGTGGCGATGAGTTCCAGGGCGAGCGCGGAGAGGAACGCCGTGCGCAGAGTCTGGATTGTCTTCATCCGGTGGCTCTCCGAGATCTTACGGAGCGCAGTCACCTGCTCTGTGGCTCGGCCCAGGCCGACCAGTACCGGCAGCCCTCGCGCCAGTTCGACGAGATGATCGGAGAGCCGATTGAGGGCAGTCGTCGCTTCGGCAACGCGTTCCTGGGTGTGCAGACCGATCAGGGCCATGAAGACGGGGATCAGCGGTACCGTCAGCACGATGATCAGCGCGCTCACCCAGTCGGCGAACAGGATGCGGGCGCCGACGAGGAGCGGCACGGTACCGGCCGTGACAAGCGCGGGGAGGAAGACGGTGAAGTACTTGTCGAGTTCGTCGAGCCCCTGGGTGGCCAGGGTCGCCACCGAACCCGGCTGCACGCCGTTCTCCACGACGCGTTCGGCCAGCTCAGCGCGCAGCCGTTCTTTGCTGCCGAGAAGTGCTCTCGTCGCTACGACACGATGACCCCAGGTCACCAGCGACCGCAGCATCCCCGAGCCAACGCCGATGCCCACGATGGGCAGCAGATCACCATGTCCATCGATAACTGTCACGATCCCCGTCGACAGCGCGGTGGCCAGGCCGATGATGGCCACGGCTTTCAGCCCGCTCAGGAGCCCAAGCAGATAGAGGGTCGGCCGCTCCATGACGGAGATACCTGCGACAGGGGACGTACTCATGATCGGCGCACCGCGGGCTCAACCGGGCGTGCTTCCGGAATGTGGCTGCCGCTGACCCGTTTGCGGAAGACCCAATAGGTCCAGCCCTGGTACGCGAGTACCAGGGGGATGCCGAAACAGGCCACGACCGACATCACCCCGAGGGTGTAGGGCGACGAGGACGCGTTCGAGACTGTCAGATCGAAGGCGTGATCGATGGTCGACGGCAGCACCACTGGGTAGCTCGCGATGAAGATGGATGCGATGCTGGCGGCGAGGAAGACCCCGAAACCGATGAATGACCAGCCCTCCTGGCGATTGCGGTTGGCGATCGAGGCCCAGACGGCTGCCACGACTGCCACGACCGCGATGGTCCAGGTGAGAGCGGTGCCGCGTGTCACCTGGAGCGAGACCATCCAGATCAGAAGCGGCAGCAGTGCGATCGGAGCCACACGGCGGGCGAAAGCGTTAGCTGCGTGACGTACGTCGCCATCCGTTTTCAGAGCCAGGAAGGCGGCTGCGTGAACGAGCGCGAATCCGACGACCGCGAGGCCGCCGATAAGGGCGTAACCACTGAACCAGGCGAATGCTCCGCCCACCCTGTCACCGTTCGCGTTGATCGGCAGCCCCGTCGTGGTCAGGGCAAGGGCGGCACCGATGCCAAAGGCGGTCACCAGCGAGCCGAGACCCAGTGCGATATCCCAGCCGCGTGCCCACCTCATCGACTTGCCCTTGCCGCGGTACTCGATGGCGACGGCGCGAAAGATCAGTCCGAGCAGTACGAATATCAGGGGCAGGTACAGCGCCGAGAAAAGCGAGGCGTACCAGATCGGGAAGGCCGCGAAGGTCGCGCCAGCTGCGGTCACCAGCCAGACCTCGTTACCGTCCCAGACCGGGCCGATCGCGTTGAGCATCACGCGCCGCTGGTTCTCATTGCGTGTTGAGAACAGTAGGTGCATGCCGACGCCGAGGTCGAATCCCTCCAGGAAGAGGTAGCCGGTCCAGAGCACGGCGATGATCGCGAACCAGAGAGTGGGAAGAAGATCCATCATCGATACCTCGGTTTCAGTAGGCGAAGGCGAGCACGTCGTCGGGGCGTGGTCCGTCATCCGACTCGTCCGGATGGTCGCGCTTGTCGAGTTCGGGGATGGCACTGGCAACTCCTCCGCGCACGTAGCGCACCAGGAGCCGCAGTTCGAAGACCATCAGTACCGCGTAGATGAGGGTGAGGCTCACGACCGAGAACAGAATCTCGCCGAAACTCACCCCGGGTGAGACGGCTGCCGCAGTGAACATGAAGACACCATCGACCCCGCTCGGATTCGGTGCCACGACGAAGGGTTGCCGCCCCATTTCGGTGAAGATCCAGCCCGCGGAGTTCGCCGCGAATGGGGCGAGGATGCCCACCACGGCAAGCTGCATGAGCCAGCGCGGGCGCGGTACGGTTCCGCGTCTGGTCAGCCAGAGCGCCACGAAGGCGGCGAATGCGGCGACGCCACCGAAACCGATCATCAGCCGGAAACCCCAGTACGTCACTTCCATCACGGGCAGGTAGTCGATGGTCTCGCCTGCGCGGGCCCCGTACTTCGGGTCGTCGGGAAGCGTGGTGCCGTATTTCTCCTGGTACTGCGGGATCAGCTGGTTGATGCCCTGGATGTCGGTCGTGAAGTCGCCATGCGCCAGGAATGACAGCAGCCCGGGGATCTCGATGACCGGGGTGACGTCATCACAGTTTTTGGAGCCGAGCTTGCCGACGGAGAGCACGGAGAAACTGGTGCCGTTGTGGCATGCGCCCTCAGCCGCGGCCATCTTGAGCGGCTGCTGCTCGAACATGAGTTTGCCCTGCGCATCACCGCTGATCGCGACACCGGCGAAAGCCACCATGGCCACGACGGCTCCGATGCGCAGCGACATCAGCCAGACACCGTGGTCAGCCTTGTCGCGACCGGGAATGCCAGAGGCTTCGCCCACGATCACCCGCTTGTCGGGCCCTACAGCGTCGATGCCGTCGCGGCGGCGCTGCCAGAGCTGGTACCAGGCGATGCCGAGCAGGAAGGCGCCACCGACCCCTAAGGATCCGAAGATCGCGTGGGTGAACGCCGAGATCGCTGTGTTATTGGTGAAAACGGCGACGACGTCAGCCATCACCGGCCGCCCGTTGACGAGGTCGACGCCCACCGGATGCTGCATCCACGAATTCGCGACGATGATGAAATAGGCCGACACCACTGACCCGGCCACCGCTATCCACAGGCAGGCGAGGTGGATGGCTTTGGGCAGCTTGTTCCAGCCGAAGATCCAGAGCCCGAGGAAGGTGGATTCGACGAAGAAGGCGAGCAGCGCCTCCATCGCCAGCGGAGCCCCGAAGACGTCACCGACGAACCGGGAGTATTCACTCCAGGCCAGACCGAATTGGAACTCCTGCACGAGACCGGTGGCCACGCCCATGATGAAGTTGATCAGGTAGAGCTTTCCCCAGAACTTCACCATGCGGTAGTAACGCTCATTGCCGGTGCGATGCCACATCATCTGCATGACGGCGACGATCGGGCCAAGACCCAGGGTGAGCGGCACCATCCAGAAGTGGTAGACCGTGGTGATTCCGAACTGCCAGCGTGCAATCAGGAGCGGGTCGAGCGCGTCCACGTCAATCTCCGATTCGTCTTCTACTGCGGGTAGAACAATTCCTTTCTACACCACGTAGAACTTTATTTCTACGCCGTGTAGAATACACGTATGGCAACACTCGGTGAACTCGAACGTTCCGTCATGGACCTCCTCTGGGACTCGGCGGAGGCTCTCACCGCCGGCGACATCCGCGACGGCCTCTCGCGGGAGAACGCTGCAGGAGCGGGCAAAGACCTCGCCGTGACGACAGTTCTCACCGTGCTTTCCCGTCTCGAGGCCAAAGACTTCGTCACCAGAGATCGCGATACACGCCCGCACCTGTTTCGCGCCTCGACCAGTCGCGCCGCCCATATGGCGGAGCTCATGCACGAGGTTCTCGGCGCGGCCCCCGACAGGGAAGCGGTGCTCGCCCGCTTCGTCGGACAGGTTGGCGCGGGCGAAGCAGCCACGCTTCGACGCATGCTCGACGGCAAGTAATTCGCAGACCGTGACCATCACCTGGGTGGCGCTTGCTGTGCTGGCGGTGGCGCTGGCCTGGCCGGTTCCGATCCTGTTGGCGCGGTCATCCTGGCCGTCCCGCGCCCCCGCCACCGCCCTGATCGTGTGGCAGGCGATCGCTCTCGCGGGCGGGCTGTCGATGCTCGGCGCGCTATTCTCCTACGGACTCGAACCCTTCGGTCCCGATCTCGCCAGCGGACTGGCGGCGTTCCCTGGCTGGGTGCTCAGCGGGTCACTTCCGCCGGGCGCCGGCTTCCTCCAGATGTTCGCGGTGAGCGGCGGCATCCTGCTCGGAGTGCATCTCCTGCTCACCCTCGGGCTCACCTTCGCCAGGGCGGAACGATCCCGGCAACGCCACCACCAATTGGTGCAGCTGTTGAGCACTCCCATGCCAGAACGCCCTGGCATGCGTTTGCTCGACCATGAGGCGCCTATTGCCTACTGCCTGCCAGGGACCACCCGCTCCGTCACGGTGCTCTCTGCCGGTCTGGTCGACCTTCTCGATGACGAACAGCTCCGGGCCGTGATCGCCCACGAAACGGCACACGCCACTCAGCGTCATCACCTGCTGCTGGTCGCCTTCCGCGCCTGGCGAGGATCCCTCCCCTGGTTTCCCATCGCCACGCGCGCGCTCGATGCCGTCACCGTGCTCGTCGAGATGCTCGCCGATGACCGCGCTCGCCAGCAGGTCCCGGATGCAGCTCTCGCATCCTCGATCGCGCTGGTGGCTTCGGCTTCCAATGCTCCCCCTGCGATGTCCAGCCTGAACAGCGCAGAGTCGGATGCCGCGGCCAGCGCTCTCGCCGCAGACGGTGCCTCAGCCGAACGCCGCCTCGCTCGCCTCATCACCCCTGGCCGGCCATTCGGCGCAGCGGCGCGCGCCTTCGCCCTGGTGTGTGGAATCGCGCTTCTGGCGGTGCCGACGGCCCTGATCCTCGCCCCGGCCATCATCGGATGAGCGCTTGAGCGCCCGTTTCGGGGTCTGACCAGTAATAGAAGGGTGATTGGCGCTCAGCAGTAGCTCGGGGCTATCACTCTGTCGACGATACCGCGCGATTGTCGCCTCTTTGGCCATACCCGCATCGCCGTCCGCTGCCGATACGCCTTCGCCTTCGCCAGCGTGCACGACGTTTGGGTCAGAGGTCGAGGAAGTCGCGCAGCCATACCCGCGCCGAGTTGAAGCATCCTGGGGAGACCGCTCCGGCGATCCCGGTGATCCGATCGCGTGAGAGGGTGCGCGGCTGTTCGCTCATGATCCACGACGGCCGATCGAGGCCACTCGGCCCGTCGATCGCAATGTGGTTCGGCCACCCCCGGTCCACCGTCGAGATCGGAAGGACAATCACGAGCGTTGTGACGGCATCCAGATACCCCGTCGAGGCGACCACGAGGACGGGTCGATGGCCGCCCTGCTCGTGGCCACGCACAGGCTCGAGCGTCGCCCAGGCAACAACGCCCGGCCCTAGGTCCAAATCGCTCACGCTGTCAGGTTAGTGAGTTCGGTACGCTCCCACTCGGCGGTCTCGGCGGCGTAGAACACCGCATCCGCATTCGATGTGCGAACGATCGCAGTCTTGAGAGCACTCAACCGGTGCGCGCGGTCGTCCGCGTCGGCGAGACGGGCCAGATGGGCACCCAAAGTCAGGCCATCCCGAGCAGCCTGGATCTTCAAGCGATCTCGCAGCCCGTCACTGACCTTGATCGTAGTAGTCATACTTTAAGTATACCAACGTCATTGCTGCTGGAGTCCGAACTCCATAGGCGCCACCTTAGCGATCGACTCGCGAAGCGCTCAGGCCCGTGAACGAACCCGTTCCCAGAGCGCGTCAGCCTGCCGCAGGGTGTCGTCGAGGGAACCGTTGCTGTCGATCACCACGTCGGCGATGGCGAGCCTGTCCGTGTCGGTCGCCTGCGAGCTGAGTCGGTGAGTCGCCTCCTCGCGGCTGAGGCCGCGCAGCTCGATGAGCCGGGACATCCGAGTTTCTGTGCTGGCATTCACGACCACGACGAGATCGAACTGGTGATAGCCGTCACCCTTCATCGCCTCGACCAGGAGTGGAACGTCGTAGACCACTACGGCGCGAGGGTCGCGTTCCTCCGCCTCGACGAAGAGTTTTTTCGTAAGCTGCTTGATAGCCGGATGCGTAATGCCGTTGAGATCGAGTCTCGCCTCGGCATCGGAGAAGATTACAGCACCGAGTGCGGCGCGATCGAGGGAACCATCCGCGGCGAGCACGCCCGAACCGAAGCGTTCGGCGATCGCTGCGAGTCCCGGAGTGCCCGGTTCGACCACCTCGCGGGCGAGCTGGTCGGCGTCTACATGAACGGCTCCGCGCTCTGCCAGGCGATGTGCGACGACAGTTTTTCCGGAGGCAATGCCGCCGGTGAGCCCGATGAGATACACGCAGGCAATGCTAGCGGGCGGTCGGCGATGGACAAGGACGCCGAAACGGCCGGACCCAATAGAGGGCCCGGCCGTTTCGTGGTGGAACGTTGATGTCGCTCCCTAGCGCAAAAGCTAGTTGTTGGAGGACAGCTTCTCGCGAAGTGCAGCGAGGGCCTCGTCGTCGGCGAGGGTTCCCGCAGACTCGGAGTCGCTCGAGAAGGAGGAGCCGGCAGCCGCAGCTGCGGGCGCGTCGGTGATGTTCTCATCAGCCGTGGCAACCTGCTTCTTGTGGGCTTCCCAGCGAGCCTGGGCCGCAGCGTAGTCCTGCTCCCACTTCTCGCGCTGGGTCTCGAAGCCTTCCTTCCACTCGTTGGTCTCCGGGTCGAAGCCGTCAGGGTACTTGTAGTTGCCCTGGTCGTCGTACTCGGTGAGCATTCCGTAGAGTGCCGGGTCGAACTCGGTGCCCTCGGGGTCGACGCCCTCGTTCGCCTGCTTCAGCGAGAGAGAGATGCGGCGACGCTCGAGGTCGATGTCGATGACCTTGACGAAGACCTCGTCGCCGACCGAGACGACCTGCTCAGCCAACTCGACGTGCTTGCCGGAGAGCTCGGAGATGTGAACCAGGCCCTCAATGCCCTCTGCGACGCGAACGAACGCGCCGAAGGGAACGAGCTTGGTGACCTTACCCGGCGCAACCTGGCCGATGGCGTGGGTGCGGGCGAAGACCTGCCACGGGTCTTCCTGCGTCGCCTTGAGCGACAGGGAGACACGCTCGCGGTCGAGATCGACTTCGAGGATCTCGACGGTGACCTCCTGGCCAACCTCGACAACCTCTGATGCGTGCTCGATGTGCTTCCAGGAGAGCTCGGAGACGTGAACCAGACCGTCGACGCCGCCCAGGTCCACGAAGGCACCGAAGTTGACGATCGAGGAGACGACACCCTTACGAACCTGGCCCTTAGCGAGGTTGTTGAGGAAGGTCGTGCGGCTTTCGCTTTGCGTCTGCTCGAGCAGCGCGCGGCGGCTCAGGACGACATTGTTGCGGTTCTTGTCGAGCTCGAGGATCTTCGCTTCGATCTCCTGGCCGAGGTACGGCGTGAGGTCGCGAACACGGCGCAGCTCGATGAGCGATGCCGGGAGGAATCCGCGGAGTCCGATATCGACGATGAGGCCGCCCTTGACGACCTCGATGACGGAACCGGTGACGACGCCGTCGGCATCCTTGATCTTCTCGACATCGCCCCACGCACGCTCGTACTGAGCACGCTTCTTGGAGAGGATGAGGCGGCCTTCTTTGTCTTCCTTCTGGAGGACCAGCGCCTCAACGCTGTCGCCGACCTGGACGACCTCTGAGGGGTCGACGTCGTGCTTGATGGAGAGTTCGCGAGAGGGGATGACACCCTCAGTCTTGTAACCGACGTCGAGGAGGACCTCGTCACGATCGATTTTGACGACGACACCTTCGATGAGGTCTCCGTCGTTGAAGAACTTCAGCGTCTTTTCGACCGCGGCGAGAAAATCTTCAGCAGATCCAATGTCATTGATGGCGACCTGCTTGGGGCCAGTGGTCGTTACGATTGTCATGTAGTAGTTGCTCCAGGATGGATGTGCTGTTGACCAGCACCTTTCGGGCCGTCGCAGTGTGGTTTGTTTCAAACCGGTTCTGAGTTTCCGCGACAGGCAGGCGGACAGGATGCCACAAATGTGACGTTCTAGCTTAGCTGTAATCTGTTCGGCTCGGCAATCTGTGAGTTCCGGGTTCGTTGCGAGCGGATTTCGTCAGCGATGCGGGTCATCAGGCGTGCTGGCGTCGACCATCCACGATGTCGCGCAGAGTTTCCTCCAACTCGGGATGCTCGAATGCATATCCCGCCACTTCGAGGCGCTCAGGAACCACCCAACGGCTCTTCAGCACGAGCTCGGTCTCGGTGTGGATGACGGCGGAACCGACCTCGAGCATCCAGCGTGGCGCGGGAATGCCGATAGGCACTCGGAGTACCCGGCGGAGAGTGCTCATCACCGTCCTGTTGTCCGAAGGGTGGGGCGAGCTCGCGTTGATGGTGCCGTCGAGGTCGTCCCGAGTGCGGAGAAACCGGATGATCCCCAGCACGTCCGCGATGTGGATCCAGCTGAACTTTTGCGATCCGTTTCGAGCGCGGAACACGTGAAAGGTACCGGCGGCACGCCGCGCTGCCGTCGAAAACCAGCGTCCGTCGAGCTGGGGACCGCCAAGCCCGAACTGCGCGAGACGGATGAGCGGAAGGAGCGCGCTGCCGTCGCCCAGCACGATAGCCATGCGCAGGGCCACTCTGCGCGTGCCGGGGAGGTCGCCGTCGAAGAGTTCCTTCTCCCATGCCCTGGCGATCTCCACCGAGAAACCCTGGCCAAGCTCGCCTGTCGACTCGGTCATCGTACGGTCCTCGGCATGACGGTAGATCGTCGCCGTCGACGAATTAATCCACAGCGGAGGCGGAGCGGCACAGGCCTGGATCGCCGCCGAGAGCTCTCGCGTCGTCTCGACCCGTGATCGAAGGATCTCAGCACGGTTTGCCGGTGTGTAGCGGCAGTTGACGCTCTTGCCTGCCATGTTGATCAGCAGGTCGGCCCCGTCGAGCAGCGCGGTGATGGCTGCGGTGTCGCCCCAGGCAGCATCCGCACCCCGTCGTCCGATCAGCGACACCGTACTGCCCTCTGCGCGGAAAGCCCTGGCGAGGTACCGCCCGATGAATCCCGAAGCGCCGGCGATCACAATGCTGTCGGTCATAGATACTTCTCCCCCGGCCGGATCTCATAACTGAAGCATCCGGAATATTCGTAGAGCCTACCGACGAGTGGTAGCTCCACGGTCACCGAGACCCGCTGCGAATCGCTCTCGTCGTCGAAGCTCTCGAGCAGTGTGACCTTCGGCGCGATGAAGCGCGGAATCCGGATGTGCCCGTTCCCGATACGGATGGCCAGGATCGTCGATGCGAGCCGGAGCGAACCATCGACGACCGCGCAGTCCAGCCCGGCGACGTAGCGACGGACGACGCCGAGATGGTCGACGAGACCGCCGTGTTCTGCCGTGATCGCGTCGCGCATCCTGCGGTCACCCCTGGAGAAATGGAAGGTGCGGATCGCAACGATTGCCGGGTTGCCTCTGGCATCGACGACGGGATGGTTGAACACCGTGAAGGCCAGGTCGTGCTCCCACGCGGGAAACATCACACCCTGTTTACCGAGTACCCAGAGAATCGGCCACAGCCATCGCCGTGGAGTGCCCGCGACATCGAAGGTTCCCGTGCCGATGCCGGAACTCGCGGAGGGAATCGCGGCGAAATAGGTAGCAAGCCGCGGATGCAGTTTCGAGAGTTCGTCGCCGAGGACCGCCTCGTAGGGAGAGAGACGTTGAGGTGCTGGTGGCATCGGGCGCGCTACTTGAGCAGCGCTGCCTTCAGGGTGTCGAGGCCGACACCCCCGATATCCAGGGCTTTCTTGTGGAAGGCCTTGATGTCGAAGGCCGAACCCTCGCGACGCGCGTACTCGTCGCGGAGCTGCTCCCAGATCCGCTGTCCGATCTTGTATGACGGCGCCTGGCCGGGCCAGCCGAGATAACGGTTCACCTCGAACCGAACGAACCCGTCGTTCATGTTCACGTTCTTCGCGAGGAACCCGAAGACGTAATCGCCGGTCCACCGGCCAGAGCCGTCGGGCAGGGTTTTCTCGAGGTGCACGCCGATGTCGAGCACGACTCGCGCCGCACGCATCCGCTGGCCGTCGAGCATACCGAGGCGATCGGCAGGGTCGTCGAGGTAGCCGAGCTGCTCCATCAGGCGTTCGGCGTAGAGCGCCCAGCCCTCAGCGTGCCCGGACGTACCGGCATTCCGGCGCCAGGTGTTAAGCTGCGCCTTGTTGTATACGGCTTGGCCCAACTGAAGGTGGTGGCCCGGAACGCCCTCGTGATACACCGTGGTCAGTTCGCGCCAGGTGTCGAACTCTGTGACCCCCTCCGGCACGCTCCACCACATCCGGCCGGCGCGCGAAAAATCGTCGGTGGGGGGCGTGTAGTAAATGCCACCCTCCTGGGTTGGGGCGATCATGCATTCGAGCTTCTTCACCTCTGCGGGGATGTCGAAGTGTTCGCGCGACAGCTCCTCGACTGCGCGATCACTGGTCTCCTGCATCCACTTCTGCAGCGCATCCGTACCGTGCAGCTTGCGGCTGTCGTCGGAGCCCAGAAACTCGATAGCCTCCTCGACGGATGCCCCCGGCTTGATCTCGCGGGCGATCGATTCCTGCTCCTCTGTCATCCTGGCGAGCTCTTCGATACCCCATTCGTAGGTCTCATCGAGGTCGACTGTCGCGCCGAGGAAGTCACGCGAGGCGAGCGCGTAGATCTCACGGCCCACCGCGTCCCGTTCCGGCGCGTGCTGCGCAAGCTGGTTCCGGAGGAAATCGGCGAGCACCGCGTACGCCGCAGCGGACTCCCTGGCGCCGGTGGCAAGATCGCTCTTCAGCGACTCCGGCAGCTCGGAATCCCCGGCCTTGGCCTCCTCGGCAAGCTGGAAGAAGAATCCGGTGTCGGCGACCTGCTTGCCTGCCTGGACGATGATCTCCCTGACCTGCCGGATGGCGGGAACATTCCCCGCCACGATCCCGCTTCGCAGGGTCTCGATGTAGCCATCCATCGCGGCAGGGAGGTTGTGCAGCCGTGTGGCGATGTGGGTCCAGTCCTCTTCGGATGCCGTCGGCACGAGATCGAATATCTCACGCAGTCCCTGGGCCGGGCTGGCGATCACGTTCAGGTCCCGCTGGTCGAAGCCGGCCTCGTGCTTGTCGATGGAGAGCTGCAGCTCGCGACTCAGATCCATCTTGGTGACGACGTCGATGTCGTCGACCGGCGTTGCGGCCTCGATCTTGACGAGAGTCTTCCTGACCTCCGCGACCGCGTGCTCCGCGCCAGCCGGTGAGTAGTCGGCGTACTCACCCTCGCGCCCAGGGCGTCCAACATAGACGCGATATTCGGGAAAGAGGTCGAGTTCTGTGTCGACCCATTCCTCGGCGATGCTGTCGATAGCTGTGGGGATACGGACCTCGTCGGCCCTGGCTTCATCAGTCATGACACGAGCCTAGGACAGCGATGGGGCCGCCGCCGGATGACCCCATCGACTTAGCCAGATTTCTACGCCTTGTCGAGATCCGTGTTGAGCAGGTCCGCGAGGCCATCGAGCGCGATGTCGGCGTCGTCGCCCTCCGCGCTGATAGTTACCACTTCCCCATGGCCGATACCGAGTGACAACACCCCGAGGATGCTCGCCGCGTTCACGCTCTTGCCTGCGGCGCTGGTGAGGGTCACTGGAACGCCGACTTTGGCCGCGGCCTGGCTGAACAGCGCGGCGGGTCGAGCGTGCAGGCCGACGCTCGAGGCGACGGTGACAGTGCGTTCTGGCATTTCTGGCTCCTTACGGTTCGGTCGTTCACTGGTGGTGACGAGTCTCTGGCTCGATCAGCCAGGTTGGCCTGGTTGTCAGTGCGCGGCGACGTCCCAGTTTTTGCCAGAACCGACCTGAACCTCGAGCGGAACCTTCAGGTCGGCAGCATGCCCCATTCGGTCGCGCACGATGTCCGTGAGCACATCGAGTTCTCCTTCGGCGACCTCGAACACCAGTTCGTCGTGCACCTGGAGGAGCAGCCGAGAGGACAGCTTCTTGCTCGATAGGTCGTGTGCCACACCCAGCATTGCAATCTTGAGGATGTCGGCTGCTGATCCCTGGATCGGCGCGTTCAGCGCCGCCCGCTCCGCGTTCTCCCGCAGAACGCGGTTCGATGATTTGAGGTCGCCGAAGGGACGTCGACGCCCGAAGATGGTCTCGGTGTAACCGTCCTCTCGAGCCTGCTCGACGACGCCGCGCAGATAGTCGCGCACGGCACCGAAACGGGCGAAGTAGTCTCCCATGAGCTGCTTGGCTTCGGCGGTATCGATGCGAAGCTGCTTCGAGAGTCCGAAGGCGCTGAGACCATAGGCGAGCCCGTAGGACATCGCCTTGACCTTGGTGCGCATGACCGGCGTCACCTCGGCCGGCTCGACATGGAAGATGCGCGAGCCGACGAAACGGTGCAGGTCTTCCCCGGAGTTGAAGGCCTCGATGAGCCCCGCATCGCCGGAGAGATGGGCCATGATCCGCATCTCGATCTGCGAATAGTCGGCGGTGAGCAGGGTGGTGAACTCCGGACCGCTTTCGAAGGCCGAGCGAATCTCCTTGCCCACGGCCGCGCGCACCGGGATGTTCTGCAGGTTCGGGTCGGTCGAGGAGATACGCCCCGTGCTCGTGCCTGTCTGGTCGTAGCGGGTGTGCACACGGTGATCGTCGGCGATGGCCTTCTCGAGGGTCTCCACCATCTGGCGGAGCTTGGTGGCGTCGCGATGCTGCAGCAGCAGGTCGAGGAATGGATGCGGATTCTGCTCCTGCAGGTCGGCCAGAGACGCGGCATCCGTCGAGTATCCGGTCTTGTTGGAGCGGGTCTTCGGCATGCCGAGATCTTCGAACAATGCCTGCTGAAGCTGTTTGGGAGAGCCGAGGTTCACCTCCCGGCCGAGCTCGGTATACGCACGGGAGGCGAGATCGGCAGCGGTCTCCCCCAGTTCACGATTGAGACGACCCAGGATCTCGGCGTTCACCGTGATCCCGGTGTTCTCCATCGTGGAGATGACGGGGATGAGTGGTAGCTCGATGGTGTCGAGAACACTGCGGGATCCGGCATCCAGGCGCTCTGCGAGGTATTCGCTGACCCGCAGCACATACCAGGCTTCCGTGGCCGGAGAGGCGGCTTCGACGTCGGGGACGAGCTGGTTCGGGTCGGCCACGGCGAGCCGATCGCCGAGGAAGTCGTAGACCTGGCCAGCAAGATCCTGCGAGTGGCCGCCAGGCTTGAGCAGCCAACTGGCGATCGTGGTGTCGAAGGTGACCCCGCCGAGACTGAGCCCTGCCCTGTCCAGGAGCTTGATCGCGGCCTTCGAGTCGTAGAGATACTTGGGAGCGTCGCCGGAGAGCCAGCTCTCCAATGCCGCGTAATCCAATCGTCCGGATGCCCACGGCACCCACGCGCTCTCATCGATGGAGGAGATGCCGAAGCCCGACAGCCCATCGGGCCCGATGGCCGGCTGCAGGCCGAGCGGAACCGTGCCCTTGCCTGAGGCGCTGTCGAGCCAGTGGCCGAGTTCCTCGTCGACGAGCGTCCTGACGACGGGTAGTCCGAAGGTCGGATCCGAGACCGCCTGTACGGCATCCGGGGTGAGAGTATCGCCTGCGGCGGCCGCGATCTTCAGCACGCGGTCGAGAAGGGTTCTGAACTGCAGTTTGTCGAAGACCTCGCGCACAGCGGTCTCGTCGATCGGTCGGCGTTCAAGGTCTTTCGGCCCGACCGGGAGCTCCACATCCGTGAGCAGCCGGTTGAGCTTGCGGTTGCGGATAGCGTTGTCTTTCTGCTCCCGCAGCTTCTCGCCCACCACACCTTTGATCTCGTCGGCGTGGGCCAGAACCTCGTCGAGGCCGCCGTACTGGGTGATCCACTTGACCGCCGTCTTCTCGCCGACCTTGTCAATACCGATCAGGTTGTCGCTGGTCTCGCCGACGAGCGCCGCGATCTCCGGATACTGGTGCGGCTCGACGCCGTACCGCTCGAAAACAGCATCGCGGTCGTAGCGTTTGAGCTCCGACACGCCGCGCGCGTTGGGGTAGAGCAGGGTCACGTCGTCGTTGACCATCTGGATGGCGTCACGGTCGCCGGAGACGATGAGCACCCGGAATCCCTGCTGCGCCCCCTCGACGGCGAGGGTTGCCAGAATGTCATCTGCCTCGTAGTCCTCCTTCGCGATGGTGGTGATGCCCATCGCGTGAAGCGCCTCTTCGAGAAGCGGGATCTGGCCGATGAACTCCGGCGGGGTCTCACCACGAGTTCCTTTGTATTCGGGATACTCGCGCGTACGAAAGGAGTATCGCGAGATATCGAAGGCCACGGCGAGATGAGTGGGTTTCTCATTCGCGAGCAGGTTGATGAGCATCGCGATGAAGCCGTGGATCGCGTTGGTGTGTTGCCCATCACGGTTCTGAAAGCTGTCAACGGGGAGGGCGTAGAACGCCCGGAAAGCGAGCGAATGCCCGTCGATTACGAGGAGGGTAGGCTTTTCGTTGTCCGGCACGGAGCCAGCCTATCCGTGGCCGCCGACAGGCCGAAGCCCCCCGAGAAGGATGCCCATGACGACTTTTCCCGAGAATCTCGACCCGGAACTCGTCGAACGGTTGATCTCCAGTGGCGGTGGCGAACTCGCCAGGAAGATGGGTATCGAGTTCCTCGAACTCTCCGCTGAGCATTCCGTTGCGACGATGCCGGTGGAGGGCAACACGCAGGTCGTCGGCATCCTGCACGGTGGCGCGCACGTCGTTCTCGCCGAATCGCTCGGATCGGTGTCATCCGCCATTCACGCCGGCCCCGGTCGCATCGCTGTTGGTATCGAAATCAACGCGAGCCACAGTCGCTCGACAACGTCAGGCACCGTGACGGCCGTCTGCACAGCCATCAATCTCGGGCGAACGCTCGCCACCCACGAAATCGCGATCAGCGATGATCAGGGCCGTCGGCTCTCCACGGTGCGGATGACGAACTTCCTCAAGGACAACTGAGCGAACCGCTGGTTCTGCCTCGAGCTATTTCTTCGCGGAGAGCTGCTCGATGATCGCCTGGGCGACATCGTGCATCGTGAGACGACGGTCCATGGACGCCTTCTGGATCCAGCGGAAAGCCTCAGGCTCGGTGAGCCCCATCTTCTCGTTGAGCAGCCCTTTGGCGCGATCGACGAGCTTGCGTGTCTCGAAACGCTCGACCAGGTCGGTCACCTCGGCCTCGAGAGTGATGATCTGCGCGTAGCGGGCGAGGGCAATCTCGATCGCTGGCAGCAGGTCGTTCGGCGTGAACGGTTTGACGACGTAGGCCAGGGCGCCAGCCTCGGTGGCACGCTCCACGAGCTCCTTCTGGCTGAAAGCCGTGAGAAGGACTACCGGGGCGATGTGATTCTTGGTGAGACGCTCAGCCGCGGAGATTCCGTCGAGAAGCGGCATCTTGACATCCATGATGACCAGGTCAGGACGAAGCTCGGTTGCCAGTGCAACGGCTGTCTCTCCGTCGCCGGCCTCGCCGACGACCTCGAAGCCGTTGTCGCGCAATGTCTCCACGATGTCGAGACGGATGAGCGACTCGTCTTCTGCAACAACTACGCGGCGAGGAGTCTGTGCTGGTGTTTCCTGGTCTGTCACGAGCTAAAGCCTACGGTATTCTTGTGCCCGGTAACGTGCGCCGGATTGGCGGAATGGCAGACGCGGAGCACTCAAAATGCTTTGCTCGAAAGGGCGTGCGGGTTCAAGTCCCGCATCCGGCACGGCTGATTTATCTGAGCGCTTCTGGCGGCCGGGCGGTTCGCGGCACCATCCATTAGCATTCAGCATATGTACGGCCCGCCGAGCCCGGTGGGCAGCGCACCCGAGCGTGAAGCGGTGACACGTTCTTCGATCCCGGAGATCGTTCGAGACAAAGGTGCACCATGAGTTGGCTCCGCTTTCTCTCGCTGACGACACCGTCCCGGCGTCGCGTACTGGCCGGCACCGCAGCTGCGCTCTCGCTGTGTGCCGCCATGCTCGCAGTTGCGTCGCCCGCCGACGCGGATACCGGCGCTCCTGAGCCTGGCGCCGTGCTCGGTTCCATCGCCACGCTCGCGCAGTCAGCGGTGGCGGCCAACAACGCGACCGCCATCGAGCGCGGCCATATCCAGGCGGCCATCGCTTCAGTTCACGCCAACTACCCGGACGACGTGAGTCCTTGGAGCGACACGGCCGGCACCAGTACGCCAGCCACATCGCAGGTGTTCTCGGTGAGATTCGACAACGGCTCGGACGGTCAGAGCGGATTGCCGGAGTCGTTCGGCATGCGTGCCGGCGTCCTCACCCGCTCCCCCGTGGGCGACGGATTCGTGGGAACGGTATTCACCGTCGGAGGGCTGAGAATCGTGTGCGGCCTCGACGCCACGATCAATACCGCAGCATTGCTGCTCGCCGCCATAGGAGACGACATGACCTGTCCGGTTGCGTCACTGCCCGTTGCCTCCTCGGTCACGAGCATGTGGGCCTGGGGAAACTCCGTCGATCCCCTGCTGGACAACCGCGGCCTGGGACAGGAGGCCATGACCCCCGAGGCGATCGCCACATTCGCCCATGAGCGCAACCTGTCGAAGGTCTACCTCGGGACGCCGTGGGCTGCTGATCAGGGCGCGATCGGAGTCTGGGTCCTGGCCACTGTCGATGCCCTGCATGCCGAGGGAATTCAGGTCGCGGCCCTCGGGGGCGACTCATCATGGCTTGAGAGGCCAGCCCTGATCGGACAGTGGATAAGCGCTGCGCGGTCTGCGGCGCCCTTCGACGCGATCGAGTTGGATGTCGAGCCGTGGGCCGGACAGCCGGAACCCGATTTCTCGGTCATCACGCCGAAGTTCGTCACTCTGCTCGGAGCGGCTCATGATGCGGCCGGACCGCTGCCTCTCGGGATCGATCTGCCATGGTGGCTCACGACGAAGAACACCGCAACCGGCAACGTCTTCGACACTCTGCTCGGCCACGTCGACTCCGTCGCCATTGTCGCCTTCTCCAACCACGCATCCGGCACCGACGGCATCATTGCGCTCGCCACCCCGGCTGTGCTGGCAGCTACCGCACAGGGCAAACCGTTCACCATCGGGGTCGAGACCGACACGCCGGAGATTGCCGGCGGTTCGCAGTTCACGTTCTTCGATCGTGGGCAGTCCGCGCTCAACATCGAAACCCGAACGGTCCGCGAGGCGTTCGACTCCACTGTCGGATACGCGGGTGTCACCGTCGAGCACCTGCTCTCGTGGAAGAAGCTCGGAAACTAGCTCCCGTACCGGGGCGTCCTCTCGCGGAGCGGTACATCCACGTCATCGACTGGTCGGCAGACGAAGGTCTAGGCTTTGCCAGATGCCTAAGGAGCAAACGATGACGAATACCTCAGGAACGCCTTCCGCCTCGGCCGGCTGGTATCCCGACGGCGACGGCTCGCCGCAGCTCAGATGGTGGAACGGCACCCAATGGACAGAACACACCCATGATCCCGCCGAGGCGGCCTCACAGACGCCATACTCGTTGAATGCCGCGGCTATCCCGACCGTCGGCACGGACAAGCCGGTGTACAACATCTTCATCTGGCTGATCGTTCTGCTGCCGATACTGTCGCTCATCTCGCTTGCCACCTTCGATTTGACCGACTACATGCGGCAGACCGTATCGAATCCCACGCGACCGGGGCCGGTCTTCACCGGTCCGTATCTGCTGCTGTCTGGCCTCGGAATCGTGATCTACCTGGTCTCCGTACTGTTGGCCTACTTCGATCGAAAAAAGCTCGAGGCCGATGGTTTCGTTCGACCGTTCCACTGGGCGTGGACCTTTCTTGGCGGTGTCGTCTACATCATCGGCCGTTCGGTTGTCGCCTATCGCCGAACGCGAAGTCGCGGACTCTGGCCGATCTGGGCCTTCGCGGTGATCTGGGTGGTCTCGATAGTGATCAACTCGGTGAAGCTGGCCGACTCTCTCTCTTCGGTGTTGCCGCACATCACGTCTCGCTCGTAGCGCACGAGAGACGGCGGAGAACCCAGATGGGTTCTCCGCCGTCTCTCGTTACCCGGTTACTGGGCCGCGTAGGCAGGCGCGACCTGGTTGTGAGCGTCGCCCATGCGATGCACGCGCATGTCGTTCGTGCCACCGGAGATTCCGGGAGGGGAGCCCGCGATGACGACGACCTTCTCGCCGAGCGCCGCCCGCGCGTGGCCGAGCAGCACATCGTCCACCTGTCCGAACAACTCGTCAGTGTGGGTCTTGCGGTCCACCAGGTAGGTTTCGGTGCCCCATACCCACGCCAGGCGATTGCGGATGCCGTTCTCCGGCGTGAAGGCAATGATCGGAATGCCATGGCGCAGTCGGGACATCCGACGCACGGAGTCCCCGCTCTCGGTGAACACGCAGAGATACCTGGCCTCGACGAACTCTGCGACCTCTGCGGCGGCCAGGGTGATCGCGCCGCCCTGGGTGCGCGGCTTCGTGCCGAGTGGGCCGATGCGCTCGAGACCGTGCTCCTCCGTGGAGGTGATGATGCGAGCCATGGTCTGCACGGTGACAACCGGGTACTCGCCGACGCTGGTCTCACCACTCAACATCACGGCATCCGCACCATCCAGAACGGCGTTGGCGACGTCGGAGGTCTCCGCGCGGGTCGGGATGGGACTGGAGATCATGGATTCGAGCATTTGCGTGGCGACGATGACCGGCTTGGCCATGCGGCGGGAAAGCTCGACGGCACGCTTCTGTACGATCGGAACCGCCTCGAGCGGCAGCTCCACGCCGAGGTCGCCCCGCGCGACCATGATGCCGTCGAAGGCATCGATGATTGCCTCGAGGTTGTCAACGGCTTGCGGCTTCTCGATCTTGGCGATGACGGGGAGCTTGACGCCCTCCTCTGCCATGATTTCGTGCACGCGCACGATGTCTTCGGCATCCCGCACGAAGGAGAGCGCGATCAGGTCGGCGCCGAGCCTGAGGCCCCAGCGGAGGTCTGCCTCGTCTTTGTCGGAGAGCGCAGGAACGTTGACCGCAACACCCGGGAGATTGATGCCCTTGTTGTTGCTCACGGCGCCAGCGACGACCACCCTGGTGGTGACCACGGTTCCGTCGGTCGAGATGACCTCGAGCTTGACCTTGCCATCGTCGATGAGCATCGGGTCACCGGCCTTCACGTCGTGGGGAAGACCTTTGAAGGTGGTGCCAGAGATATCTTTGTTGCCGACGATGTCTTCGATGGTGATCTTGAAGATGTCGTCGACCGCGAGATCGTATGGGCCGTTCTCGAACTTGCCGAGCCTGATCTTCGGGCCCTGCAGGTCGACCAGCACCGCGACCGCGCGACCGGAGTCAGTACTCGCCTTACGGACGTTCGCATAGACCTCCTCGTGCACGTCATAGCTGCCGTGGCTGAGGTTCATACGGGCCACATCGACCCCGGCGTCCACGATCGCCCGGATATTCTCATAGCTCGCGGTTGCTGGGCCGAGCGTGGCGACGATTTTTGCGCGTCTCATCTGTTTCTTTCTCTTGGGGTTCGTAGTCGCGGATGACGGGGCCTTGGCACTGTCGTCGCGCGCAGGCTTTAGATGTTGATTGCCCGATCCGTAGGACGAACCGGCGAAGGAAGTTCTGTCTTTCCCTCGAGGTAGCTGTCGACAGCCGCGGCCGCCGCGCGGCCCTCGGCGATCGCCCAGACGATGAGCGACTGGCCGCGTCCGGCGTCACCGGCGACGAATACGCCCGCCTCGCTGGTCTGGTAGTCGGCGTCGCGCTCGACGTTGCCTCGGTCCATGGGAACGCGCAGCTGGTCTTCGAGTTCGTCGCTCTCGGTGCCGGTGAATCCGAGTGCGAGAAGCACGAGGTCCGCAGGGATTTCACGCTCGCTGCCGGCTTTGGGCACACGACGACCGTCGAGGTACTCGGTCTCGGCGACGCGGATGGCGCGCACCTCTCCCACCTCGTTGGCGAGAAATTCGACGGTGGAAGCGAGATAGACCCGCTCGCCGCCCTCCTCATGCGCGCTCGACACCTCGAAGAGTGTCGGCGATATCGGCCATGGCTGATGCTCCGGGCGTTCCGAGGGTGGCTGGATGCCGATGGCGAGGTTGGTGACGGACAGTGCTTGCTGGCGGTGCGCAGTGCCGATGCAGTCTGCTCCGGTGTCGCCGCCGCCGAGAACCACGACATGCTTGCCTTCAGCGGTCAACTGGTCGATGACCGTGTCACCGGCTCCCACGCGGTTCTGCTGCACGAGGTATTCCATGGCGAAGTGCACGCCGGAGAGATCGCGGCCGGGAATCGGGAGGTCGCGCGGCTTGAGAGCACCCGTGGCGACCACGACGGCGTCATAGCGCCCGCGCAGTTCGTCCCAGGCGATATCCACGCCGATGGTGACACCGGCACGGAACCGGGTGCCCTCGGCCTGCATCTGCTTGAGACGCATCTCGAGGTGCTTCTTTTCCATTTTGAAGTCCGGGATGCCGTAGCGCAGCAGCCCGCCGATGCGATCGTCCCGCTCGAAGACGGCGACTGTGTGGCCGGCACGGGTGAGTTGCTGGGCTGCCGCAAGACCTGCAGGTCCGGAACCGACCACAGCGATCGTTTTGCCGGTGAGGCGCTCTGGCGGATGCGGCTCCACCCAGTCGTTCGCAAAGGCCTGGTCGATGATCGACACCTCGACCTGCTTGATGGTGACCGCAGGCTGGTTGATCGCCAGGACACATGAACTCTCGCACGGTGCCGGGCACAGCCTGCCGGTGAACTCAGGAAAGTTGTTGGTGGCGTGCAGTCGGTCGATCGCCTGCCGGCCTTCGCCGCGCCAGGTGAGGTCGTTCCACTCCGGGATCAGGTTGCCGAGAGGGCAGCCGTGATGGCAGAACGGGATGCCGCAGTCCATACAGCGCCCCGCCTGCTTGCGCGTGGTGGCCGCGTCACCCTGCTCGTAGACCTCTTTCCAGTCCATGAGCCGAAGCGCGACCGGGCGACGTGCAGGAAGCTCTCGTTCCCTGGTCTTCAGGAATCCCTTCGGATCAGCCACCGGTCACCTCCATGATTCGATTCCATACGACATCGCCGTCAGGGTCCAGTCCTTCTTCCACCGCAGTCGCACGCGTCGCCAGTACGGCAGCGTAATCGCGTGGCAGCACCTTGACGAATCGAGCGATGGTCGCATCGAAATCGTCGAGCATCCGCCTGGCGACTTCTGAGTCGGTCTGTGCGAGATGCTGCTCCAACAGGTCTTTGACAATCGCGATGTCTCCGGCTCCGAGCGGAAGCAATTCGAGCTCGCCGGTGGCGAGAGAATCGCGGTTGACGCGTTCCGGTTTGAGGTCGTAGATGTAGGCGGTTCCGCCGGACATGCCTGCCCCGAGGTTGCGGCCAGTTCCGCCGAGGATCAGCGCGAGCCCACCGGTCATGTACTCGAGGGCGTGATCCCCCACCCCCTCGACCACCGCGGTCGCACCCGAGTTGCGCACCAGGAAACGCTCACCGACGATGCCACGCAGGTACATACTGCCCTGGGTTGCGCCGTAGCCGATGACGTTGCCTGCAATGACGTTGTGCTCGGCTTCGAAGCCGCTCCTCGCATCCGGGCGGATGATGATCTGCCCACCACAGAGGCCCTTGCCCACGTAGTCGTTGCTATCGCCTTCGAGCCGCAGGGTGATGCCGCTTGGCAGGAATGCGCCGAAGGACTGGCCTGCGGTGCCGGAGAGCTTCACGTCGATGGTGCCGGTAGGCAGGCCGTTCTCGCCGTGCCGGAGTGTCACCTCGTGGCCGAGCATGGTGCCGACGGCCCGTTCGGTGTTGCGGATTGGCAACGAGATCGACACCTGTTCGCCATCCTGCAAGGCGCTGGAGCTCTGACGGATCAGTTCCACATCGAAGTGCTTGTCGAGCTCATGCTCCTGCTTGGTGACGTTGGAACGCGGCTCTTCAGGACCGAATACCGGACCCTGCAGAATCGGTGACAGGTCGAGCCCGTCCGCCTTCCAGTGCTCGATCGCGCGGTTCACATCGAGCAGCTCTGCGTGACCGATGGCCTCTTCGATCGACCGGAATCCCAGTTCTGCCAGGTACTCGCGCACCTCCTGGGCCAGGAACTCGAAGAAGTTGACGACGAATTCCGGCTTGCCGGAGAAACGCTTGCGGAGCTCCGGGTTCTGCGTGGCAACGCCAACAGGGCAGGTGTCGAGGTGGCAGACGCGCATCAGGATGCATCCGGAGACGACGAGAGGCGCCGTGGCGAAACCGAACTCTTCCGCGCCGAGCAGTGCCGCGACAATCACATCGCGACCGGTCTTCATCTGGCCGTCGACCTGCACCACGACCCGACCGCGCATACCGTTCAGCATGAGCGTCTGCTGGGTTTCTGCAAGACCCAACTCCCATGGTGTTCCCGCGTGCTTGAGCGAGTTGAGCGGGCTTGCACCCGTACCACCGTCGTGACCTGAGACGAGCACGACATCAGCGAGAGCCTTCGTCACACCGGCGGCAACCGCACCGATACCCGACTGGCTCACCAGCTTGACGTGCACGCGGGCATCGGGGTTTGCCCTTTTCAGGTCGAAGATAAGTTGCTTGAGGTCTTCGATCGAGTAGATGTCGTGGTGCGGCGGCGGGCTGATGAGTCCGACGCCCGCTGTCGCGTGACGAGTGCGCGCGATCCACGGGTACACCTTGGCCGGGGGCAGCTGACCACCTTCTCCGGGCTTCGCGCCCTGCGCCATCTTGATCTGGATGTCCGTGGCATGGGTGAGGTACATGCTCGTGACGCCGAAACGGCCAGAGGCTACCTGCTTGATCGCGCTGCGACGAGAGGGGTCGAGCAGCCGCGCGGTGTCTTCGCCACCCTCACCCGTGTTGCTCTTGGCGCCGAGCTGGTTCATGGCGATCGCGAGAGTCTCGTGGGCCTCCGCGCTAATCGAGCCGTAGCTCATTGCGCCGGTGGAGAACCGCTTGACGATGGATGCCACCGACTCCACCTCGTCCAGCGGCACAGCCGGCCTCACACCCTCACGCAGCCTGAACAGGCCGCGAACGGTCATCAGCTGTTCGGCCTGGTCGTCCACGAGCCTGGTGTAGTCGCGGAAGATGTCGTAGCGGCGCGACCTGGTCGCGTGCTGCAGTCGGAAGACGGTGTCCGGGTTGAACAGGTGCGGCGGGCCATCTCGCCGCCACTGGTACTCGCCACCGGTAGCGAGGCGCTCGTGGGCGCTGATCGCCTCATCCTCCGGGTACGCGGCAGCATGCCTGGATGCCGACTCCGCAGCTACGACGTCGATGCCGATA
The DNA here is from genome assembly GCF_040549465.1 of Glaciihabitans sp. UYNi722. Taxonomy (NCBI): domain Bacteria; kingdom Bacillati; phylum Actinomycetota; class Actinomycetes; order Micrococcales; family Microbacteriaceae; genus Glaciihabitans; species Glaciihabitans sp. UYNi722. Next base: position 212,448 of record NZ_JBEPTL010000001.1, on the reverse strand, counting down.
CCGCCGAGCAGGCTGGATGTTCCGGTGAAATACTGGTCGACGAACTCCTGGCTGAGACCGACAGCTTCGAAGGCCTGGGCGCCGGCATAGGAACCGACGACGGAGATACCCATCTTCGACATGATCTTGAGCACACCCTTGCCGAGGGCCTTGATCAGGTTCTTCACGGCCTTCTCGGGCGTGAGGCTGGTGATCATGCCGCTGCGCACGAGTTCCTCTGCGGATTCCATCGCCAGGTACGGATTGATCGCCGAAGCGCCGTAGCCGATCAGCAGCGCGATGTGGTGCACCTCGCGCACATCGCCAGCCTCGACGATGATGCCGACCTTCATGCGATTCTGCGACCGGATGAGGTGGTGGTGCACCGCAGCGAGCATCAGCAGTGACGGAACGGGTGCCAACTCTTTGTTGGAATCACGGTCGGAGAGCACGATGAAGAGTGCGCCGTCTTCGATGGCGCTGTCGACCTCGACACACATCGCCGCGATCCGCTGCTCCATGGCCTTTGGACCCTGGTCGACGCGGTAGAGACCCCTGATCGTGCGAGTCGGGTTGAATCCCGCCCGCGACGTCTTGGGTGCGATGTGCTGGATCTTGGCGAGTTCATCGTTGTCGATCACCGGGAAGTCGAGGATTACCTGGCGCGCGTGTTCCGGTGTCGCGTCCAGCAGGTTGCGCTCCGGGCCGAGCCCCAGCTTGAGCGAGGTGACGACCTCTTCACGGATGCTGTCCAGTGGCGGATTCGTCACCTGGGCGAACTGCTGGGTGAAGTAGTCGAACAGCAGGCGCGGGCGCTTGCTGAGTACGGCGATCGGAGTGTCGGAGCCCATAGCCCCGAGCGGCTCCGCTCCATTCTCCGCCATCGGCCGCAGCAGGATGCGCACCTCCTCCTCGGTGTAACCGAAGATCCGCTGGCGGCGGGTGACCGACGCCGGCGTGTGCACGATGTGTTCACGCTCAGGAAGATCCTTGAGGTTGATGCGACCCTTGTCGAGCCACTCGCCCCACGGCTCCGCAGCAGCGAGTTCGCCCTTGATCTCGTCGTCTTCGATGAGGCGACCGGCCTCGGTGTCGACGAGGAACATCTTGCCGGGGCGGAGACGGCCCTTGCGGACCACCTTGCTCGGGTCGATGTCGAGCACGCCGATCTCGCTGGCGAGCACGACCAGGCCGTCGTCTGTGACCAGGTAGCGTCCCGGGCGCAGACCGTTGCGGTCGAGCGTCGCACCGACGAGTGTGCCGTCGGTGAAGACGAGGGCGGCCGGGCCGTCCCACGGCTCCATCATCATCGCGTGGTACTCGTAGAAGTCGCGGCGGGCATGGTCGATGTCGACCTGGTTCTCGTAGGCCTCGGGAACCATCATCATCATCGCGTGAGGCAGCGAGCGTCCGCCGAGGTTGAGGAGTTCCACGACCTCGTCGAAGGAGGCGGAATCGCTGGCACCGGGGGTAACGATCGGGAAGATCGGCGTCAGATCGCCGAGCAGGTCGGATTCGAGCTGCGACTGGCGCGCCCGCATCCAGTTGCGATTGCCCTGAACGGTATTGATCTCACCGTTGTGCGCGATCATGCGGAACGGTTGAGCGAGAGGCCACGATGGGAAGGTGTTGGTGGAGTAGCGCGAGTGCACCAGGGCCAGTCGTGAAGCGAAGCGCTCGTCGGAGAGGTCGGGGTAGAACGGCTCGAGTTGCAGCGTGGTGACCATGCCCTTGTAGACCAGAGTGCGGCTCGAGAGCGAGGGGAAATAAGCGTTGAGTTCGCGTTCAGCTCGCTTGCGCAGCCGGAAAGACTGCCGGTCGAGGGCGATTCCGGCGACGTCGTCACCGTGGGTGCTCTTCAGGAAAACCTGCTCGAAGAACGGCATGGCCTCGCGAGCCAGGTTGCCGAGTCCTTCCGGGCGCACCGGAACCTCACGCCAGCCGAGAACCTCGAGATGTTCCTCGGTGGCGAGGGCCTCGATACCGTCCTTGATGGCTGCGCGCTCGGCGTCGTGGGTCGGCAGGAAGGCGGTGCCAACGACGTAATGCCCGACGGCGGGCAACTCGAAGTCCACGACAGCGCGGAAGAAGTCGTCGGGAATCTGCGTGACGATGCCTGCGCCGTCGCCGGTACCGGCATCCGAGCCGATAGCGCCGCGGTGCTCGAGGTTGCGAAGAGCGCCGAGGGCGGCGTCGATGATGTCGTGACCTGCCGTGCCACGCAGGGTGGCGACCATGGCGAGACCACAGGCGTCGCGTTCACGGCGCGGGTCGTACATGCCTGAGGCAGCGGGAACCGCGCTGAAGCGGGAAAAGGTTGGCGTGAGAGCCATTGTCAACCGTCCTCACGAAGAAAATGGTGCGTGGGGGACTACGGCGGCCCGGAAGGATGAAGGCAGGTGAGCTTCGGATCCGGCCCGCTACCTATTGTGATGTCGCTTTCGCTACGACTGTGGGCCTGCCCCGCTTGTGACGGACTTCTCGGCTTTCTTCGATCCGGACATGGTTGTGGTGACGAGTTCAGCGTCATTGCCGTCATCATCGATGTCCGAATACGTGTCGTCAGAGTCTACCTCAGCCGTCGGCGACCATTCACGTCCGGGAAGATAGACGCTCGGTTCGAGGCCGGGGTGACGACGCGTCTGCACGATGAAGATGATGAGTCCGATCACGATCGCTGCCCAGGCTGCCCAGACGTTGGTGCGCACCCCGAGGAAAATCAGGCTCGGGTCGATGCGCACGGATTCGAAGTAACTGCGGCCGAGTCCGTACCAGATCAGGTAGACCGCGAATACCTTGCCCCACTGGAGTTTGAACCTGCGCTCGAGGAACAGGATCACGGCGACGCCGACGACATCCCAGATGATCTCGTAGAGAAAAGTCGGCAGGAAGAGCGTGTCCGATGGCAGTCCGGCCGGAAAGGCCGGGTTGGACGACGCGATCTTGAGACCCCACGGAAGATTGGTCGGCACCCCGAAGAGTTCGTGGTTGAAGTAGTTGCCGAAGCGTCCGAAAGCCTGCGCGAGCAGAAGACCGGGCGCGAGAGTGTCGGCGAAACTCCAGAAGCGCACCCCGGCGAGCTTGCAGCCGATATAGGCCCCGATCGCCCCTCCGATGAGCGAGCCGAAGATGGCGATGCCGCCCTCCCAGACGTAGAGGACCTTCAGCAGGTCTTTACCGGGCCCGAAATAGTCGTCGGGGTGGGTGAGCACGTGGAAGGCACGGGCGCCGATGATGCCGAGCGGCACCGCCCATAGAGCGATGTCGAGCACGACGCCGCCGTCGGCGCCTCGGTTCTTCAGACGCCGTGCCGTGAGGATGGTCGCCACGACGATACCGACGAGAATGCAGACAGCATAGGTGCGGATATTGATGTCGAAGGGAAACCCGGTGAGGCCGATATCGCGGAGCCACTGGCCGAGGTTGAAGTTCGCCCAGGCGTCACTGGGGCTCGGAATGCTCAGGGGTAAAACCACAGTCCTGGTTGCCTTTCGTACTGGAGCTCAGCGTGAACTAGCTAAGCGTACTGCCCGTCGCCAACTGGGAAGCTGTGGCTGCGACGGCCTCCACTCCCCCGTCAGCGAGGGCTTTGACGAGTGCCGAACCGACGATCGCGCCGTCCGCGTACTGCAGAACCTCGCGCACCTGTTCGGCACTCGAGATGCCGACGCCGACACAGGTGGAGGTGGCGCCGGTGGTGCGCAGGCGCGCGACGAGAGCCCTGGCCGCGACATCCACATCACTGCGGGCACCGGTGATCCCCATGGTGGAGACCGCATACACGAAGCCGCGGCTCTTCTCCACCGCCTGGTGTAGTCGCTCGTCGGTGGATGATGGGGCAGCGAGGAAGATACGGTCGAGGCCCGTGCGTTCCGAGGCGTCGAGCCAATCGTGAGCCTCGTCTGGGATCAGGTCAGGTGTGATCAAACCTGCTCCCCCGGCAGCCGACAGCTCATCGGCGAATCGATCGACGCCGAACTGCAGCACGGGATTCCAGTAGGTCATGAGTAGCACTGGTGTGTCGACCTGCGCGCTGATCTCACGGATGGCGGTGAATGCGTCCCTGATGCGGAAGCCGGCCTTCAGCGCTGTCAATGTGGCCGCCTGGATGACCGGGCCGTCCATGACCGGATCGGAGTACGGCAGACCGAGCTCGATGACGTCGACGCCGTTCTGCGCGAGCGCGACCGCAGCGTCGATGCTCGTGGTGAGGTTGGGAAACCCGGCGGGCAGGTAGCCGATGAGGGCGCCGCTACCAGCAGTCTTGCGCGCCGCGATGACCGTCTCGACCGAGGTCATGACTGCTCGGCCCCGGCGTCGAGAATGTCGAAGTATCGACCGGCGGTCTCCATGTCTTTGTCGCCACGACCGCTCAGGTTCACCAGGATGATCGCCTCCGGCCCGAGCTCCTTGCCGAGTGTGATGGTTCCCGCGAGGGCATGCGCCGACTCGATGGCGGGGATGATTCCCTCTGTTCTCGAGAGTAGGCGGAGCGCACTCATGGCCTCGTCATCGGTGATCGGGAGGTAACTGGCGCGACCGATATCGGCGAGCCATGCATGCTCTGGGCCAACGCCCGGGTAGTCGAGACCGGCGGAGATGGAGTGGGACTCGACAGTCTGGCCGTCTTCGTCCTGCAGCATATAGCTGCGTGCGCCGTGCAGCACGCCGGGGCGGCCCTTGGTGATCGTGGCCGCATGATGCGGCGTCTCTGCGCCCTCGCCCGCTGCCTCGTAGCCGTAGAGCGCGACCGAGGGGTCGTCGAGGAAGGCGTGGAAGATGCCCATCGCGTTCGAGCCGCCGCCGACGCAGGCCGTGACGGCATCCGGAAGTCGTCCGGTGAGGTCGAGAACCTGCTGGCGCGCCTCCTCGCCGATGATCTTGTGGAAGTCGCGCACCATGACGGGGAACGGATGCGGCCCAGCGACCGTGCCCAGCAGGTAGTGGGTGTTTCCGACATTGGCGACCCAGTCACGCAGCGCCTCGTTGATGGCGTCTTTCAAGGTGCGGGACCCCGCGGTCACCGGGATGACCTCGGCGCCGAGCAGCCGCATCCGGGCCACATTGAGGGCCTGACGCTCTGTATCGACCTCGCCCATGTAGACGACGCACTCCATGCCGAACAGGGCGGCGGCCGTCGCGGTGGCGACGCCGTGTTGTCCGGCACCGGTCTCCGCAATGAGACGGGTCTTACCCAGGCGCCTGGCCAATAAGGCCTGCCCGAGCACGTTGTTGATCTTGTGCGAACCGGTGTGGTTGAGGTCCTCGCGCTTGAGGATGACGCGAGCGCCGCCGGCATGTTCGGCGAACCGTGGCACCTCGGTGATGATCGACGGCCGGCCGGTGTAGGTCGCATGGAGCTCGGCAAGCTCGGCCTGGAACGACGGATCGGTCTTCGCCGCCGTGTAGGCCGCATCCAACTCGTCGAGGGCCGCGATCAGCGACTCCGGCACGAAGCGCCCACCGTACTCGCCGAAGTAGGGCCCGAGTTCGTCGCGAAGGGCCATCAGAAGCCCAGGAATTCTGCGAGAGTGCGCACGGGATCTCCTGTGACGAGTGCTTCGCCGACGAGCACGACGTCCGCACCCGCGTTGCGATAGTGGGCGACATCCGCCGCCGTCTTGACTGCGGATTCCGCAACCCGGATGACGCCGGACGGAATCTGGTCGGCCAGGCTTCCGAAGAGGTCCTGGTTGAGTTCAAAAGTGCTCAGGTCACGGGCGTTCACGCCGATCAACCCTGCTCCGATATCGAGAGCGCGGGAGACCTCCTCCGCGTTGTGGGTCTCGATCAGAGCCGTCATCCCGAGCTGGGTGGTGAGTTCGAAAAGACTCGAGAGCGTCTGCTGGTCGAGGGCTGCGACGATGAGCAGCAGAATGTCGGCGCCGGATGCCCGTGCCTCGACGACCTGGTAAGGATCGGCGATGAAATCCTTACGCAGTACGGGCAGCTGCACCGCCTCACGCACGGCTTCGAGGTCCGCGAGCGAACCGCCGAACCTGCGCTGTTCTGTGAGCACACTGATCGCGCTCGCGCCACCGGTCTCGTAGGAGACGGCAAGTGCGGCCGGGTCGGGAATGTCAGCGAGTGGACCGCGGGAGGGACTCGACCGCTTCACCTCGGCGACGATCCTCACCCGGTCCGCCGGGGCGAGCGCCTCAAGAGCGTCGATAGCGGCCGGACGTGCGAGAGCGGCTGCCTCGACCTCGATGAGGCTGCGTGCAGCACGACGTTCCGAAGCATCCTGCAGGGCTCCGGCTACCAGATCGGAAAGCACCCTGCTAGTGCTCTTTCGCCGTGTACTTGGCGCCGGATACGCCGTAGCCGAGCCTGGCGAGGACACCGCCGACGATCAGGCCAATGATGAGGAGGCCGACGGAGGCCCAGACCACGATGACAACGTCGAAGAAGAAGGCGATGGTGCCTACGGTGAATGCCACCAGCATGATGATCACAGCGGTCCAGGCAGCCGGCGAGTTGCCGTGACTGGTGTCTGAGGTCTGATCGCTCACAGGTCTCCTTTGTGGGTGTTCGGTTGAAAGTCTAGCGTGAGGTCGGATCGCTGCCGCCGCTCAGCGTGTCCCAGTCGGAGACCGGATTGGCGCCCGGTTCCGCCGGCTCGGAGCCGGCAGGCTGGTACCGACGGGAGGACCCAGGCCAGTGTCGGGAGGTCACCAATACGAAGATCCCGAGGGCGAGAGTGAGCAGGCCGATGATCGCGGCGAGCCACGGCCACGCCGTCTGCGTGTACGAAGCGACGAGGCGCGCTACCGACTCCTTGCCGCTCACACCCGTGGCCGCAGTGACTACAGAAGTCGATGCCGCGATGGGGTCACCGATGGCCAGGATGCTGGAGAGGCCTACGGTGAATCCAATCAGCACCTGAACGACCCCGAGAACCGCGCGAAACACCGGCCCCGCGATCGCGAGCGCTGCAACCAGGGCGAGCCCGGCCAGAGCGAGGGCGACGAGTCCTGGCGCCGCCGCTTCACCGGTGACGGTGAGCGGTGCATGGCCCTTCTCCGAGCCGCCGAGCGTGAGGGTGAACCACTGGCTGGTCCAGGACAGCAGGGTGAGTCCGCTGAGCACGATGGCTCCCAGCAGACTGATGTTCTTGAGACGGCGCGAGCCCTTCATTGACCGACCCTCCAGTCGACCTGCTCGCGAGTCGCGGTCTCACTCATCCGGGCCGCCCAATGGTGGACTGCCGATGACCGGTGCCAGCGGATCGACGTCGAAGCAGGCGTGCGCGCCGGTGTGGCAGGCGTTGCCGATCTGCTCGACACTGACGAGAAGGGTGTCCGCATCGCAGTCAAAGGCGGCAGCACGCACGTACTGGGCATTACCGGAGGTGTCACCCTTGCGCCAGTACTCCTGGCGCGACCGCGACCAGAAGGTGACCCGACCCTCGGTGAGCGTACGTCGCAGGGCTTCGGCGTTCATGTAGCCGAGCATGAGTACCTCGCGGCTGTCCCACTGCTGGATGATCGCCGGCAGCAGACCGTCGCTGTTGAAGGTGGCCCGTCTGAGAACGGAATCGATATCGACGCGGTTCGTTGAATCAGTCATGGTTACCTCACCGAGATACCCGCCGCAGCGAGTTCCCTCTTGACGTCGCCGACGGTCAGCTCGCCATTGTGGAATACGGATGCCGCGAGCACGGCGTCAGCACCGGCCTCGATCGCCGGGGCGAAGTGCTCGACAGCACCTGCGCCCCCACTAGCAATCACCGGTACGGGGGACAGTTCGCGCATGAGTCGCACCAGCTCCAGGTCGAAACCGTGCTTGGTGCCGTCGGCGTCGATCGAATTGACGAGCAGCTCTCCCGCTCCGCGCTCCACGACCTCACGCGCCCAGTCCAGCGCGTCGAGCTCGGTCTCCCGGCGGCCGCCGTGGGTGGTCACGACGAAACCCGACTTCGTGGCATCCGATCGCTTCACGTCGAGGGACAGCACGAGTACCTGCGCACCGAAACGGTCGGCGATCTCTCCGACGAGTTCTGGTCGCATGATCGCGGCGCTGTTGAGGCCCACTTTGTCGGCGCCACTGGCGAGCAGCCTGCTCACGTCGTCAGGACCGCGCACTCCCCCGCCGACAGTCAACGGGATGAAGACCTGCTCGGCTGTCGCGCGCACCACGTCGTAGGTGGTCGCGCGATCGTCGACGGTCGCTGTCACGTCGAGGAAGGTGATCTCGTCGGCACCCTGCTCGTAGTAGCGGCGGGCGAGTTCCACCGGATCACCCGCATCTCGCAGGTTCTCGAAATTCACGCCCTTGACGACGCGACCGGCGGCCACATCGAGGCATGGGATCACACGCACGGCGACAGGCATGATCAGATCCGCGCTGCGTGAATCGGGCTGACCAGTATCGCCCTGGCCCCGATGTCGTAGAGCTGGTCCATGATGTGGTTGGTGTCGTCTCGTCGCACCATCACTCGCACCGCGACCCAGTCGCTGTCGCGCAGCGGAGAGACCGTCGGAGATTCGAGGCCGGGCGTGACGGCGGATGCCGCCTCAAGCAGAGCGACAGGAAGGTCGTAGTCCATCAGCACGTACTGCCGCGCGACCAGCACACCCTGCAGCCGACGCTGGAGGGTGGTGATTCCGGGAATCTCGCGTGCGGCACTGATGAGCACAGCACTCGACTCGAGGATGACCGGACCGAAGATCTCGAGGCCCTGGGCGCGCAGGGTCGAACCGGTGGACACGACGTCGGCCACCGCATCCGCAACGCCGAGACGTACGGCGGATTCGACGGCGCCGTCGAGGGAGACCAGCGTGGCCTCGACCCCCGCCCGTGCAAGGAACGCGCCGACCAACCCCGGGTAACTTGTGGCCACCCGTACGCCGGCCAGGTCGGCCAGATCGGTGAAACGGCCGGCGATGCCAGCGAATCGGAAGGTGGATGCCCCGAAGTCGAGGCTCTCGATCTCCACGGCCGTCGATCCTGAGTCCAGCAGGAGGTCACGCCCGGTGATGCCGACGTCGAGTGCGCCGGATCCCACGTAGGTGGCGATATCGCGGGGGCGCAGATAGAAGAACTCGACGTCGTTGCGCTGGTCGACGACGTTGAGGGCTCGGGGGTCACGGCGGCCGACGTATCCGGCTTCCGAAAGCATTTCGGCTGCGGTCTCGCTGAGCGATCCTTTGTTGGGCACTGCGATTCGTAACATGTCAGGTCCCTCGTTGTGCAATTGCGGAGTACTCGCTGTCAGAGCAGCGTGGTCGATGGGAGGAAGGGAGGGATGGCGAACTCACAGATGTCGGTAGACATCCGCAGTCGTCAGGCCCCTCGCGACCATCAGTACCTGCAGGTGGTAGAGCAGTTGGGAGATCTCTTCCGCAGTCTCGTCGAGAGACTGGTATTCGGCGGCCATCCAGACCTCGGCGGCCTCTTCGACGATCTTCTTGCCGATGGCGTGCACACCGGCATCGAGCTCTGCCACGGTGCCGGAGCCTGCGGGCCGGGACACGGCCTTCTCACTCAGCTCCACAAAGAGATCGTCGAACGTCTTCACGGTTCAAGGCTACCGGTGTTCGGAGGTCTGGCCCGCCGGAACCCGACGGGCCAGTTCAGCTGACGGGGCTCAGCTCACGCCGAGCAGGTCGATCACGAAGATGAGGGTGCGGCCTGAGAGCTGGTGACCGCTTCCGGCAGCACCGTAGGCGAGCTCCGGCGGCACGACCAGTTGGCGGCGACCGCCGACCTTCATACCGGGGATGCCCTGCTGCCAACCGGCGATGAGGGCAGCCAGTGGGAAGTCGACCGACTGCCCACGGCTCCAGGAGGAGTCGAACTCCTCACCAGACTCGAGGTCGACCCCGAGGTAGTGCACGTCGACCTTGTCACCGGGTTTAGCCTCGTCGCCGGCCCCCTCCTCGATGTCGGTCATCACCAGGTCGGTGGGTGCTTCGCCGTCGTAGAAGTCGATCTCGGGCTTGGTCTTGTTGAACTCAGTCATGACTCAATTCAACCAGACCAAGACGGGCGGTGTGTCAGTGGAGATGGGTGGCGGCGGCGGCCCGTAGCGACTCGATCTGAGCGGCAGGGTCAGCCGCGTTGAAGACGCTCGAGCCCGCGACGAAGGTATTCGCTCCGGCTTCGGCCGCGGTGATTATCGTCTGCTCGTTGATGCCGCCGTCGACCTGCAGCCAGGTGTCGAGACCGCTCCTGGATGCGGCATCCCTGAGCAGGCCGAGTTTCGGCATGACGGACTCGATGAAGGACTGCCCGCCGAATCCTGGTTCCACGGTCATCACGAGCACCTGGTCGAACTCGGGCAGTAGCTCGAGGTACGGCTCGATGGCGGTGCCTGGTTTGACGGCGATGCCTGCCCTGGCGCCGATACTGCGTAGTCGCCGAGCCAGAGGCACAGGATCGGCGGCCGCTTCGGCGTGAAAAGTCACCGAGAATGCGCCAGCCTCAGCGTATCCGGGAGCCCAGCGGTCGGGGTCGTCGATCATCAGGTGCACGTCGAGCGGGAGGGGCGTGACGCGCTGGAGCGATTCCACCATCCGCTGGCCGAACGTGAGGTTGGGAACGAAATGGTTGTCCATCACGTCGACGTGGACGAGGTCCGCGCTGGCGATGCGCCCGAGTTCGTGCTCGAGGTTCGCAAAATCAGCGGTCAGGATGCTCGGGTTGATTCGCACGGCCATCTGTTCAGCCTAGAGGGAGCGAGTCAGCAGGCAGATGAACATGGCGTCCGTGCCGTGCCGCTGCGGCCAGAGTTGCACGTGGCCGTCATCGGAACTCTCCCCCAGGTCGAGCGCGCGCTTGGTGACCTCCGCGAGCACGGCGGGCGTGTCCATCCGGCTGACACCGTCGGTGTTCCTGAGCACGGTTTCCACGATCGCCTTGGTCTCCGCGAGGTGAGGCGAGCAGGTCACGTAGGCGAGAATCCCACCGGGTTTCAGCGCCTTGAGCCCCGACTCGAGCAGTGCAGTCTGCACGCCGGCCAGCTCTGCAACATCGCGTGGCTGTTTGCGCCAGCGTGCCTCTGGTCGTCGGCGCAGCGCGCCGAGTCCTGTGCATGGCGCGTCGATGAGGATGCGATCGAACTGGCCAGGCAGTTGGTCGCCGATGAGCCTGCCATCCTGCACCAGCACCTGTGGTGGATCGTCGAACACCGAGAGAGCTCTGCGAACGAGTTCTGCCCGCGCCGGTGTGATCTCGTTGGCTACCAGCGTCGCACCGCCCTCTCGAGCCTCTGCGGCGAGAAGTGCGGCCTTGCCTCCCGGTCCGGCGCAGAGGTCAAGCCACCGTTCCCCTGCCACGACGGGCCGCGCCCGGCTGAGTGCCAGCGCCGCGAGTTGGGATCCTTCGTCCTGCACGCGAGCACGCCCCTCGTGGACCGCGGGCCAGAGTGCGGGGTCGCCACCATCGCTTACCGCGGCGACCGGTGAATACTTCGCCTTCTGGGTGCCACGGATCTCCGAGATCGTGGCGAGGCCCGGTAGCGCTACCAGGCTGACCCGCGGCGCGAAATTGTCGGCGATGAGCAGGTCTTCCAGCTCGTCAGCGCGACCCTCGGCAGCCAGCGCCTGGCGAAACGCCCGCACGATCCAGAGTGGATGCGAGTGCTCGAGTGACAGGCGTTCGTCGTCATTGCGGGGTGTGCTCATGACCCGTTCGTGCCACTCTGCGGGTTCGCTGCGCGTGATGGTCCTGAGCACGCCGTTCACGAATCCGGTTGCCGAGCGGGAGCCGACCTCCCTGGCGAGCGAGACCGCCTCGTCGACGGCGGCGTGCTGGGCAACCCGCATCGAGAGTAACTGGTGGGTTCCGAGCCTCAGAACATCCAGGATGGGCGAGTCGATCTCATCCGTCGGTCGCTTGGCCGCCAGCTCGATCACGGCGTCGTAGTAGCCCTGCTGCCGGAGCGTTCCGTAGGTCAGCTCGGTCGCGAGGGCCGCATCCTGCGGGTTGAGACGAGCACGCTCGAGCTTCACCGGCAGCAGCAGGTTGGCGTAGGCATCCGATTCCCGCACCGCCATGATGACTTCGAGGGCCACACGGCGAGCCGGCTGCACGCGCGCGGTCGGCGCCGCACGACGCGGTTCGGCCCTGCGGTCGCTCATCTGGCCACCGCCGCAGGTTCGGCACCGCGTCCGCGCCACCAGTCGGCCGCTGTCATCGGCTTCTTCCCTGCTGGATGCACAGTGATCAGGTGCAGCGGTTCACTCGCTGTTCCGACCAGCACGCGCCCACTACCCAGCATGAGATGACCAGGTTGCACTGCGGCTTCGTCCTTGGCGATGGCCGCCTCGAGGATCTTGATTCGCACATCGTCGACAGTGGTGAAGGCGCCGGGTTCCGGGGTCACGCCGCGAATACGATTGAAGACGGATGCTGCGGGCTCCGTCCAGTCGATGTGGCCGTCTTCGAGCTCCAGTTTCGGCGCGAGCGTCACATCCCCGCGCTGCTCTTCGGCCCGTGCGGTACCGTCGGCGATCGCGTCGACCACGCGCACCAGGAGTTCCGCACCCGAGACCGCCAGTGAATCGAGCAGGTGGCCGGCAGTCTCCTGTGCGCCGACGGTCTGGCTGACATGCCCGAACACGTCACCGGCATCGAGTTCCGGCACCAGCTGGAACACCGAGGCGCCGGTGATCTCATCGCCCGCAATGAGCGCCCGCTGCACGGGAGCGGCACCGCGCCAGCGTGGGAGCAGCGAGAAGTGCAGGTTGATCCATCCCAGTCGGGGCGTGCTCAGGAGCGGTTCGCGCACCAGACCGCCGTAGGCGACGATGACTCCGAGATCGGGAGCCAACCGCTGTACCTTTTCGGTGGCGGCCCCCGCCAGCCGGTTCGCTGTGATGATCGGTAGCACCAGCTCATCGGCTGCTCGGGCCACCGCCGTCGCGGTCAGCTCGCGCTTACGGCCCTGTGGCGAGTCCTCGCGGGTGATCACCGCGGCAATATCATGACGGCTCGCCGTGAGCGCCTGGAGACTCGGGACGGCAGCGGCCGGGCTCCCGGCAAAAACGATGACGAGGTCAGACATGGCGTCGCGCGTCGGATGGTGTGCTGCTCGTCATTCCGGCCTTTCGAAAGTCACGCCCGTGATGATGAGGCGGCGTCCTGTTCGGTGTTGTCGAACGACAGGGCGTCGTCGAAGCGTACTTTCAGTGTAGGCAGTGCGGCGCTCCTCGCGGCTCCGCCCGCACGTTTGCGCCTGCTGGTCGCGGCGCGAATCACCTCGGCCCGAAGAGTGGATGCCACGACAGCTCCCTCCCCGTAATCGAATCGCACGATCGCCCGCACGCCGCCCACCGAAAGCTCCACCGGGCCGAGTACGTCCACCCGATCGATCCCCGCGATCGAGACCACTGCCCGCTCCACCGCGTCGACGGAACCGCTGACCGTTGCCACCCGCACGGCCGGCGGAAAGCGCAGCCGTCGGCGATCCTCGAGCTCGGAGTGCGCGTAGTCGGCGCGCCGCCAGGTGGCCATGGCCGAGGCGAGCGCTCCACCGACTCCGACGAGCACGCTCGTCGCTCCCGGAGCGGCGAGCGCGACCGCGTTGGACCACCAGCGTAGGCAGTCCTCGCCGACACGCAGGCTTTCCCTGGTGACCATCCGCTCACCGTCGAGCAGCAACACCGCACGATATCCTCCCGCCGCAACCGGCTCGGCACCCCGAGTCGCGATCACCAGGGCGGGTTCTGCCCCGACGGTGAGGATCGGCCGCTCACCATCGGCGATGATGACGCGCACGCCGGGGAATGCACGTCCGAGGTCTTCGGCGGTGCGACCCGCGCTATGCCCGACGAGCCGGAGTTTGGTTCCTTCGCAGTTGGAGCACGACCAGTCCGTCGCCAGAGCACCGCACCATCCGCAGGCCGGGGTGGATCGTGACGACCTGAGGCCGAGCGGACCCTCGCAGCGCTGGCAGCGTGCCGACTGGCCGCAGCTCGCGCAGGCCAGCCGCGGCGCATAACCCGGCCGTGCGACCTGCACCAATACGGGTCCATGTTCGAGGGCTGCGCGTGCCTCGCGCCACGCCGAGGACGGTATCCGCGCCTGGGCAGCCAACCGATCCTGGGATGCCTGCTGGGCTGTGGGAATCACCTTCGGTGAGTATGCCTTCGATGGCGACAGCACCGACAGCCAGCCGATCTCGACGAGCCGCTCCACCTCGGTGCTGCGCGAGTGTCCGAAGAACAGAAGCGCGCAGACCTGGGCCTCCTGGCGCACCAGCGCAACATCGCGGGTGTGCACGTAGGGACTCAGCGGCTCGACGTGCAGCGGATCGCCGTCGTCCCAGATAGCGATGAGTGCGAGACGCTTCGCCGGCGCATAGACCACCGAGCGGTTGCCGACGATCACGAGCGGCACGTCGCGCAGGCAAGCAAGCAGAGCGCGATAACGATCGGGATTCGACTGTTTTGCGTCGAGATGCACGATGCGCTCAGCCGGGAGCACGGCCTCGAGGGCGGAAACGAGTTGCTCCTGGTCGCGGTAGTCGGGCACTGCCAGGATCGCGGAACCGCCCCTGGCCAGCGCATGTGTTGCCGCGGCAGCCATTTCGGTGGCCCAGTGGCCCACCCAACGACCGCCGGGAACCTCGGAGACGAGCGGAACGGAGTCGACGACGAGCCGTGCCGCCGATGCGATCGCGGTCTCGAATTTCGACGAGTCGAACCCCGGTACGTCGACCGTGTGCACCGAGGTCGGCTCGCCGGGGGGTTCCTCAGCCAACCACGCCTTCTCGACCCGCACCTGCCGCTTCGGTACTGCGAGTCGCACGATGTCACTCGCGCTCCCGGCCGCACGATCGGCCATTCGGCGCGCCAGTGTCCACACTTCCGGAGTGAGCACCTGCACCGGAGACACCACGGATTCGAGATCACTGAGTGTGCCGGTGAAATCCCCGGAGTCCGCGACCTCGATGAGAAACCCGTCAGCCACGCGGCCGGCGGAGCGCAACGGAACGCGAACACGTACGCCGGGTACGGCGTCCTCGACGAGAGAGGGAGGTATCCGGTAATCGAAGAGCCTGTCGAGCTGCGGCAGGGACGAGTCGATGAGAACCCTGGCCACAGTCCCGGACGGAACCGCTTCCGGGGCTGGCATGCTTACAGCCCGGCGACGCTGCGCAGTGCGTCCACGCGGTCGAGACGCTCCCAGCTGAACTCGGGGAGTTCACGACCGAAGTGACCGTACGTCGAGGTCGCCGCATAGATCGGGCGCAGGAGGTCGAGGTCGCGGATGATCGCGGCAGGACGAAGGTCGAACACCTGCTGGATCGCATCGATGATCGAGGCCTCGTCGACATGCGCGGTGCCGAAGGACTCGACGTAGAGACCGACGGGAGCGGCCTTGCCGATGGCATAAGCAACCTGGACCTCGAGCCTGTCGGCAAGGCCAGCGGCCACAACGTTCTTCGCCACCCACCGCATGGCGTAGGCAGCCGAACGGTCCACCTTCGACGGGTCCTTTCCGCTGAAAGCACCACCGCCGTGGCGGCTTGCCCCACCATAGGTGTCGACGATGATCTTGCGGCCGGTGAGACCGGCGTCGCCCTGTGGGCCGCCGATCTCGAAGCGGCCGGTCGGGTTGATCAGGATGCGGGGGTCGACGCTGTCGAGGTCGACCTTCGAGAGCACCGGGCGGATCACGAGCTCCTCGATCTCCGCGCGGAGTTGCTCCGTGCTCACCTGGGGCGAGTGTTGGGTGGACAACACCACTGTCTCTACGGTGCGCGGCACGATGCCGTCGTAGCCGATGGTGACCTGGGTCTTGCCGTCAGGACGCAGGTAGTCCACATCCCCGCCCTTGCGCACCTCGGCGAGGCGCTCAGCGAGTCGGTGAGCGATCCAGATCGGCACCGGCATGTACTCCGGGGTCTCTGTCGTCGCGTAACCGAACATGATGCCCTGGTCGCCAGCACCCTGGCGATCGAGGTCGTCGATGCTCGACTCCTCGCGGCTCTCGAAGGCATCGTTCACGCCCTGGGCAATGTCGGGTGACTGTCCGCCGATCGACACCGAGACGCCGCAGGAGCGGCCGTCGAACCAGACGTCCGAAGAGTTGTACCCGATGTTCCAGATGCGGTCACGCACGATCGACGGGATGTCGACGTAGCCAGACGTGGTCACCTCGCCGGCGACGTGCACGAGGCCGGTGGTGACAAGCGTTTCGACGGCGACGCGACTGTGCGGATCGACGGCGAGCAGGGCATCCAGGATGCTGTCAGAGATCTGGTCGCAGATCTTATCGGGATGGCCCTCGGTCACCGACTCTGAGGTGAACAGGCGTAGTGGTGTTTGCGAAGCTGCGCTCATGGTGTGTTCCAGTTGACGTTGAGGATGTCGTGCCGACGGTGCTGCACACGAACGATTTCTGTGCCCGGTCGTATCGCGCCCGGCTTATCGTGCACGTGTTATCGTGCACGTCTTGTTATGCGCGGGCCAGCACGTCGAGCAGTTTGTCAGCCACGGCCGACTTACTGCCTGAGGCCTCCATCACTATATCTCCGCGTCCGTCGAGCATCACGACGCTGTTGCCATCCGTGGCAAAACCTTCGTTCCAACCGACCCTGTTGACGAGGAGATAGTCGCTTCCCTTTCGCTGGACTTTGGCACGGCCGAGTTCGAGCAGCGCTGCGTCGTCTGGCTCCGTCTCCGCTGCGAAACCGACGATAATCTGGCCCGGACGACGGGACCGTGCAAGGCCCGTGAGGATGTCGGGGTTCTTCACCAGCTCGAGACTCAGCCTGTCGCCCTGGGTCTCCTTCTTGATCTTCGATTCCGCTATCGACTCCGGCCGATAATCGGCCACTGCGGCGGCCATGATCACGATGTCGGCGTTCTGCGAGGCGGCGTCGACGGCATCCGCCAATTCGAGTGTGGTGACGACGTGCTGAACGTGCACTGAGGCCGGCGCCGCCACCTCGAGGTTCGCGCCGACGAGGGTGACATCCGCTCCCCGCGCCGCCGCGGCCAGCGCGATGGCGATGCCCTGTTTGCCGCTTGATCGGTTGCCGATGTAACGCACGGGATCGAGTGCCTCACGGGTGCCGCCCGCAGTGACGACAATTCGGCGCCCCTCGAAATCCTGGGGGCGACGCACCGCCAGCGCGGCGGAGACGATCTCGTCGGGCTCGACCATGCGCCCGGGGCCGGAGTCGGTGCCGGTCAGCTGCCCGACGCCCGGGCCGACTACGGTCACTCCTCGCGAACGGAGAGTCATGATGTTCGCGACGGTCGCCGGGTTCTGCCACATCTCGGTGTGCATCGCGGGGGCGATCACCACCGGGGCCTTGCTCGCGAGCACGGTATTGCCAAGCAGGTCGTCAGCGAGCCCGGCCGCTAGTTTCGCGATCGTATTGGCGGTCGCCGGTGCGATGACGATGAGGTCAGCTGCCTGACCGATCGCCACGTGACGCACCTGGGCAACGCCCTCGTAGAGGTCCGTATCGACGGTGTTGCGACTGATGGCCTCGAGTGTCGGCTTGCCGACGAAGCGCAGCGCAGCATCCGTCGCTACGACGTGGACATCGTGCCCGGCCAGAATGAGCGCACGAATAACGCCGACGGCCTTATAGGCCGCGATGCCGCCGGTGATGCCGACAACGATATTCAGTTGATTGGTACCGGGTTGGCTGCCACCGAGTCGAGCGCTCATGCCCGTAAGAACTACTCGGCGGGTTCGGCCAGCGCCTTCACGACGAGCTTGTCTTCGTTGATCTCGTGCATCGCGACGGAGAGCGGCTTGTCATCGATGGTCGAGTCGACGAGTGGTCCGACGTTGTCGAACAGGCTGCCCTCGTGGAGGTCGGCGTAGTAGTCGTTGATCTGGCGGGCACGCTTCGACGCGAAGATCACGAGAGCGTACTTCGAGTCGACCTTCGACAGCAGCTCGTCGATGGGCGGATCGATGATGCCCTTGGCGCGTTCAACCATGCGTGATACTCCTTGACGTTCGTGAATCCGGCGAATGTTAAAGTCTTGACGACCGAGACGAGCTCGGGGTGTGTGGGATTGCCATCAATTCTACAACCTCGCGGGCCGCCTGGCCGACTTCGCGGTTGACGACGCGATGATCGAACTCGTCCTGGGCCGCAAGTTCCACCTTCGCGGTCTCCAGCCTGCGCTGCTGTTCGATCGAATCCTCGGTCCCTCGACCGATGAGTCGGCGCACCAGTTCCTCCCAGGTCGGGGGTAGCAGGAAAACGAGCACAGCCTCTGGCATAGCAGCCCGAACCGATCGCGCGCCCTGAAGATCGATCTCGAGAAGCACACTCTTGCCCTCGGCAAGGGCGACATCGATCGGGGCACGCGCAGTGCCATAGCGGAAGGCGTTGTGCACAGTGGCGGTCTCGAGCATCTGTCCGGTCTCGATCAGTCTGTCGAACTCGTCGTCGCTCACAAAGAAGTAGTTGACCCCGTCGACTTCGCCAGGCCGCGGCGCACGGGTCGTCGCCGATACCGACAGGTGTACGTCTGGATAGTTCTCGCGGATGAAGGTCGATACCGTGCCTTTGCCGACAGCGGTGGGCCCGGCGAGCACCACGAGCCGCGAGGGCGACGCCGGGTGGCCGCGATTCTCGCGCTGTTCGAACCACTCGAGCAACCTGCGGCGCTGACGCACACCGAGACCGCCGACCCGTTTCGACTCCGCAATGCCCAGCTGCTCCATGGCTTTGGCGACGCGCGTCGGTCCGAGGCTGGGGATGCTGGTCAGCAGTTCTCGCACTCTGAGGGTCGCTTCGGCCGCGGCTGTGGGGTCGTCCCAGGCCGTCGTGGCTACTTCGAGCGCGGTGCGCGAGCGGTCATGGATCGACTGTTTCACGGCGGCGCGTGCTCGCCTGGCCGCGACCGCTGCGCGTGCGGCAGCCGCGCGATCGACATCGGGAGGAGCTATGCGCGGCATTCCCACACCTCTCGAGCCTGGGTGCGAACGGCGTCGGCAATGCCGTGCGGGCCGGCCTGCAGGATGCTGCGCGACGCGCTGACGACAACCAATGGAGCAGCCGGGCCGTAGAGGGCGTCG
Source organism: Glaciihabitans sp. UYNi722 (assembly GCF_040549465.1). Taxonomy (NCBI): domain Bacteria; kingdom Bacillati; phylum Actinomycetota; class Actinomycetes; order Micrococcales; family Microbacteriaceae; genus Glaciihabitans; species Glaciihabitans sp. UYNi722. The sequence continues at coordinate 193,467 of NZ_JBEPTL010000001.1, read as the reverse complement.
AGTTCGGAATACTGGGCGCCCTGGTGGCCGAAGCCTGGCCCGAGTACCGGAATTGATGGCGAATCGGTCAGCGAAGCCAGGTCGATGCCGTGCTCGTCAAAATCGACGGTCGCTCCGAGCACCAGCCCGATCGAGCCGTTCGCCCCCGCCGACAATTCCGCATTCCACACCGCCACGTCCTCGACGATACTCGAGGCGACGCTTCCTCCGCGGCTCACTTTCGCGGTCTGGATGTCGCGAGCTTCCGGATTCGACGTCGCCGCGAGGACGAACAAACCCTTGCCGTTCGCGTAAGCCAGGCGAATCGGTGCTTCGATGGACCCGACGCCCTGGAAGGCGCTGATTGTCATCGCGTCGACCTCCAGTGGGCTCCCCGGCGTCAGCCAGGCCTGCCCGTACGCCTCCACGCTGGTACCGACATCGCCACGCTTGACATCCGCGATCACCAGAAGGCCTGACTGGCGAGCGAGGTCGAGCACCTCCTCGAGCGCCGCATAGCCGCCCGAGCCATGTCGTTCGAAGAATGCGACCTGGGGTTTGATGATGCCGACCTGACCGGCCGCTGCATCCACCACCATCGCTCCAAACTGCAGGAGTCCGGACGGGCTGTCGGGAAGGCCCCATGATTCGAGCAGGTAGGGATGTGGATCGACGCCGACGCACAGCTGCCCGAGTGTGTCGAAGACGGTGCGCAGGCGATCGCCGAACCCCTCGACAGGCCCCCCTTCGACAGGCTCAGTGACCGCAGCAGCCTCAACCAACCAGTGCCCCCAGCCGCTCGGCACGCTCGATCGCGTAATCCTGAAGCGACTTCACCTCGAAGCCGTCCCTGATCGCTTCCACCGATGCCACAGCGGCTCCCAGCTGCGCGATCGTCGTGAAGAGCGGAAGATCCGCAGCGACAGCGGCCGCGCGGATTTCGTAGCCATCGACGCGGGCGCTGCGGCCGCTGGGGGTGTTGATCACGACATCCACCTCGCCGCGATTGATCAGGTCGACGATCGACGGCTCGTCTTCGACCGAGACCTCACCCTGGTCGTACTTGCGCACCACCCTGGCGGTGATGCCGTTGCGCGAGAGTATTTCCGCAGTTCCGATGGTGGCGAGAATCTCGAAGCCGAGCTGCTGCAGGCGCAGTACCGGAAGGATGATCGCGCGCTTGTCGCGATCGGCAACCGACACGAAGACACTGCCCTTCGTCGGCAGACCACCGTAGGCGGCCTCCTGACTCTTGGCAAAAGCCTTCGGGAAGTTGGAGTCGATGCCCATGACCTCGCCGGTCGAGCGCATCTCCGGCCCGAGCACCGAGTCGACGATGTGGCCGTCCTTGGTGCGGAACCGCTTGAAGGGCAACACGGCCTCCTTCACAGCGACCGGCGAATCCATCGGTACGCGGGAGCCGTCGGCAGCCGGCAGCATTCCACTCTCGACGAGCGATCGGATGCTCTGGCCCACCATGATCAGCGAGGCTGCTTTGGCGATCGGAAGCCCGAGCGCCTTCGCGACGAAGGGAACGGTGCGGGAGGCCCGAGGATTGGCCTCCAGCACGTAGAGCACGCCGGCTCCGATCGCGAATTGGACATTGATCAGCCCGCGCACCCCGATGCCCCTGGCGATGGCACGCGTGGCCTCGACGACCTGCGCGATCTGCTCGCGACCGAGGGTGACCGGTGGAAGGGTGCAACTCGAGTCGCCGGAGTGGATGCCTGCCTCCTCGATGTGCTCCATCACGCCACCGACATAGAGCTCCGTTCCGTCGTACAGGGCATCGATGTCGATCTCGATGGCGTCGTCGAGGAAGCGGTCGACCAGCAACGGATGGCCCTCGCCGATGATGCCCTGGCCGTCCATGCGGTGGAAGTAGTCCGCCAGTGACGGGCTGTCGTAGACGATCTCCATGCCGCGCCCGCCGAGCACGTAGGAGGGACGTACCAGCACCGGGTAGCCGATCTCCTCGGCGACGCTGACGGCGCCCCGGTAGTCGATCGCGGTGCCGTTGCGAGGGGCCACGAGGCCCGCGGCATCCAGGATGCCCTGGAACAGCCCGCGTTCCTCAGCCAGGTCGATCGCCTCAGGCGTCGTGCCCAGAATCGTCACGCCCGCAGCCTTGAGCCCCTTGGCCAACCCCAGCGCTGTCTGGCCGCCGAGCTGCACGACCACGCCGACCAGCTCGCCACTGCGGCTCTCGGCATTGATCACCTCGAGAACGTCTTCGAGGGTGAGTGGCTCGAAGTAGAGGCGATCCGAGGTGTCGTAGTCGGTAGAGACCGTCTCGGGATTGCAGTTGATCATGATCGTTTCGTAGCCGGCATCCGACAGCGCGAAGGACGCGTGCACGCACGAGTAGTCGAACTCGACGCCCTGCCCGATGCGGTTCGGACCTGAGCCCAAGATGACGACCTTGCGCCGATCGCTCGGGGTGACTTCCGTCTCCTGGTCGTAGCTGGAGTAGTGATAGGGAGTGAGGGCGGGGAACTCCCCCGCGCAGGTGTCGACAGTCTTGAACACCGGCCGCACCCCGAAGTTGTAGCGAATGGCGCGAACCTCGTCTTCGGTGATCCCCCGCAGCGCACCGATCTGGATGTCGCTGAAACCGTGGTCCTTCGCGAGACGGAGCAGCGAGGCATCCAGCGCTCGGAAGGAGCCGATCTCGTCGGCGACCTCGTTGATCAACACGATCTGGTCGATGAACCACGGGTCGATCTTGGTGGACTCGAAGACCTCGTCGATGGTGGCGCCCGCGCGCAGCGCCTGTTGCGCGGTGACGATACGGCCGTCGGTGGGCACCGCGGCGATGGCCAGCAATGCGTCCTTGTCGCCGGGCTCGCCGTCCCAGTGGAAGCTCGACCCCCGCTTCTCGAGCGACCGCAGCGCCTTTTGCAGCGCCGTCGAGTAGTTGCGTCCAATCGCCATCGCCTCGCCCACCGACTTCATGGTGGTGGTGAGTGTCGGATCGGCAGCAGGGAACTTCTCGAAGGCGAAACGCGGCACCTTGACGACCACGTAGTCGAGGGTCGGCTCGAAGCTCGCCGGCGTGACCTTCGTGATGTCGTTCGGGATCTCGTCGAGGCGATAGCCGATCGCGAGTTTTGCCGCGATCTTCGCGATCGGGAACCCGGTGGCCTTCGACGCGAGGGCGCTCGACCGCGATACCCGGGGGTTCATCTCGATCACGATCACCCGACCGTCTGCCGGGTCGATCGCGAACTGGATATTGCAGCCGCCGGTATCGACGCCCACCGCGCGGATAATGTCGATACCGATGTCGCGCAGATTCTGGTACTCGCGGTCGGTGAGGGTCAGCGCCGGAGCGACAGTGATCGAGTCGCCGGTGTGCACGCCGACGGGGTCCACGTTCTCGATGGAGCAGACGACCACCGTGTTGTCGGCCGTGTCGCGCATCAGTTCGAGTTCGTACTCCTTCCATCCGAGGATCGACTCCTCGAGGAGCACCTCGCTGGTCGGGCTCTGGTGCAGGCCGTCGGTGACCATGCGGATGAGTTCGTCAGGCGTGTAGGCGAATCCTGAACCGAGCCCGCCCATGGTGAAGGACGGGCGGATGACCAGCGGGTAGCCCAGATCCTCGGCGAAGTCGATGGCTTCGCCGACAGTGTGGGCGATGTGACTGCGGGCGACATCCGCGCCCACATCCAGCACGAGCTGCTTGAAGATCTGGCGATCCTCGCCCTTGTTGATCGCCTCGAAGTTGGCACCGATCAGCTCGACGTCGTACTTCTCCAGGATGCCGTGGTGATGAAGGTCGATCGCCGCGTTGAGTGCGGTCTGGCCGCCGAGGGTCGGCAGGATCGCATCCGGCTTCTCTTTGGCGATGATGGTCTCGATGACCTCCCAGGTGATCGGCTCGACGTAGGTGGCGTCGGCGAAATCGGGGTCGGTCATAATCGTCGCCGGGTTGGAGTTGATCAGGATGACGCGCACCCCCTCCTCACGGAGCACGCGGCAGGCCTGAGTGCCGGAGTAGTCGAACTCGCAGGCCTGGCCGATGACGATCGGGCCTGAACCGATCACCAGGACGGACGTGATGTCTTCGCGCTTGGGCATTACTTGCTTTCCTGGTCGGGAGTCGTGGCGTCGCTGTGCCTGCCGATGCGCTGCGAGGAGCGCCCGGCGATCACCATGTCGCGGAACCTGTCGAAGAGATAGTTGGCGTCGTGCGGACCCGCCGCTGCCTCAGGGTGGTACTGCACCGAGAATGCGGGAATGTCGAGGGCGTTGAGGCCTTCGACGACATCGTCGTTGAGGTTGACGTGGCTCACCTCGACGCGACCGAATCCGGCCGGAGAATCGAAGACGCCCTCGCGCGGCGCGTCAACGGCGAAGCCGTGGTTGTGGGCGGTGATCTCGACCTTTCCGGTGCTCCTGTCGACGACGGGCTGGTTGATACCGCGATGGCCGAATGGCAGCTTGTAAGTGCCGAGGCCGAGCGCGCGTCCGAGGAGCTGGTTGCCGAAGCAGATGCCGAAGAACGGCAGCCCCTCGCGGAGTACCGCCTGCAACAGTTCGACGTGATCGTCGGACGCCGCGGGGTCGCCTGGGCCGTTCGAGTAGAAGACCGCATCCGGCTTGATCGCCAACAGATCGTCGGTGGTCACATTCTGTGGCAGTACATGAACGTCCAGCCCGCGGGCAGCCAGGTAGCGGAGCGTCGAATCCTTGACCCCGAGGTCGAGCACGGCGACGGATCCGATCCGCTCCGACGTGGCGGGGATGGTGACCTGCTCGGAGACGGAGACCTCCGCGGAGAGGTTGAGGCCAGACATCCGGGCCCCCGCACGCACGATCTCGAGCTGCTCACTCTCGCCGAGGGCGGCATCCGGTCCGGAGAAGATGCCGGAGCGCATGGCGCCGGCATCCCTGAGGCGCCTGGTGACGGCGCGGGTGTCGATCCCGCTGATACCGACGACGCCCTCGGCGACCAGCTGGTCGTCGAGACTGCCCGTGGCGCGGTAATTGGACACGACCCGTGACGGATCGCGGACGACGAAGCCGGCGACCCAGATACGACGGGACTCCGGATCTTCGTCGTTCACGCCGGTGTTGCCGATGTGCGGCGCCGTCATGAGAACGATCTGGCCGGCATAGGACGGGTCGGTGATGGTCTCCTGGTATCCGGTCATGCCGGTGGCGAAGACCGCCTCGCCCAGGCTCCTGCCTCTTGCGCCATAAGCGTGGCCGTCATAGCGGCTGCCATCTTCGAGCACGAAGACGGCTGGTTCGAAGCGGGTCACTGTGTCTCACTTCCCTGGGTTGTCGATGGATCGAGCAGGCTTTCGACCGCGTCGATGAGAGGTCTGGGGTCAGCGGGGTCCGCGACCCTGAGGTAGCTGTCGACATCCTTGTCGCCGAGCGTCCACGCGATGAGCACGAGACCGCCCCTCTCGACGACGCGGTCGATGGTCCAGGTGGCCCGTTCCACGCCGCGGATGTCGCCGGCGGGAATCCAGGCGTCCGGTTCGTCGGCGATCGAGAGTACGAGTCCGTGATCGAGCACTGCGACTGTCGCCTTGGATCGGAATCCAAGGCCGCCGACAGCGATGCGGTTGAGCGGATCCCCGGCGACGGTCGTAGCGACGTAGAACACGTCGGCGGCGAACAGCTCGCTTCCGGCATCCGCGGGAACCACCGAGGGCCTCGGCAGCGTGGACTGTCGCCGCCGCCTCGCGCGCCATCCGAAGTACATGCCCACAAAGGCCAGCAGGATGACGACGATGACGATCGCGGTCGAGGTTGTTCTATCCATGGTTGGCTGCTCCCGCGTGGCGTGCGATCGTCTCGACGTCGATCAGTTCACCGTCGAGCACTGTGGCGTAACCGCCGTGAATGGTTGCGACGACCTGTCCGGGGAGGGTCGTCGACAGGTAGGGAGAGTTCACACCCTTACCTCGCAGCTGGCCGGTGTCGAAGACGCGGCTGGCATCCGGGTTGTAGAGAGTGAACTCCGCCGGTGCGCCGACCGCGATGCCGCGGTCGTAGCCCGCCAGTTGGCCGATCCGGGCAGGAACCCGTGAGAACACCCGCGCCACATCGGCCCAGTCGAGCATGCCGGTGTCGACAACCGATGCCTGCACGACGGAGAGCGCGGATTCGAGACCAACCATGCCGAAGGCGGCAGCCTCCCATTCGCACTCCTTCGCCTCGACAGGATGCGGTGCATGGTCTGTGGCGACGATGTCGATCGTGCCGTCGGCGAGCCCTGCCCGCACGGCCTGCACATCTTCGTCTCGACGTAGCGGCGGATTGACCTTGTAGCGCGAGTCATAGCCTCCGACAAGCTGCTCGGTGAGCAGCAGATGGTGCGGTGTGACCTCGGCAGTGACGTCGATGCCCCTGGCCTTCGCCCAGCGAACCACTTCGACGGAGCCTGCGGTGGAGAGGTGGCAGACGTGAAGCCGAGCGCCGACGTGCTGGGCGAGCAGCACGTCGCGGGCGATAATGGCTTCCTCGGCGACCGCCGGCCAACCGGCAAGCCCGAGCTGCCCCGAGAGCGTGCCCTCGTTCATCTGTGCGCCCTCGGTGAGGCGCGGCTCCTGCGAGTGCTGGGCGATCACACCGCCGAAAGTCGCCACGTACTCGAGTGCGCGACGCATCAGCAAGGCATCTGACACGCATTTTCCGTCGTCGGAGAAGACCCGCACCTTGGCACGACTGTTCGCCATGGCACCGATCTCGGCGAGCTGTGCGCCCTCAAGCCCCACCGTGACCGCACCGATCGGACGCACGGTGACATAACCCGCCGCGTCGCCGAGCGACTTGACCTGCTCGACGACACCGGCCGTGTCGGAAACCGGCGAGGTGTTCGCCATCGCGTGAACCGCCGTGAAGCCGCCAATCGCCGCCGCCCGAGAACCGGTCAGCACCGTCTCGCTCTGCTCGAAACCGGGCTCGCGCAGGTGAGTGTGGAGGTCGATGAGACCGGGAAGGGCGAGGAGTCCAGCGGCATCGATCACCCTCTCGGCGGATGCTGTGACAGCGCCGAGCTCCGCGATCACGCCGTCCTTCACCAGGATGTCGACCGATGTGCCATCGGCGAGCCGTGCCGACCTCACGAGGATGGTTTCGGTCATGACACGGTCCTTTCATCGGTGACGACTGTTTCGCCACCCTGGTGCGTTCCGTAGAGCACCAGGTACAGCACCGCCATCCGCACCGAAACTCCGTTCGCGACCTGCTCGAGCACTGTCGACTTCGCCGAATCGGCGGCGCGAGACGAGATTTCGAGACCGCGATTCATCGGCCCGGGGTGCATGACAATGCTATCCGCGCCCAGGGTGGCGAGACGTTCGTCATCGAGGCCCCACTGCCTCGAATACTCGCGCGCGTTGGGAAAGAACGCGGCGTGCATCCGCTCGGACTGGATGCGCAGCATCATCACCACGTCGGGCCCCGCCGCGAGAGCGGCATCCAGGTCGTAGCTCACGGCGACCGGCCATTCTCCGATCCCGATGGGCAACAGGGTGGCCGGTGCGACCAGCGTCACCGATGCTCCGAGCGTGGCTAGCAGCCAGACGTTCGAGCGCGCGACTCTCGAGTGCAGGATGTCGCCAACGATCGTGACGGTCACTCCATCGAGTGCCCTACCGCGCGCCGCCTTGCCGTGCATCCGGCGGCGCATCGTGAATGCATCCAGCAGCGCCTGGGTTGGATGCTCGTGCGTGCCGTCCCCGGCGTTGACGACGGCCGCATCGATCCAGCCCGATTCGGCGAGAACGAGGGGCGCCCCTGAGGAGTGATGGCGAATGACCACCGCGTCGGCTCCGATCGCGGCAAGCGTCTGCGCCGTGTCTTTGAGGCTCTCACCCTTGGAGACGCTCGAGCCCTTCGCGCTGAAGTTGATGACGTCGGCGCTCAGGCGTTTGGATGCCGCCTCGAACGAGATGCGGGTGCGGGTGGAATCTTCGAAGAACAGGTTCACCACGGTTTTGCCGCGCAGGGCGGGAAGCTTCCTGACCTCACGATCCGCGACCTCCGCCATGTCTTCTGCGACATCGAGAATGGCGATGGCTTCGTCTCGGCTCAGGTCGCGTGTGCTGAGCAGGTGTCTCATGAGCTGGCCTCCCCTGGACTCTGCTCTGAACCGTTCAATTCTTCGATGGTCACGAACTCGTCGCCGTCGATCTCGGCGAGATGCACGTTGATCCGCTCGTTCTGGGCCGTTGGCAGGTTCTTGCCGACGAAATCAGGTCGGATCGGTAGTTCGCGATGTCCGCGGTCGATCAGGGTGGCGAGGCGCACAATGCTCGGGCGTCCGATCACGCCGAGTGCGTCGAGGGCCGCGCGGATGGTACGACCGGAGTAGAGCACATCGTCCACCAGCACCACAGTCTTGCCGTCGATGCCGCCAGCGGGTACCTGTGTCGGAGAGGGGGCGCGAGTGGGATTGCGACTGAGATCGTCGCGGAACATCGTCACGTCGAGGGATCCGAGGGCGACAGGGGCACCCGCGAACTGCTCGAGCAGAGTGGCCACGCGATCGGCGAGAATCACACCGCGCGTGGGAATCCCGAGAATCACGAGACCCTCTGGGCCACGGTTGGACTCCAGGATCTCATGGGAGATACGAGTCAACGCCCGGGTGATATCAGCTTGCTGAAGCACAGTATGTGCGGGCAATCTGACCTCCTTCCCCGCCTCACAGGACAGAATTTAAGGATGTCTATTTCCACCACTATAGCGTCGGAGTCAGCTCCAGCGGCGCAACAGGAAGCGCTCGAGCAGGCCGATCACGGCATCCGTCAGCTTGCCAAGAACGGCGAGCAGCACGATGGCGACGAACAGCCTGTCGATGCGCCCGTTGTCCTGCGAATCCTTGAGCAGGAAGCCGAGACCGATGGATGACGCGATCAGCTCGGCCGCGACCAGAAACAGCCAGGCCTGCGCGAGTGCCAGCCGCAGGCCGGAGACCACCGTCGGCACGATCGCCGGGAGTTGCACCGTGAGCAGCAGGCTGAGGCGCTTGAGCCCGTAGGCGCGTCCGACCTCCACGAGGTGCGCATCAACGTGACGCAGTGCACCGGCGACTGTCGTATAGACAGGGAAGAACGCACCGATCGTGATCAGCAGCACCTTCGAGTCCTCGTTGATCCCGAGGTACAGGATCAACAGCGGCACCCAGGCAAGCGAAGGCACCGCACGGAAAGCTCCGACGGTCGGCGACACCAGCAGGCTCGCCCAGCGGGAGAGGCCGATGATCGCTCCGACGACGAGTCCCACGATCGATCCGAAGACGAAGCCGAGAATAACGCGCTGGGTGGAGATCGCGACGTCGTTCCAGAGCAGTCCACGCTGGGCGAGGTCGACGCCCGCGAGAAACACCGAGGTCGGGGACGGCAGTCGATAGGCCGGAATCAGGCCCGAGGTGGACAGCAGCTGCCACGCGATCAACAGCAGCAGCGGCAGGACTGCGCCCCACAGCACCGTGAACCAGCGTGGGCGCCCGCGTTGCTGGGCAGGCGTGCCGGTCGCCGTGCCTGCAGCGGAATACCCGTAGCTCGACGCATACTGCACGAGCGTCGCTGAGGACCCGTTACCCGAGCCCTCAGCAATCCGTTCTGTCTGGTTCGACACGGTGTCCTGGTTGGCTATTTGAGAGCCGAAGGATCGGCCTTCGTGACGTAGGTCGTGTCATAGAGGCTCTTCAGCGCGTCGTCGATGAGCCCCTGGTTGGCGACGTCGCCTGAGTCCACGAAGATCGGACCGATCACCTTGAGCACCTTGGTCTGGGTGGCTCCTGGCGCGGGATCGATGTCCAGTTTCGTGCGGTCCTTGATCACGGATGCCGCGATCTTCGGGTCGATGCCTGCGACGTCGGCGAGGATTTGGGCATCCTTGTCCGGATTCTTCAGGGCATAAGCACGGGCCTTCTCATAGGCGTCGACCACGACCTGGGCGAGGTCGGGCGACTTGGCGAGGAAGCTCTCGGTGGCGTTGAGAAAGCCGTAGCTGTTGAAGGAGGGGTTGTCGTAGATGATCTTCGAACCGGCGTTCACGACACTGCTCGAGAGCAGCGGATCGAGACCCGACCATGCATCGACCGAACCGCCCTCGAGGGCGGTCTTGCCGTCGGCGTGGGCGAGGTTCTGTACTGTGACCGCGGACAGCGGCACGCCCGCCTTGGCGAGGGATTGCAGCAGGAAGAAATAGGGATCGGTACCTTTGGCCGCTGCTACCGACTTGCCCGCGAGGTCTTTGACAGACGTGATCGAGGAGTCAGCTGGTACAAGGAGCGCCGACCAGTCAGGCTGCGAATAGACGTCGATGGTCTTGATCGGCGAACCGTTCGACCGTGCAAGCAAGGCGGCGGAACCCGCGGTGGAGCCCACGTCGACGGCACCGGCGAGCAGCGCCTGGTTGGCCGCGCTCGACCCGGCCGACTGGATCCAGTTGACCTTGACCTTGTCGCCGAATTCCTTCTCGAGCCATCCCTGGTTCTTGATGATCAGGCTCAGCGGGTTGTAGGTGGCGAAATCGATGTTGAGTACGTCCGAGCTCCAGCCGTCAGCCGCCTTCTGCACTGGCTTTGCCTGGAGGGCGGAACCCTCCCCCTGTGCGCAACCGGCCAACAGCATGGCCGCCGCCGTAACGACAGCGGCGATGCCGATGATCTGTCTCCTCATGCTGAAAGTCCCTAACTCTTCTACTGTGAATGGGTGTGTGATGAAGGCGCGTGGTGGCTGGAGACGCCGAGACCGTCCAACAGCTCGACCCGAAGCTCTGCGAGTGCCTGGTCGGAACGGTCGCGCGGTCGATCGCCGGGTACCCGGATGATCCTGCGGATGCCCGAGCCGCTGTTCGGCTCGGCTCCTGCCTCCTGGCCGAGCAGCACGACTCGATCGGACAGGTAGAGCGCCTCGTCCACATCGTGGGTGACCAGGATGATCGTGGCAGGCTCGAGCGAGTGGATGTCGAGCAGCAGATCCTGCATCGTGAGTCTGGTCAGTGCATCCAGGGCTCCGAACGGCTCATCGAGAACGAGAACCCCCGGGCCCCGGGCGAGTGCCCTGGCGAGAGCGGCACGCTGAGCCATTCCGCCCGATACCTGTCGCGGGCGCAACTGGCTCGCCTCGGCGAGTTGTACCAGACGCAGCAGTTCGTCGACTCGTGCGCGCCCTGTCGCCCGTGCGGTGCCGCGGGGAAGCCCGAGTTCGATGTTGCGGGCGATACTGCGCCACGGCAGCAGGCGCGGCTCCTGGAAGGCGATCGCGCAGCGCTGGTCAAGTCCGACGAGCTCCCTGCCATCGATGCGGAGGTCGCCGAGGTCAGGAGAGTCGAGGCCGCTGATTTGGCGTAGAAGAGTGGATTTGCCGCATCCGGACGGCCCGATGAGGGCGATGATCTCCCCCGGCGCGATCTCCAGGTTCACATCGCGCAGCACCCTGCGAGGTTCGGTGTCGCGCCCCTCGGCCGCGAAGCTGCGGCTCACACCGCGCAGTGAGACCGAAAGCGCGGGCGCGCTCGTAGTCGTCAGGGTTGCGGGCATATACCGAAGTTACGGGCAGCGCACAGCTACCTGCGAACTGGAACGTAATGCGGCGACATGTTCCGCAACAATCTCGCCGAGTACGGTCAGACCCTGGTCTGGGCGATACGACCGAGCAGGCCGTTGACGAAACTGCCGGAGTCCTCCGTGCTGAGTTCCTTCGCAGCCTCGACGGCCTCGGAAATGGCCACCGCATCCGGGACCTCGTCGTTGAACATGACCTCCCAGATACCGATGCGCACGATCGCGCGGTCGAGAACCGGCATGCGGTTGATGGTCCAGCCCTGGGCGTAGGTCTCGATCAGCTCGTCGATCTCGTCGCCGTGCTCGGCGATGCCCTCGACGATGGTGCGGGCGTAGGCCCAGGACGCCGAACGCGTCGGTTCCTTCAGAGCCCGCTCGGCCTCGAGGGCAATGGCGGCGTTGAGGGAGATCTCGCGCAGATCCGCCCCGTAGAGCAGGTCGATTGCGCGCTTACGAGCCTTGGTGCGAGCACTCATCGACTAGTTGACGCGACCGAGGTATGAACCGTCACGCGTGTCGACTTTGACCTTTGTGCCCTGCTCGAGAAACAGCGGAACCTGGATCTGGTAGCCGGTTTCGACGGTCGCGGGCTTGGTTCCGCCGGTGGAGCGGTCGCCCTGCAGGCCGGGCTCGGTGTAGGTGATTTCGAGGATGACGGATGCCGGCAGCTCGACATAGAGCGGCGCATCGTTGTGCAGCGCTACAGTGACCGACTGGTTCTCGAGCATGAAGTTGGCGGCGTCGCCGACCTGGGCCTCGGTGAGGGTGATCTGGTTGTAATCGGCGGTGTCCATGAACACGAAGCCGTCGCCGTCCTTATACAGGTACTGGAAATCGCGGCGGTCGACGGTCTCGGTTTCGATCTTGGCACCGGCGTTGAATGTGCGGTCCACGACCTTGCCGCTCATGACGTTCTTCACCTTGGTGCGCACGAATGCGCCACCCTTGCCCGGCTTGACGTGCTGGAATTCGATGACGGTCCAGAGCTGGCCGTCCATGTTGAGAACGACGCCGTTCCTGATATCAGCGGTTGAAGCCATGGCTGTAGAAATCCGTTCTGGAAGGGAGGTAGGCGGGCGCGACGGCGCCGAAGCCTCGAGTTTACCGGCTCAGCCCACCCCGAAGGCACAACGAGGCTAGGACCGTCTCTTAATGAGGTCAAGGGCCAGCAGGTATGAGTCGAAACCGAAGCCGGCAATCACGCCGGTGGCGACGCCGGAGATGACGCTGGTGTGCCGGAACTCCTCGCGCGCGTGCGGGTTGGAGAGATGCACCTCCACGAGGATCAGGCCGGCCTTGGTGACGAGAGCCGCGGCATCCCGAAGCGCGTAGGAGTAGTGCGTGAAAGCGGCTGGGTTCAGGATCACCGGACTCGCGGTGTCGACGGCCTCGTAGAGCCAGCCGATGAGTTCGGCCTCGTCATTCGTCTGGCGCAGGTCGATGACGTGGTCGGAAGGGACTTCGCGGTCGAGTTCTGCGCGGAGTTCCGCGAGCGTGCCGCTGCCGTAGACATCGGGTTCCCGGCTGCCGAGACGCCCGAGGTTCGGACCGTTGAGAACGAGGATGCTGGCCATGGTTGTTGAGCTTATCGCTGCGGGGCGCGTGCCCTTGGTGTCGTCATCCCGGCGCGCTGAAGCCGCCGTCGGACTTCAACAGCTGGCCGTTGATCCACTGGCCGTCCTCCGACAGCAGGAAGGCGACGAGAGAGGCCGTGTCGGCTGGCTGACCACCTCGGCCAGCCGGCGTGCGATCGCGAACCCAGCCACGCACCTCATCCGTCATCCAGCCGGTATCGACTGGCCCGGGATTGACGGCATTGGAGGTGATGCCGAGTTCGGCGAATTCGCGGGCAGCGGCGAAGACAATCCTGTCGAGAGCGCCCTTGCTGGCGCCATAGGGAACCTCGTCGGTGATCGCGTCACTGGTCAGGGCCACGACGCGTCCGGTGCCGCGCTCCCCGGTGAAGCGCGCTGCGAATTCACGGATCAACAGCCAACTGGCTCTGGCGTTCACCGCGAAGTGGCGATCGAAGCTCTCCACCGTCGTGCTGAGAATCCCGGAGTTCACGCTCTCGGCATGGCTGAGCACCAGCGCGGTCACCCGCCCGAGGGTCTCAGCGATATCGAGGGCGGATGCCGCCACCTCGACATTCCCGAGATCAGCATCGATCCCGACCACTTCGGCGCCCAGCTCACGAAGTCGTCCTTCTATCTCAGCAATATCTCCCGCGCCACCGTTGGCTCGATCGTCGTAATGCGAGGAGTAGACGAAGGCGATATCCCAGCCGTCGGCAGCCAGTCGCTCGGCGATTCCGGCCGCGATGCCGATGCGACGTCCGAGGCCGGTCAGCAACACCACGGGACGAGAATCACTCATCCAAAGAACCTAGCAGTGCGGCAGCGACGGGGTCAGATGCCGATCTCCTGGTAGGCGGCGAATAGCAGGCTCTCATCGGGGCCGGTCAGAGTGGTCGGCTTCGCGACGTCGTCGAGCACGATGAACCGCAGCATGCTGCCGCGAGCCTTCTTGTCGCGCTTCATCACGGAGAGCAGGGTGCTCCAACGTCCAGCGGGGTAACCGATGGGCAGCTGCAGCGAGGTGAGGATGCTGCGGTGGCGATCGACGACCTCGTCGGAAAGTCGACCGGTGAGCCGACCCAGTTCCGCCGCGTAGACCATTCCGATCGCGACGGCCGCACCGTGACGCCACTGGAACCGCTCCGCATATTCGACGGCGTGCCCCAGCGTGTGACCGTAGTTCAGGATCTCGCGCAGTCCGGCCTCCCTGAAGTCCTCACCGACCACGCGCGCCTTGATGCGGATCGAGAGCTCCACCATGCGACGGAACTCCTCGCTCTGCGAGTCGGTCGCGACATCTACGTCCCGCTCGATGATGTCCAGGATCTCGGGCTCGGCGATGAAACCGTACTTCACGACCTCGCCGAACCCCGCGAGGATCTCCATCTGGCTGAGTCCGGTCAGGGTGTCGAGATCGACGATCACCCCGGCCGGCGCGTAAAAAGCTCCGACGAGATTTTTGCCCTCCGCCGTGTTGATGCCGGTCTTGCCGCCGATCGCGGCGTCCACCATGCCGAGAAGCGTCGTCGGCAGCTGGATCAGGCGGATGCCGCGCAGCCAGGTCGCGGCGACGAATCCGGCGACGTCGGTCACCGATCCCCCGCCGAACCCGACGACGGCGTCGGTTCGGGTGAAATCGGCCTGGCCCATGACCTGCCAGCAGAACGCGGCGACCTCGACCCGTTTGCCCGCCTCGGCATCCGGGATCTCGGCCAGCAACACCTCGTAGTCTCCGACCAGCGATTCGCGCAGCGCAGCAGCACGGGCGCCGAGCGTCGGCGGATGAACGATCAGCACCTTCTGAGCGTTGGGTCCGATCAACTCAGGCAGCCGATCGAGGATGCCTCGGCCCACGAGTACGTCGTAAGGTTCCGTGCCGGACACGGTGATTGTGGTTGTGCTCATCGTTCTTCCTTCGTGACCCAGCCGGCCATCTCGGCGGCGATCTGGTCGATCGGTCGATGGGACGTATCCCAGGTGCGGGTTGCGAGTCGTTCGTAGATTTCTCGTCGCGTCTCGACGAGGCGGGTCCACGCGTCGATTCCGCCCGCGACGAGGGGACGACTGGATCCGGCGATCCGGGCCTCGACGGCCTCGGGGCTCACCGTGACGAGCGCGATGCGGTGCAGCGCGAGATCGGCCTGCGTACCGGGGTCGAGCACGGCCCCTCCGCCCAGCGAGATCACGGCGGGTTCGGCGAGAGCACGAGTGACCTCCGCCCGTTCGAGACGACGAAAGTGCGCTTCGCCGTAGGTCGCGAAGATCTCGGCGATCGGTCCATGGGTCGACACGATCCGTCGATCGGTGTCGATGAAGTCGGCGCCGATCAGGCGGGCGACCTTCTTGCCGAGTCGGGTCTTCCCCGCGCCGGGTGGACCGATCAGAACGAGATGCGGAGCAGGGCTCATGCGAACGCGTTACCGGCCGAGGCGCGGATCGGAGACCGATCCGGTGCGCAGGTTTTCGGGAATGGCCGCGACGTACGCGTCGAAGTTGCGCTTCGTCTCGACGATCGAGTCGCCACCGAATTTCTCCAGCACGGAATTCGCCAGCACGAGTGCGACCATGGCTTCGGCCACAACGCCAGCGGCGGGTACCGCGCAGACATCGGAACGCTGGTGGTGTGCCTCAGCGGCACCACCCCCCGCAATGTCGACGGTGCGCAGCGCGTGGGGAACCGTCGAGATCGGCTTCATGGCGGCGCTCACTCGCAGCACCGTCCCGGTGCTCATACCACCCTCGGTGCCGCCGGCACGGTCGCTCGATCGCACGATGCCGTCGTGGGTCTTGAACAGTTCGTCGTGTGCTTCGGAGCCTCGACGTGCGGCTGTCGCGAAGCCGTCGCCGACCTCGACGCCCTTGATGGCCTGGATGCCCATGAGGGCGGCAGCCAGCTGCGAGTCGAGGCGGCGGTCCCAGTGGGTGTAAGAACCGAGTCCCGGCGGAAGGTTGTAGGCGAGAACTTCTACGACCCCGCCGAGAGTGTCGCCGTCCTCGTGAGCCCTGTCGACCTCCGCCACCATGAGCGCTGAGGTCTCGGAGTCGAAACAGCGCAGCGGATCGGTGTCGAGAGCCGCGACATCCGCGGGGCCGGGAAGCGCGCGACCCGCCGGAACACGCACCGATCCGATCGACAGGGTGTGCGACACCAGGCCGATACCGAGTTCGGCGAGAAACGATCGTGCAACCGCACCGAGAGCCACACGCGCGGCCGTCTCCCTGGCGCTCGCGCGCTCCAGGACGTTGCGTGATTCCTCGAAGCCGTACTTCTGCATGCCTACCAGGTCGGCATGCCCTGGGCGGGGGCGGGTCAGTGCCGCTCCGCGACCCTTGGGCAGGGTGTCGAGATCGACCGGAGCGGCGCTCATCACCTCCACCCACCGTGGCCATTCGGTGTTGCCGATACGCAGGGCAATCGGGCTGCCCATGGTGAGACCGAAGCGCACACCACCGCTGATCGTCAGCTCGTCCTGCTCGAACTTCTGCCGTGCACCGCGTCCGTAGCCGAGCGTGCGGCGGTAGAGGTCGGCCTGGATCGCGCCCATGGTCACCGGCACGCCGGCCGGCATCCCCTCGAGAATAGCCACCAGTTCCGGGCCGTGCGATTCGCCTGCGGTCAACCATCGGAGCATGTAAAGAATCCTCCCACAGCCTCCGAGCCGCCGAATTCAGTTCGGGAGGTCGACCGCCGCGCGCATCGCCGCGAACACGGCGGCCTCGTCGTCGAGAGCGGTATCCGGATGCCCGTTGACGAAGATCCGCACTTGGATGAGCGCCTGGTGGGCCAGCATCTCCAGTCCCCGGATGACTGTGCCTCCCGTGGCGATCCAGTTCGCGGCGAGGGCTGTCGGCCACGGTTCGTAAGCAACGTCGAACAGCACAGACCTCCGGTAGGACTCCTCGCCGAGATCCAGGTCGATTTCCACACCGTTCGGCAGCGTGCTCACGACAGCGTCTGGCACAAAATCACGATCGATCGCCGTCAGCGGTTCGTCGCCGAGTTCGAGTTCGAGTTGCTCAGCCAGCGCGATGAGCGGTCCGAGCTTCTCCGGAGCCCGGGTGGCGATCACGACGCGACGGGCGCCAAGCCGTGTGACAGCCACCAGCACCGATGACGCCGTCGCTCCGCCGCCGAGCAGTCGGACGGTGGAGAGACTGTGAACCCCCGCGGCACGAAAAGACTCCGTCACACCGTAGACATCGGTGTTGAACCCGTGCAGCATCCGGCGTTCGGTGTCGAACAAGACGGTGTTCGCCCCGCCGGTGAGTTCCGTGAACTCATCCATTGCTCCGAGGAACGGCATCACGTCGCGCTTGAGTGGCATGGTGAGGGACAGGCCACGCCATTCCGCATCCCTGCTCTCGATGAAGGCGGGCAACGCATCCGAGGTCACATCAATCGCCTCGTAGACCCATGGCAATCCGAGCGCCGCGTAGGCAGCGGCGTGAAGGGCCGGAGACTTGGAGTGCGCGATCGGATGCCCGAGCACCGCGAGCCGCATCAGTTGCAGCCGCCCGGATGCTCCTTCTGCCACTGCCCGAGCTGCTTGTTTGCCGCCTCATGCTGGGCGAGCGTGTCGGAGAATGCGGTCTCACCGGTCGAACAGTTGACCACCACGAAGTAGATCCACGAGCCGTCAGCCGGATGAAGGGTCGCGTCGATCGCCGCTTGACCGGGGTTCGAAATCGGTCCGACCGGTAGCCCGGGGTTGGCATAGGTGTTGTAGGGGTTGCTCTTGTCGGCGCGCTGGGCGGCTGTGGTCTCGAGGGTAGTACCTCCGACGCCATAGCTCACCGTCGCATCCGACTGCAGGTTCATTTTGTCGGCGATGCGGTTGTCCCAGACCCTGGCGACCTTGAGGAAGTCGGCGGTGCTTCCGCCCTCTTTCTGCGTGAGGGCGGCGAGGGTGAGGATACGGTGGCGGTCCGCGGGCGCGACGCCCGCGGCATCCAATCGCTTGAACGTCTCCTTGACGAAGGTGTCAAGGATCTGGTGGGCGCTCAGGCCCGGATTGACATTGTAAGTGGCCGGAAACAGATAGCCCTCGAGACTCGGGGCTTCGGCCGGGAGCCCGAACGACTTATAGTCGGCGGCGGCAGCCTCCAGCTGTTCCCTGGTGACACCGGTGCTCTGGCTGATGTCGGAGAGCCTGGTGATGACGCCCTTCACTGTGATGCCCTCCGGGAGGATCACGCGGGTCAACACCTTATTCTTGGGATCGGTGATGGCAGCGAGAGCAGACTTGGCACTCATCTGCTTCTTCAGCTGATAGCTGCCGGGCTGGAACTGCACGCTCGGCGTCTTGAGCAGCAGGCCGTAGAAGGCGTCATAGGTCTTCGTCACACCGGAGGCGGCCAGCGTCTTGGCCACGTCGCCACCGATCTGGCCGTCCTTGACCGTGACGATGACCTTGCCAGAGCCACTGCCGACGTAGTCGTTCGAGTCTTCCCAGCCCAGTACGTGCCTGATCTGCGGTTCGAAAGTGAACCAGACGGCGGTGGCCGCACCACCGAGGACGACGACGAAAACCAGCAATACCCAGAGCCAGCCGAGCCTGCGCTTCTTTTTCTTCTGCGGAGGAGGCCCGTACTCATCGACGCGTCCTTCGCGCACGCGCTTCGGCTGGCGTTCGCGCGCCTCGCGGCGGGACTGCGGCGCGGGTTCCGGAGTCGGGTCGGCATTCTCCCCCGTACGAGGCTGGGAGTTGAAAATATCGTCCCAGCTGGGATCATCTACCACGAGTTACTGTCCTTCGTCCGGTTCGACGACCGCACCCGGAGGGTTTCCACCAGAGCGCTCGACATCGAGGGCGTGCTGCAAAATTATAACCGCGGCCACCTGGTCGATCACAGGACGTGAGCGTTTGGTGTTTCGTCCGGATGCCTGCATCGCTCGCTGCGCGGACACCGTCGACAGCCGCTCATCCACCATCCGTACTGGCAGCGGCGTGGCGGAGGCGATCCTGTTCGCGAAGGCGCGGGCATCCTGCGTGGATGCCGTCTCTGTTCCTGAGAGGGCAAGAGGAAGACCCACGATGACCTCGATCGCATCGAGTTCCGCCGCGTGTTCGAGAATGATCCGAACGTCGCCGTCACCACGCGGCACCGTCATCACGGGAGTTGCGAGCATGCCGTACGGGTCGCTGCGAGCCAGTCCGATGCGGACCTTGCCCACATCGACGCCGAGACGAACGCCCACCCGCACTGCTACGGCCAGAGCGAGCGGGAGATGGCTTCGAATGCCGCCGGAATCGCACCGAGATCGGAACCGCCACCCTGGGCGAGGTCATCCTTGCCACCGCCTCCACCACCGAGAACTCCGGCCGCGACTTTGGCCAGCCGGCCAGCCTTCACGCCGTGCTGACGCGCTGCCTCATTCGTACCGATGATCACCGCGGGCTTACCGCCCACGTTCGCCGCGAGAGCGACGACAGCTGCGTCGGTGCCGATTCGACCGCGCACGGTGGTCACGAGCGAACGGAGGTCGTCGGAGGACTTCAGGGCTCCGACATCCTTGATCAGCACGCGCAGGTCGCCGATTGTCTCGATCTCAGCCAGCAGCGCCGGAACACGCTCGACGAGCGCGGCAGACTCGAATTCGGCGATGCGTTTCTCCGCCGCTTTCAGGCTGGCGAGCAATTCGGAGATACGCTCTGGCAGCTGTTCTCGCGGCGTCTTGAGATTGGATGTCAGTTCGTTGACGATGGCGCGCTCGGTGGTGAGATCGTTGAACGCCTCGATGCCGACGAGCGACTCGATGCGCCGGTTGCTCGAACCCACAGAGGATTCGCTGATTACGTTGATGAGCCCGATCTCCGAGCTGCGAGTCACGTGAGTTCCCGCGCAGAGTTCGAGCGACCACGGACCACCGATCTCGACCACCCGCACGGTGTCGCCGTATTTCTCGCCGAACAACGCCATCGCACCGAGGGCTCGAGCGTCATCGAGCGGCATGATGCGGGTCGAGACCTCGAGATTCTGTCTGACGGCGTTGTTAGCGATGCCTTCGATCTCGGTTCGAGTGGCGGCAGAGAGCGGCTTGTTCCAGTTGAAGTCGAGTCGCATGTAGCCGGCGCGGTTGTCTGAACCGGCCTGATGAGCCTCCGGGCCGAGAACCTCACGGAGAGCGGCATGGATGAGGTGAGTCGCCGAGTGCGCCTGGGTCGCGCCGCGACGGTACTCACTGTCTACGACGCTGGTCGCGGCATCTCCCACTCCTACCTCGCCGGAGCGCACCCGCACACGGTGACTCACGAGACCCTTCACCGGGCGCTGCACGTCGAGCACCTCGAGGTCGAAGCCGTTGCCGACGATGCTGCCGGCATCCGCTTCCTGCCCACCGGACTCCGGATACAGCGACGTCTCGGCCAGGATCACCTCGGCGATGTCGCCGATCACGGCGCTACTCACCGAGACACCGTCGACGATGAGACCGAGCACCGTGGTGTCGGTGTCGAGGTAGTCGTAGCCGGTGAAGATCGTCTCGCCCTTGGCACGGAAGGCGCTGTAGACCGACAGGTCGGCCAGCAGGGTCTTCTTGGCCTTGGCGTCGGCCTTGGCCATCGTGCGCTGATCGAGCATCAAGGAATTGAAGGCGTCACGGTCGACGGTGAGCCCCGCCTCCTCGGCCATCTCCAGCGTGAGGTCGATCGGGAATCCGAAGGTGTCGTGCAGCAGGAAGGCCGTATCGCCCGCCAGCTGCTTCACGCCGGCATCCTGGGTCTTCGAGACGGCGAGGTCCAGGATGCTGGTACCGCTCGCGAGCGTGCGGAGGAACGTCTCTTCCTCGTTGAACGCCAGATTGTGGATGCGGGTGAAGTCGCTCTCCACCTCCGGATAGGCCGCCTTCATCGCATCCCGCGATGCGCTGAACAGTTCGGTGAAGGTGGGCGCATCGACGCCGAGAAGCCTCATGGACCGCACAGAACGACGCAGCAGGCGTCGCAGGATGTAGCCCCGCCCTTCATTCGACGGCGTGACACCGTCCGACATGAGCATCAGGCTGGAGCGGACGTGGTCGGCGACGACGCGCATACGCACGTCATCGTCCTGGTCGACGCCGTAACGCCGTCCTGAAAGCTCCGCCGCACGATCGAGTACCGGGCGGATCTGATCGATCTCGTAGATGTTCTCGACGCCCTGCTTGAGAAAGGCGACCCGCTCTAGCCCCATACCGGTGTCGATGTTCTGTTTCGGCAGGTCGCCGAGGATCGGGAAGTCGTAACCGGTCCCCTCGCCACGCAGGTACTGCATGAAGACCAGGTTCCAGATCTCGACGTACCGGTCGTCGCCGGTTGCCGGACCACCGTCGGCTCCGTAGGCCGGGCCGCGGTCGAAGAAGATCTCCGAGTCGGGCCCAGCGGGCCCCGGTTGCCCGGTCGACCAGTAGTTCTCGTCCTTGCCGAGACGCTGGATGCGGTACTCGGGCAGGCCGGCGATGCGACGCCAGAGATCGAAGGAGACGTCGTCTTCCTCGTAGACCGTGACCCAGAGGTCTTTCTCGTCGAAGCCGTATCCGCCGTCGGACTCCGAGGTGGTCAGGAGCTCCCATGCGTAGGTGATGGCTCCCTCTTTGAAGTAGTCGCCGAACGAGAAGTTGCCGTTCATCTGGAAGAAGGTGCCGTGGCGCGGAGTCTTCCCGACCTCCTCGATATCGAGGGTGCGGATACACTTCTGCACACTCGTGGCGCGCGGATAGGGTGCGGGCACCAAACCCGTCAGGTAGGGCACGAACGGCACCATGCCGGCGACTGTAAACAGCAGGGTGGGATCGTCACTGACGAGCGACGCCGAGGGAACTACGGTGTGGCCGCGGTCGCCGAAGAAGTCGAGCCAGCGCGCACGGATATCAGCAGTCTGCATGGTGTCCTGGAATTAGGGCAGGGTTGATGCCCGGCCGAGAAAGAGTTGTTCTACTTCTTGCTACGGAGGTCGGCGATGACATCCTCGGCGTCTGCCACGGCCGCGCGCAGCTCCGCCTCGCGTGCCTTATAGCCGTCCACGACGGCATCGCTGAATTCCCGTGCGCGGTGGTCGACATCCTCGAAGAACCGCTGGCCCTCTGGTGTCTTGTTGATCTGGTGTGCGGCGATGAAGCCGACGCCGACGCCGACGATGAGCCACAGTAGTTTCTTCATCTGGTTACTCCCTGCTGAGTGTGAAACGGATGGTGCAGTCCAAGTCTGAGAATCAAGCTTACTTCGTGCGCCCCTTGGGCTTCAGCCCGGTCATAGCCGCGCGGACGGCAGCCGAGAAACCGGCGAGCTTGATCAGTGGACCACCAACGGTCGCCGCGAACAGGGCGATCAAAGAGGTGATGTTGCCGGTCGCCTCTGCGACGCCCTTCGTGATCGTGTCGACACGCGCGAGCTGCTTGTTGGTCTCGCTGATCGTCGTGGTGGCTTCTTCGAGCAGCGGCGTGACGTTGGTGCTGAGATCGTGGATCGCGCCCCGTGTCTCGTCGAACACGCGACCGAGTTTCACCAACGGGATAGCCAGAAGTCCAACGAGAACGGCGAATACCGCGGCCGCAATCAGTCCGGCGATGTCGCCACCACTCATGTCATCCACCCATCAATCACTAGGGAGCGCCCGCTCAGGCACTGTCCAACCCTATTGGACCCACTGGGCAAGTCGAACCCGTTAATCGAAGGAAGGGCCCCGGCACAAGCCGGAACCCTTCCTGACGAACGAAACGCTTAGCGAGCCGCGTAGTACTCGACGACGAGCTGCACTTCACAGGTGATCGGAACCTCGGCGCGCTTCGGGCGACGCACCAGGCGTGCCTGCAGCTTGTCGAGTTCGACCTCGAGGTAGCCGGGGGTCTTCGGCAGGACGTCGGCGTGACCGCCGGCGGCTGCGACCTGGAACGGCTCCATGCCTTCGCTCTTGGCATGCACGTGGATCAGCTGGCCCGGCTTCACGCGGAAGGATGGGCGGTCGACACGCTGACCATCCACGAGGATGTGGCGGTGAACGATCAGCTGGCGAGCCTGGGCCGTGGTGCGGGCGAACGCTGCGCGAACGATGAGGGCATCGAGACGCATCTCGAGCTGCTCGACCAGGTTCTCACCGGTCAGGCCAGCGGCACGACGTGCTTCTTCGAACTGGATCTTCAGCTGGGCCTCGCGGATGCCGTACTGGGCACGCAGACGCTGCTTCTCACGAAGACGGACGGCATAGTCGCTGTCGGTCTTGCGCTTGGTGCGGCCGTGCTCCCCCGGAGGGTACGGGCGCTTCTCGAGGTATTTGGCTGCTTTCGGGGTGAGCGGAATGCCCAGCGCCCGCGACAGGCGGGTCTTGCTCCGTGTACGTGACTTGGTAGACACGATTTCCTTTCGATTCTCTTCGCCCCTCGACACGGATGTGCATCGGAAGGGCTCGCGCGTGAGCGCGAACAAATGGGAAGAGGGGTGTGGCGGAGGGAAAAGACCTCACGACCACGGAAGATCCTAACAGAATTGGCGATTACTCGCCGCGGATGATGCGGCGCAGCTTCTCCAGTCGTGCCTTCACGTCCCGCTCGTTGCCGTGTTCTGTCGGTTCGTAGTATCGCGTGGACAGCAGTTCGTCGGGCAGGTACTGCTGTTTCACCACGCCGAGGTCCGAATCGTGGGAGTACCTATATCCCTTGCCGTGCCCCAGCTTCTTCGCTCCGGCGTAGTGGGCGTCACGCAGGTGCTTCGGCACGCGACCGATCTTGCCCGCGCGCACGTCGGCGATCGCGGCATCCAGGGCCATATAAGCGGCATTCGATTTTGGCGCGGTGGCGAGATAGACCACGGCCTCTGCTAGCGGGATGCGCCCCTCTGGCATGCCGACGTACTGCACTGCATCCGCAGCGGCCACGGCGATCACCAGGGCCTGCGGGTCGGCGATACCGATGTCTTCGGCGGCACTGATCATCACGCGGCGGGCGATGAACCGCGGATCCTCGCCCGCTTCGATCATGCGGGCCAGATAGTGCAGCGCGGCGTCCACGTCGGAGCCACGCACAGATTTGATGAAGGCACTGATCACGTCGTAGTGCTCGTCACCGTTGCGGTCGTAGCGCAGCAGTGCGCGGTCGACGGCCATCGCCACGATGTCTTCTGTGACCACCGGCTTCTCCTCGCCGGCGGTCGACGTTGCCGACAGTGCACCGGCCTCGAGAGCGGTGAGCGCCCGTCGTGCGTCGCCGGACGCCAACCTGATGATCGCGGCTCGGGCGTCAGGCTCGAGCACCACCTTGTCGTTCAGCCCGCGGGGGTCGGTGACCGCCCGATCGACGAGCACCCCGAGATCCTCGTCACTAAGCACGTTGAGGGTGAGCAGGAGCGACCGCGAGAGCAGCGGCGAGATGATGGAGAACGACGGGTTCTCGGTCGTCGCGGCGACGAGGATGACCCAGCCGTTCTCGACGCCGGGCAGTAGAGCGTCCTGTTGGGCCTTGGAGAACCGGTGGATCTCGTCGAGGAAGAGCACTGTGGAGACGCCATAGAGGTCACGGGCCGACATCGCGGCCTCCATGACTTCGCGGACATCCTTCACCCCGGCGTTCACCGCCGACAGTTCGATGAACTTGCGCCCGGAACTGTGGGCTATCGCCTGTGCCAGCGTTGTCTTGCCGGTGCCCGGTGGGCCCCACAGGATCACGGATGCCGAGCCCTGCTCCCCCGTCTTGTCCGAGGCGAGACTCACGAGCGGCGACCCAGGCCCGAGCAGATGCTTCTGGCCTGCCACCTCGTCAAGGCTGCGCGGTCGCATCCTCACCGCGAGGGGCGTCGCACCGCCACGAAGGCCTAGCTGGGCATCCACCATGAAGGCAATGCTAGTTGCGACGACCGATAACTCCCCTTCCGATACAGTGCATGGGGGCATTCCAGCAGGCCCGATGGAGGACACACGTGGCACCGAGCAAAAACGCCGAGCGCGACGCACGTGAGGCGCGGGATCGCCTGCGTCGTTACAACGCCCGGCAGGCCGTGCACGCCCACCAGGTCACCCGCCGTCGGCGCGACAACATCATCGCCATCGTCGGCGTCGTGGTGGTCGCAGCGCTTGCCACGCTCACCCAGGTGTTCTACTTCACCGCAGGCCCCGGCACTCCAACTGCCTCCCCGTCGCCGTCGCCGTCGGCCAGTGCCTCGGCACCCGCACAAGGATCGAACGTCGGAGACGTGCCATCCGCCGCAATCGCACAAGGACGCATCTGGACGGGTCAGCTCGACCTCAACAGCGTCAAGCTCGGCATCCAGTTGGATGGCGCGAAGGCACCGCAGGCCTCCTCCGTCTTCATCTCGCTGGCCCAGAAGGGCTTCTATACTTCGACCGGCAGCACCTGTCACCGTCTCACCAATAGCGACTCGGCCAAGCTGATCCAGTGCGGTTCGGTGGATGGCAAGGGGAGTGGCGACGTCGGATTCAGTTTCGGTCCGCTCGAAAACGTGCCGAGTGGCGGTATCTACCCCGCAGGAACGATCGCGATGGCGCGCGGTACCGATCCCTACAGGCCAGAGCAGCCAGTTCTTCATCACCTACGGCGACACCACGCTTGACTCCTCGACCGGCGGCTACACCGTCTTCGGCACTGTCACGAGCGGCCTTGACAAGTTCATCAGCTCGATCGCCACCGGAGGTGTCACACCCGGCGCGAACAGCGCGAATGATGGCGCTCCGGTCATTCCCACGAAGATCACCCAACTGACTGTGCAATAGGCTGGTGCCCGGTCATTTCTCGAGATGGCCCGAGCAGCAAGGGTGAGGCTTTTGGCGACAAACGATCAGGCTCCATGGGGCCGCGTTGATGAGACGGGTACCGTCTTCGTTCGCGAGGGCGATTCAGAACGCGCCGTCGGACAGTATCCGGACGGCACGCAGGAGGAGGCGCTGGCCTACTTTGAGCGTAAGTATGTTGAACTCGCCGGCCAGGTGACGCTCCTCGAGCAGCGCATCAAGCGAGGCACTGCGGCGGCCGATGTGGCGAAGACCATCACCACGCTCAAGGGCACGGTCAGCACAGCCAACGCGGTCGGCGACCTGCAGTCTCTGGTCACGCGGCTTGATGCCCTCGATGGCGCCGTCGGGGAACTCACCGAGAAGCAGACCGCAGAGACCAAAGCCGCGACGGATGCCGCGCTGGCCGAGCGCGAAGCCCTGGTCGTCGAGGCGGAGACCTTGGCGGCACAGGACCCGGCGAAGGCCCAGTGGAAGCAGGTGAGCGCCACACTCGACGACATCTTCGCGCGCTGGCAGAAGCACCAGCAGGATGGCCCGCGCCTGCCGAAGAACGAGAGCAACGACCTGTGGAAGCGATTCCGCGTAGCCCGCACCACGATCGAGACGCACCGCAAGGCCTTCTTCGCCGAACTCGATTCGGTACACAAAGATGCCCGCAACAAGAAGCAGGAACTGGTGGAGAAGGCTGAAACGCTGATCCCCAAGGGCCTGGATGGCATCCCGACCTATCGCTCGCTGCTCGACGAGTGGAAGAACGCCGGGCGCGCCGGTAAGAAATTCGACGACGCACTCTGGGCAAAGTTCAAGACGGCGGGCGACGCCCTCTACGCGGCCAAGTCCGAGATCGACGCCAAAGAGAACGAAGAATTCAGCGCCAATCTGGAGCTCAAGCTCGCGCTGCTCACCGAGGCCGAACCGCTACTCGCCGAAACCGACCGCGGCAAGGCCAAAGACGCACTGCTCTCGGTCCAGCGTCGCTGGGATGCTATCGGCAAGGTGCCACGCGACAGGGTCAAGACGATCGAGGATCGGCTCCGCAAAGTCGAGACCGCCGTGCGCAAGCTTGACGAGGACCACTGGCAGAAGAGCAACCCCGAACGGATCGCGCGTGCCGAAGGGCTCACCGGCCAGCTGCAGGATGCCATCGCCAAACTCGAGAAGGAGCTTGCCGAGGCGAAGACCGGCGGCAACGCCACCACGGTGAAGGACGCCGAGGAGGCGCTCGAAGCCCGCAAGGCATGGCTCAGGGCGATCGGTTAGTCCACAGCTCTTCCCGGTCGTCGCTTATCCACAGATAACGAATACAGCCATCGGCATCTGTCGCCAGCCACGACCATGGGTGGATGCCACAGCGCCTGCCACCCGTCCTCTCCCGTTTCGACCTGCCAGAGGCAGAGTTGCACGCCGCCCGCCTGGACGGGGAGCTCTACGCGGTGGACGACTGTTTCAGCCCCATCGACGAGATCGACCGGCGTGCTACGCGCGCCGCAGCGCTCTCGGCGCTGTTTCCCACGCGCCTGATCGCCGAGCAGCGAACGGCAGCCTGGGTGCTCGGCGTGCTGGCGAGGCCACCCGTCAAGCACCAGTTCTGCGCCGATGTCTCCGCCAGGGCCCGCCCGATGGGAACCGCCCGGTTCTCCCTGCGCGAGGTGGTGCTCGACGAATCCGACCTGCTCGACTACTCAGGACTCCGCGTCACGACGCCGCTCAGGACTGTCGTGGACCTGGCGCGTTTCAGCCCAGCGTTCGGCGAACAGGAGGTTCGCATGACCAACGCGCTGATGCGGCTCGGCCGGTTCGGTGTCGGCGAGTGTGTCGCCATGCTCGACAGGCGTCGCAACCTCCCCGGCAAGCGACAGGCTCTCGCCCGCATCATGGCAGCGGACGACTATTCTCAGCCGCCAGACACCCTGTATACGTCGTAGACGGTGTCGATACGGCGCACGGCGTTCAGGACGGCGTCGAGGTGGGTGGTATCCCCCATTTCGAACACGAAACGACTGAGGGCCAGGCGGTCGCTCGAGGTCGACACGGTCGCCGAGAGAATATTCACGTGGCTCTCTGAGAGCACGCGGGTCACATCCGACAGAAGACCCGCACGATCGAGCGCCTCCACCTGGATCTGCACCAGGAACACGCTCGACGAGGTCGGCGCCCATTCAACGTCGATCATTCGCTCCGGCTCGTTGAGCAGCGAGGCGACGTTGTGGCAGTCCGCCTGGTGCACCGAGACGCCAGCGCCGCGGGTCACGAAGCCCACAATGGGGTCGCCAGGCACAGGCGTGCAGCACTTGGCCAGCTTGACCAGGATGTCCGGCGCTCCTCGCACGAGCACGCCAGAGTCGCTGTTGCGCAGCGGCTTACTGCGCCCCTTGCTGGGGAACGGGATTTCGGCATCCTCGGTCTCCGCCTCGGTGTGCAGAGTCGCCAGAACCTTCTCGATCACCGACTGAGTCGAGACGTGGCCTTCGCCGACCGCCGCGTAGAGCGCGGAGATGTCGTCAAAACGCATCTGCGATGCGACCTCGCTGAACGAGTCCTGGTTCATCAGCTTCTGGAGCGGTAGGTTCTGTTTGCGCATGGCACGAGCGATGGCATCCTTGCCCTGCTCGATCGCCTCGTCACGACGTTCCTTGGTGAACCACTGCTTGATCTTGTTGCGGGCCCGCGGACTCTTGACGAAGTTCAGCCAGCCCTGGCTTGGTCCGGCATCCGGATTCTTCGACGTGAAGATCTCTACCACATCGCCGCTGCTGAGCGTGCTCTCCAGGGGAATGAGGCGACCGTTGACTTTCGAACCCATGGTGCGGTGGCCGACCTCGGTGTGCACGGCGTAGGCGAAGTCGACAGGCGTCGCGCCGGCAGGCAGACCGATCACTTTGCCCTGTGGCGTGAAAACGTAGACCTCTTTGGCACCGATCTCGAAGCGGAGCGAGTCGAGGAACTCGTTCGGATCGACGGTTTCGGCCTGCCAGTCGGAGATGTGCGCTAGCCATGCCATGTCGCCGTCGTCATTGATATCGACGTTCTTGCCACCGTTGACACGTTCCTTGTATTTCCAGTGAGCCGCGACGCCGAATTCCGCGCGCTGGTGCATCTCGTCGGTGCGGATTTGGATCTCGACAGCACGGCCCTTCGGCCCGATCACTGTCGTATGCAGCGACTGGTAGAGGTTGAACTTCGGGGTGGCGATGTAATCTTTGAAACGGCCGGGGATCGGATTCCAGCGTGCATGGATCGAGCCGAGCACGGCGTAGCAATCCCGCACGGAGCCGACGAGAACGCGGATGCCGACCAGGTCGTAGATCTCGTCGAACTCGCGGCCGCGCACCACCATCTTCTGGTAGATCGAGTAGTACTGCTTCGGCCGGCCGGCGACCTTGCCCTTGATCTTCGACGCCTTGAGGTCGTTGTTCACGGCGTTGACGACCTGCTGCACGAATTCCTCGCGCTGCGGGGTGCGCTGCTTGACCAGGCTCTCGATCTCGACGTAGAGCTTCGGATAGAGCACGGCGAAGGAGAGGTCTTCGAGCTCCCACTTGATCGCCTGGATTCCGAGGCGATGCGCCAGCGGCGCATAGATCTCCAGGGTCTCCTGCGCCTTGCGGGTGGCGTTCTCGATGGGCATGAAGCCCCAGGTGCGGGCATTGTGCAGACGGTCGGCGAGCTTGATCACCAGCACCCGGATGTCCTTAGACATCGCGACGACCATCTTGCGAACGGTCTCGGCTTGGGCGCTGTCCCCGTATTTCAGCTTGTCGAGTTTGGTGACCCCATCCACCAGCATCGCGATCTCATCACCGAAGTCGTCGCGCAGCTGATCGAGCGTGTACTCGGTGTCCTCGACGGTGTCGTGCAGAAGTGCTGCGGCGAGCGTCTTCGGCCCGATGCCGAGGTCGGCCAGAATCTGGGCGACGGCAACAGGGTGAGTGATGTACGGCTCGCCACTCTTACGCAGCTGGCCGCGGTGGGCGGTCTCGGCCGTCGTATAGGCACGCTCGATGATACTGACGTCGGACTTGGGATGATGCAACCTGGCGGTCTTGATCAGCCTGTCGACGGCACCCGTCGGCTGTGCTTTGGAGAAGATCCGCGGAAGAAGAGTGCGGAGCGACGCGGTGCCGGGCGTCGGAGAGTTCGGAGCTGTCGTCTCGGTCATCGTTCCTCCTCCCTCCGCAAAACTATCACCGCGCCAGGAGCCGTCCTGCCGGGTTCGCTGAGGGCGCGAACGGGCACCCGATCAGCCGACGCGAGGTTCGTCCGAACCTTCTGAGACGAGTTCGCCGCCGGCTTCGGCCCAGGCGAGCATGCCGCCGGCCACGTTGACGGCGTCGTAGCCCGCATCCTGCAGCGCCTTCGTAACGCGCAACGAACGCGAGCCGGCATGACAGATGACCAGAACGCGCTGGCCCGTCGGAACTTCAGGCAGGCGCTCGGTCATCGCGGACATCGGCAGGAGATGGGTCAGGGGCGAATGACCGCGATCCCACTCGTCCTGTTCGCGCACGTCAAGCACCCAGGTACCGGCTTCTGCGAGTTGGATTGCTTCGGTCGCCGTGACTTCGGGTAGTCCGCTCATGATGTTGCTCCCGCACTGTTCGTCGCGCCTGCGCTGCGCGTACGAGCGGCGATGGTGCGCCGATCGTTAGCGCTGATGTCCTTTTCCTTCTCGCGCAGTTGCGCGTAGAGCGGGGCCGCGATAAAGATCGTGGAGTAGGTGCCGACGACGATACCGACGAGCAGGGCGAGCGAGATGTCTCGCAGCGTGTCCGCCCCCAGCACGAATGCTCCGATGAAGAGGATCGAGGCGACAGGCAGTGCCGCTACGACACCCGTATTGATGGAGCGCACAAGGGTCTGGTTCACCGCGAGGTTGACGGCCTCACCGAAGGTGTATCGGGACTCCGCGCCCAGGCGCGACGTATTCTCGCGAATCTTGTCGAACACCACGACAGTGTCGTAGAGCGAGAACCCGAGGATGGTCAGGAAGCCGATCACCGCGGCCGGCGTCACCTCGAAACCGGTTGCCGCATACACACCGGCCACGATGATGAGGTCGTGGAGAAGAGAGACGATCGCCGCGATCGCCATCTTCCAGGTGCGGAAATAGATGGCCATGGCAATGGCCGCGAGAACCACGAACACGATCAGTGCACGGAGCGCCTGCGAGGTGATGTCCGCGCCCCAGCTCGGTCCGATGAACGAGGTCGCGACATCCTTCACCGGAACGCTATACGCCTTGGCGAGGGCGTCCGTAACCTGCTGCGTCTCCTTGTCGGTGAGCTGGTTGGTCTGTACGCGCACGCCGGCTGTTCCGACGCTGCTCACGTGCGCGACCTCGTTGGGAACGATGCTCTGCACGGCATCGATCGCCGGTTGTTGTTTGATGCTCGACGCCTGGGTGATCTGGAACTGCGATCCGCCGCGAAACTCGATGCCGAAGTTGAAGCCTCCATTGACCAGGGGAACAATGGCGGAAGCCACGATCAGGACGATCGCAATGGCATACCAGATCTTGCGCTTGCCGACAAAGTTGACCGAACGGGCACCCGTGTAGAGGTCGTTGCCGAATGTGACCAAACTGGGCATCAGGACTTCTTTCCCTTGGTCGATCCAGACTTTTTCTCGCTGGAGCTCTCCAGCTCTGCGGCCTTCCGTTCGGCGATGGTCTGCCGACGGACTGCTTCACGACCCGCACCGGCCACCCTGGGTCCGGATGCGACCGGCGCACGAAACTGGGCACGCCCGCGATAGACGGCCCCTAGCGCGTTCGGATCGAGTCCGCTGAGTGGATGTCCGCTCGAGAAGAACGGCGTATTCGCCAGCAGCTGCAGCACCGGATGGGTGAACAACACCACCACGAGGACGTCGATGATTGTCGTGATACCGAGGGTGAGGGCGAACCCCTTGACATTTCCGATAGCCAGCACGAACAGCACGGCCGCGGACAGCAGGTTCACTCCCTTGGCGGCGAAAACCGTGCGCAGCGCGCGTTTCCAGCCCGCCTCCACAGCGCTGACCAGAGCACGCCCCTCCCTCAGTTCGTCACGTATTCGTTCGAAGTACACGATGAACGAGTCGGCGGTGAATCCGATGGCGACGATTAGACCAGCGACTCCGGCGAGCGACAATCGGAATCCTTCTCGCCACGACAACACCGCGATCACCAGGTAGGTCAGCACGGCGGCGACCACGAGGGACGCGATGGTCACCATGCCGAGCAAGCGGTACTGGAAGAGCGAGTAGATGAAGACCAGCAGCAGCCCGATCACTCCGGCGATCAGGCCGCTCAACAACTGGGTCGTTCCGAGCGTCGCCGAGATAACGTCACGGCTCTGCACAGTGAAGCCGATCGGCAGTGCACCGAACTTGAGCTGGTCGGCGAGGGTCTTGGACGAGGCCTGGGTAAAAGATCCGCTGATCTGCGGCTTGCCATTGGAGATCACGGCATTAGTCGTCGGTGCCGAGATGATGCGTCCGTCGAGCACGATCGCGAACTGGTTCTTCACGCCGGTGAGCGCGTTCAATCTCGTCGTCACATCCGAGAACTCTTTGGTGCCCTTGCCGTTGAAGACGATGTTGACAGCCCACTGACCGGTACTGGCGCCCTGGCTGGTGGAAACCAGGCCGTTGGTGGCGTCGCTGATGGTCTCACCGGCGACCTCTACCGGCCCGAGGATGTACTTGTACTGACCGCGATTGTCGCAGGTGACGAGCGGCTTCGCGGCCGGAGCGACGTTCGCCTTCTGCAGGTTGGCCTCGGTGCAGGTGAAGTCGGTGAACTGCTGCTGAAGGGCCGGCGTCACCCAGGCGTCATCGCTGCCATTGGTGGGGCTCACGCTCGGCGTCGATGCGAGCGGTACGTCGGAGGAGGGACTCGGCGTCGGACTCGCAGAGCCGCCCACCGCGCTGGTCGGAGCGGCATCCGACTTGAGGACCGCTCGGAACTCCAGCTTTGCCGACGATTCGATGCGATTGATCGTCGACTTGTCCGGCGTTCCCGGAAGGTCGACCACGATGTTCTGGTCGCCCTGGGTATTGATCTCAGCCTCGGAGACCCCGCTCGCGTCGATGCGCTGGCGGATGATCGACACGGCCTGCTGCAACTGCTCAGCCGTAGGCTTCGCAGCACCATTAGCCACCTGCGGGGCGAGGATGATCTCGGTCCCACCCTGGAGGTCGAGGGCGAGCTTCGGTGCCCACGAACCTCCGGCCCAGAGCACAGCGCCACCGTTGAGGGCGGTGAGTCCGGCGACGATGACCAGCAGCCAGGTGAGTGAGCGCCAAGCCTTCCTAACAGGTGTAGTTCGTGCCACCGGGGAAACTCAGCTTTCTACGAGTGGTCGCGGCACGCAGCCGGGAACTCACGGAGGACATCGCCGCGCGCAACGGTCGCACGCGGGCAAACATCAGGTTAGTGGCTACTCGCCGACCTTTTTGGTGGACTTGCGAACCGGCTTCTTCTCGTCGGGATCGATACGCTCGCCGAACTCCGGCTCGCCAGCGACGATGGCATTGTCCTGGTTGAGTTCGGTGATCGGCGTCTCCTCCACTTCAGCGTCGTCGCTCACCTCTGTCGTCTCGTCCTCAACGGGCTTGAGAATGGTCTGGCGGTGAATCTTGAGAACCGTGCCTGGCGTGGTCTCGATGAGGGCGACGTTCGTGTCTTCATCGATCGAGAGGATCGTGCCGTAGAGGCCATAGTTCGTCATGATCTCGACGCCGGGAAGAATCGCCGCCTGGCGCGCCGCAGTCTCTTTGGCGCGCTTACGGGAGCTGCGGAACTGGAAGAAAACGAATACGGCCAGCGCAACCGCGACAACAATGAGAATTGGATCCATGGGTCGAACAAACCTTCCGAGGGTGCATAGGGGAGAACACGGGGAGTCTAACCCTGCGCACTGTGAGACCAACTTGAATCATAGGTCATCCCCGAAGAGCGCTCCGTCGGCCCTGTTGATACCGAAGTGCTTCCAGGCGGCTCGCGTGGCCACTCGCCCGCGCGGCGTACGGGTGAGAAGACCGATCCTCACGAGAAAGGGTTCGACGACGGCTTCGATCGTCTCAGCCTCCTCGCCGACAGAAACGGCCAGGGTGTTCAAACCCACCGGTCCCCCGTCGAAACGGCTCAGAATAATGTCCATCACCGCACGGTCGAGGCGGTCGAGTCCCAGTTCGTCGACGTCGTACAGCTGCAGTGCGGCATGCACCGCCTCGAGGCCCGCGGAGTCATGCACGAGGGAGTAATCGCGCACCCGTCGCAGCAGTCGGTTCGCGATTCTGGGAGTTCCCCGGCAACGTCCCGCGATCTCAGCAAGCGCTTCACGATCGATGGGGAGGTTGAGCAGCGCGGCTGCACGAGACAGCACCTGCTCAAGCTCTGACTCCGCATAGAACTCAAGATGTGCGGTGAATCCGAAGCGGTCACGCAGCGGGTTCGGCAGAAGGCCCGATCTGGTGGTCGCCCCGACCAGCGTGAACGGGGCGAGATCAAGCGGGATGGATGTCGCGCCCGCTCCCTTACCCACCATGATGTCGATACGGAAATCCTCCATCGCAAGGTAGAGCATCTCCTCAGCGGAGCGTGCCATCCGGTGGATCTCATCGATGAACAGGATCTCCCCCGGCACCAACGACGAGAGCACGGCGGCGAGATCTCCGGCGTGCTGGATAGCGGGGCCGCTTGACATCCTGAGCGGTCGTCCGCTCTCCTCGGCCACGATCATCGCGAGGGTGGTCTTGCCGAGTCCTGGCGGGCCGGCGAGGAGGATGTGGTCCGGCGTGCGGTTCTGCAGCTTTGCCGCCTGCAGCAGCAGCTGCAGCTGTGCACGCACCTTGGACTGGCCGACGAACTCGGCCAGGGTCTTCGGGCGCAGCGCGCCCTCGAAAGCGAGTTCGGCGTCCGATTCAGGCGTGGGTAGCACGATCGCGACCGATGGGTCATCCAACTCGCTCATCGGAGGCTCGACCCTGCCTGTTGCGGACCCAGCTGGGTGAGCGCGAGGCGGAGCAGCGCGGGCACGGTGGCCGCTTCGTCGCTGGGTGTCGCCGCCACAGCATCGTCGACAGCCTGTGCGGCGACCTTCTCAGACCATCCGAGCCCGACGAGAGCCACCAGTACGCTGTCGCTCACGGTCGCCCTGGCGATCGGTACCCGTGCGGCAGAGGTGGGAGCGATCTGCATCTTGCCTGCCAGCGACAGCACGATCAGCTTGGCGGTCTTGGGTCCGATACCAGAAACCTTACGGAATGCTCCGTCATCCTCGGTCGCCACAGCAGCCGCGACCTGACCGGGACTCATCGCGGCGAGAACGCCCATGGCGGATTTCGGACCGACCCCGGTCACGCCGCGCAACAGGTCGAAAACGGCGAGTTCGTCGGAGTCGACGAAACCGAACAGCGACAGGTCGTCGTCTCGGACGATCAACGCCGTGCGTACCGTTGCTTCTGCTCCGACGCGCAGGGAGAGCGCGTGCTGTGGGGTGACGGTGACCGAGAATCCGACTCCCCCGACCTCGATGAGCGCTGTCGTTCCAGCGACGCCGAGCACGGTGCCACGGACAGAAGAGATCATGGAGCAAGCCTACGTTTGGGGGCCGACTTCCCTGCGGAGCGCTCCGCGGCGAGCCACGCTTCCTGCGCGGGCGTGAGGGCGCCTGCAGGTCCCGCGACGGCAGCACTGCGTTTCCACGCATGACAGATGGCGATCGCCAGGGCATCGGATGCGTCCGCCGGCGTCGGCAGCACGGCGAGACCGAGAACCCTCGCGACCATGGTGGCGACCTGCTTCTTGTCCGCCGAACCGTATCCCGTGATCGCAGCCTTCACCTCGGAAGGCGTGTGCAGCCCGACGACAAGCCCACGCTTCGCCGCGAGATGGAGGGCGACACCGCTGATCTGGGCGGTGCCCATCACCGTACGCAGGTTGTGCTGTGCAAACACCCTCTCGATCGCCACAGCGCCTGGCTGATGTTCGTCGAGCAGTCGCTCGATCTCGTCGCCGACGTGCAACAGACGCTGTTCCAGCGGCATCTCGTGGGGGGTGCGGATGACCACGACATCGACGAGTGTCGCTTTACGCGTCGACGTGACATCCACGATCCCGACGCCGCACCGCGTGAGGCCGGGGTCGATGCCGAGTACCCGAATATTGGCCGCCGCTGCTGTGCTGGCCAAGCTAGCCGGCCGACCTAGTCTTCGTCGTCGTCGAGCGTCGCCTGTACGTCGGCCGGCACCTCGAAGTTGCCGTAGACGTTCTGCACGTCGTCATCATCATCGAGTGCGTCGATGAGGCGGAATATCTTGCGGGCCGTCTCGACGTCGACCTCGATGGTGAGACCTGGCACGAACTCGATGTCCGCCGAGTCGTAGTCGATCCCGGCATCCTGAAGCGCTGTGCGCGCGGCGACCAGGTCGCTCGGCTCGGTGACGATCTCGAAACCTGCGCCACGATCGTTGACTTCTTCTGCACCGGCATCCAGCACGGCGCCGAGGATGTCGTCTTCAGCCACGGCGTCGGTTTTCGTTACCGAGATGACGCCTTTGCGGCTGAAGTTATAGGCGACGCTGCCCGGGTCGCCCATGGTGCCGCCGTTGCGGCTCATGACAGTGCGCACGTTTGCGGCCGCGCGATTCTTGTTATCTGTAAGGCACTCGATCAGCAGGGCGACGCCGCCCGCCGCATAGCCCTCATACATGATGGTCTGGTAGTCGACTGCTACACCAAGCTGGCCGGAACCACGCTTGACCGCCGAGTCGATGTTCGAGTTCGGCACCGAAGTCTTCTTCGCCTTCTGGATGGCGTCCACAAGGGTCGGGTTACCGGCGAGGTCTGCGCCGCCCAGCTTGGCGGCGACTTCGATGTTCTTGATGAGCTTGGCGAACGACTTGGCACGACGCGAGTCTTTGACTGCTTTTTGGTGCTTGGTGGTTGCCCATTTGGAGTGGCCTGACATGCTGAACATTCTAACCAGCCGTTCCGGCATCGCTCGTGCGCCGCGACCCGGATGCTAGCGCGCTGACACCCTGTCGAGGAAGTACTGGTGGAATCGGGTGTCGCCAGTCATCTCGGGGTGGAAGGAGGTGCCGATGAGATTGCCCTGCTCCACGGCGACCACGCGTCCATCGCTCAGAGTGGCGATCGCGCGGACTCCGGGGCCTACCTCCTCGACGATCGGCGCGCGGATGAACACCGCGTGCATGGGCGGCGCTCCGAGTTCCAGGATGTCGAGGTCTGTTTCGAAGGAGTCAAGCTGTGAGCCGAAAGCGTTCCGTCGCACCGAAATGTCAAGTCCGCCGAGGCTCTGCTGACCGGCGATGGCGTCGAGCACCCGGTCGGCGATCATGATGAGTCCCGCACAGGTTCCATAGACCGGCATCCCCGATGCGATGGCGGCCTTGAGCGGTGCAGCAAGGCCGAAAGCACGCGACATCTTGTCCATCACGCTCGACTCGCCGCCGGGGATGACCAGGCCGGCCACCTCGGCCAGCTCTTCGGGGCGCCTGATGGGCAGGGCATCCGCGCCCAGGGAACGGAGCACAGCGATGTGTTCGCGAAAGTCGCCCTGGAGAGCGAGTACGCCGACTATCGCCGCGTTCTTCGATAAGCCCAGCGGCTTACCAACCACGTTCGGAGAGGCGGTGGGGGGCGGCGAGGTCAGAGACGTTGATGCCGACCATCGCTTCGCCGAGACCACGTGAGGTTTCGGCGATCACGGCCGGGTCGTCGAAGAAGGTAGTGGCCTTCACAATCGCCGCGGCACGCTGGGCTGGATTGCCCGACTTGAAGATTCCCGATCCGACGAACACACCGTCGGCACCGAGCTGCATCATGAGCGCCGCGTCGGCAGGGGTCGCAACGCCACCGGCAGTGAAGAGCACGACGGGAAGCTTGCCGGTGCGAGCGACCTCGAGCACCAACTCATAAGGAGCCTGCAGGTCTTTGGCCGCCACGTAGAGCTCGTCGTGGGTCTTCGACGACAGCGCGGCGATCTCGGATTTGATGGTGCGGATGTGTTTGGTCGCTTCTGAGACGTCGCCGGTGCCGGCCTCGCCCTTCGAGCGAATCATTGCGGCGCCCTCGTTGATGCGACGGAGAGCCTCGCCGAGGTTCGTCGCGCCGCAGACGAAGGGCACCGTGAACGGCCACTTGTCGATGTGGTTGACGTAGTCGGCCGGGCTGAGCACCTCGGACTCGTCGATGTAGTCGACCTTGAGGGCCTGCAGAACCTGCGCTTCGACGAAGTGACCGATGCGGGCCTTCGCCATCACCGGAATGGAGACTTCGGCGATGATGCTGTCGATCAGGTCGGGGTCGCTCATGCGCGCCACACCACCCTGGGAGCGGATGTCGGCCGGAACCCGCTCGAGGGCCATGACGGCGACCGCGCCGGCATCCTCGGCGATTCGCGCCTGCTCTGCGGTGACGACATCCATGATGACGCCGCCCTTGAGCATCTCAGCGAGGCCGCGCTTGACACGGCTCGAGCCCAACTCGGTAGACGGGGTGCTGGGGGTGGATTCTGTGTTGCTCACAATTGCCTCTCTGGTGTCCCGCTGCTTCTGCGGGACGATAGCCATTCTATTCGGGCGCGGCCACAGGCCAGCCTGCGGCGATCGCCTCGCGCGTCTCGCCGAGCAGGAAAGGGATGGCCTTGGTTTCGGCGATGATCGGGAAGAAGTTCGCGTCCTGCGCCCAGCGCGGCACGATGTGCTGGTGCAGGTGCCCTGCGATCCCCGCGCCCGCGATACTCCCCTGGTTCATGCCGATGTTGAAGCCGTCGCAGTGCGAGGTCGCTCCGAGCACTCGCATGGCCGTCTGGGTGAGGCTCGCCATCTCGGCCACCTCCTCATCCGTCGCCTCGTCGTACCTGGCGACGTGCCGGTAAGGGCAGACCAGCAGGTGACCGGAGTTGTAGGGAAACAGATTGAGCAACACGTAACAGTGCACGCCGCGCGCGACGATGAGCGCCTTCTCATCAGTCATCGACGGTGCGAGACAGAACGGGCACTCGTGCTTCTCCGGCTGCTGGCCGTTCTCGATGTACGCGATGCGATGCGGCGTCCAGAGACGTTGGAACGCGTCGGGCACCGCCGCGAACTCAGCGGATGACTCGGCGTCGACACCGTCGAATTCGTCTGGGGCGTAGTTCTTCGGCATTACACCTGCGCCCTGGTCGCGATCGCGGTCGTGATCCTCTCGACGGCCTCTGCCACCGGGATGCCGTTCTCCTGGCTTCCATCCCGGTAGCGGAAGCTGACCGCGCCAGCAGCGCGATCCTCTTCGCCGGCGATGAGCTGGTATGGCACTTTCAGCTTGGTGTGCGTGCGGATCTTCTTCGGCATCCGGTCGCTCGAATGGTCGACCTCGGCCCGCACCCCAGCAGCCTTGAGCTGCCCGATGACGTCGTCGAGGTATGGGCCGTACTCCTCAGCGACCGGAATGCCGACGACCTGCACCGGGGACAACCAGACCGGGAAGGCACCGGCGTAGTGCTCGGTGAGCACACCGAAGAACCGTTCGATCGATCCGAACAGCGCGCGATGGATCATCACCGGACGCTGGCGGGATCCGTCAGCAGCGGTGTACTCGAGCTGGAACCGTTCCGGCAGGTTGAAGTCGAGTTGCACTGTCGACATCTGCCAGGTGCGACCGATCGCGTCGCGAGCCTGAACGGAGATCTTCGGTCCGTAGAAGGCGGCTCCGCCTGAATCAGGAACGAGTTCGAGTCCGGATTCCTGTGCGACCTCGGCGAGGGTTGCCGTCGCCTCTTCCCAGACATCGTCGTCTCCCACGTACTTGTCCGGATCCTTCGTGGAGAGCTCGAGGTAAAAGTCGGTGAGGCCGTAGTCACGCAGCAGCGACAGCACGAAATTGAGTGTGCCGGTGAGCTCCTCTTTCATATTCTCTCTCGTGGTGAAGATGTGGGCGTCATCCATCGTCAGTCCACGCACACGGGTGAGGCCGTGGATCACGCCCGACTTCTCGTTGCGATAGACGGTGCCGAACTCGAAGAAGCGCAGCGGAAGATCCCGATATGACCGACCGCTTGAGCGGTAGATCAGGATGTGCATCGGGCAGTTCATCGGCTTGAGGTAGTAGTCGGCGCCCTGGCGGGTGATCTCCCCCTCCTCGTTGCGCGCCTCGTCGAGGTGCATCGGCGGGAACATCGCCTCTTTGTACCACCCGAGGTGGCCGCTCACTTCGAACAAAGACGCCTTGGTGATATGCGGCGTGTTGACGAAGGAGTAACCCTCCTGCTCGTGGCGGATGCGTGAGTAGTTCTCCATCTCCCGGCGGATGATGCCGCCCTTGGGATGGAATACCGCAAGGCCCGAACCGATCTCGTCGGGGAACGAGAAGAGGTCGAGTTCCTGGCCGAGCTTGCGGTGATCGCGCTTGGCGGCTTCCTCCTGTCGAGCCTGGTACGCGCGCAGTTCGTCCTTGGTGGGCCACGCCGTGCCGTAGATGCGCTGCAGTTGCTTGTTCTTCTCCGAGCCGCGCCAGTAGGCGGCAGCGCTGCGAGTGAGCGCATAACCGTTGCCGATCAGGCGGGTGTTCGGCAGGTGCGGGCCACGGCAGAGGTCTTTCCACACCGTCTCACCGGTCTTCTGGTCCACGTTGTCGTAGATGGTCAGCTCGGAGCCGCCCACCTCGACGGACTCGTTGTCGCCGCCATCCGCAGCTGCTCCCTTGAGACCGATC
Source organism: Glaciihabitans sp. UYNi722 (assembly GCF_040549465.1). NCBI lineage: Bacteria > Bacillati > Actinomycetota > Actinomycetes > Micrococcales > Microbacteriaceae > Glaciihabitans > Glaciihabitans sp. UYNi722. The sequence continues at coordinate 152,948 of NZ_JBEPTL010000001.1, read as the reverse complement.
AGCTCCAGCTTGTAGGACTCATCGGCGAGCTCGGCGCGCGCCTCGTCATCAGTGACCACTCGGCGCACAAAGCGCTGGCCGGAGCGGATGATGCGCTCCATCGCCTTATCGACGACCTTGAGATCCTCGGGGGTCAGGGGGGTATCCACGTCGAAGTCGTAGTAAAAGCCGTCGGTGATCGGTGGACCGATCCCCAGCTTCGCCTCTGGATTGATCGACTGGAGGGCCTGCGCGGTAACGTGCGCCGCGGAGTGGCGAAGGATCTTGAGACCGTCTGGAGACGAGATGTGCACCGGCTCCGCGGTCTCCCCGGCGGTGACCTCCGCGGCCATGTCGCGCAGATCACCGTTGACACGAACCGCGACGATTCCCCGGTCGGTGAACAGTTCGAACCCTGTCGTTGTCTCCGCCGCCGTGATCGACTCGAGAATGGACTCGTTGCCGGCGCGCGATTCAGACACGACGAAGGTGCTCCTTAACTACGAACGATGGTGCCTACAACATTAGCGTTGCGGCACGGGGAGCTCCGCGCCCACCCTGTCAGCGCACGAGTGCGCTGCGATCCCTGTCGCGCCGCAGGATTCTCAGTCCGGCGAGCACCGCGCGATTACCCTCGGGCACGAACGCGCGAAGCACGGCGGTTCTGATATCCGACGAGGTGGCCGCGACGAATTCCACCGGGTTCTGGAGTACGGAAGCGATATGTGCGGCCCGCTCCGGATCGGGGATGCGAGCGGTAGCGACGAGGACGGTGCCGTTCGCCTGGTCTCGCACCGGCATCCAGTTCTCGGCGAGATAGCGCTGACCGGGCCAGTGGTGCACAAGCTCTTTGTCGACACGCGTTCGCGCCAGGTGGATCGGCGGCAGATGCCAGGCGCGTGACACGACCTTCAACAGTGCGTCAGCCGCGATAACGCCGCGGGCCACGAGGATCTCGTCGAGCAGCAGTCCGCTGTCGGGTTGCGTTGCACCCACAGTTGCCAACTCTTCGGCAGAGACCAGACCCGATTCGATGAGCAGCTCGAAGAACGCGGCATCCTGCGCAGGAGGATCGCCCTCCGTCGTGTTCATCCGTCCATCGTGGGGGAAGTCTCGCGAGCCGAATAGTCCCCCGTTCACGCGCCACAGTGTTCTTCGCATGGCGATCTGGCCGCGTCCGTCGCCTGCTCGATCCTTAGAGATGTAAAGCCCCGAAACTTGTTCAGGGCCTTACTTGTGTCGTATTTCATCCATAACCCGAAGAGCGCCTCAGTGCGCGTCCTTCGGTAAGCCGCACGTGGCACGCACCCCGGTCGTCATGAGTGTCTCCCAGTAATCGTGAAAGAACGTGCCCGGCCCTTCGTAGTTGCAGCGCCAGGAGCCCCTGTGGCGTTTGTACTGCGTCGTGTTCGTCTCGGCTTCCTTGTAACGCTCAAACGGCACCACGACGATCGTTTGCCGAGCGGCCGGGGCCACATTGTGCCGAACGGACAGGGGGAGATAGTGCTGTGGCAGCTCGATCATCAGGTCGTCAAGGGGTTCGTGGATGGTCGCGGGCAGAAGCGACTGCATGTAGCTGGTCGAACCGAAGGGGCTGCCGCCAGACGGGCGACTTCGGCCTCAGGACCCCGAAGAAATTCGGGAACACAATGTGCTCCTTCGTTTGGTGATGAGTGGATGGACGATCTGAAAGTTGTGGGGGCCGCAGGGTTCAGGAGAGGAAGACCTCGCTGCGTGGGGCAACAGGTCATCGGAGTATGGGCGATTTCGAATGGAGGAAGAGTTTTTCTTCTCACGGAACTACCGCAGCACTCTGTGCTTGATTGCGTGACCTGGAGGGTCAGCCAGTGGTTTGTTTCAGTACGTCCGGACCGACTCAAGCTGTGCGTACGTTCCTTGGCGCCGCCCCACTATCGTTAGATTCCTCACACAAGGCGCGACCATGATTCCCGAGATCGTTGCTGAGCTCGATCGGCAGCTGTCGGAGCAGCGCGCCAGCGCCGAGTCGCTAGCAACTCGTTCTGGGCTACTGATCGCCGCATCGGCGGCAATTCTTGGGTTTGCAGCCGCGGGCAATGCCTCGTTGTCGCCCGTGGGCTACTGGATTCTCGGCATCGGGATGGTGCTCGGGGTAATGGTCTTCTGGATGGCTCGAGTGGGTTGGGGTCCGAATCTTTCGGTCGCAGTCTCCAAGAACGACGCAAAATCACTGGCTAGATCGAAGTTGATCCTTGTCGAAGCAAACAAGAATGTCTTGACGAGAGCACAAGTCATTTTCACGTTGCAGGTACTCCTGACGATCCTCGGCATCGCAGTGCTTGCACTAGTTCTTTGGCGGTTGCCATGACGCTCTCACATATGGATGACTACCCCCAATTTCGCCGCAACCGCAATGTCCTGCCATTGCCGGTGCAGCCCGACGCGGCAGATCGCGAGCCCGAAGGGTTCGACTCACTCGACGAGTGGGATGTTGAAGCGGCGCGACGACTCTTGGAGCCGCGGAGTCGATTGGGTCCGCTCTTCGGGTTGACTCAGAAGGACCTCAATCGCGCGTCTGAGCGTATCGAGATCTTGACTCAGAGGGACTTGGGACTCGGAGTTGACCTTTTCCAGATGGGCGTGTCTCAACGGCTTGCCGCTCGGTTCGGTAAGCGCACACTAGATGTGGTGCTGTCGGGCCTGGCTCTTATCGTGCTGGCACCGCTCTTTTTATTGATCTCAATATTCGTCCGGCTCGATAGTCCGGGTCCGACCTTCTTCCGACAAAACCGAGTTGGCCTATACGGCCGTGAGTTTCCGATTCTCAAATTCCGCTCAATGGTTGCGACCGCCGAGCAGGATCTGTATGCGATTCTTGCCCGAATCAACGAGGAACAGGATTCGGGACTGCTCTTCAAGATGAGACATGACCCGCGAATCACCAGGGTCGGCAGGGTTTTGCGTAAATACTCTCTTGATGAACTGCCGCAGCTGTGGAACATCTTCGTCGGTGACATGAGTATCGTCGGCCCGCGTCCTCCTCTGCCTTTCGAGGCGGGTCAGTACGTAGACCATCAGCAGCGACGCCTCTATGTCAAGCCCGGCTTGACGGGCCTGTGGCAAGTCAATGGACGGTCCGCCCTCACCTGGGAGCAGAGCATGAGACTGGATCTCTACTACGTGGAGAACTGGTCGGTTCTGGGAGACCTGATCATCATGTGGCGCACTCTTCGAGTGCTCACACGCCCGGTAGCCGATTACTAATAAGGATTCGCTGCGCGGGGCACACAAATGACGACCATAGTCCACGTAGAAAGCCGCGGCCAGGTCCCGGCTCGATGGCGATGACCTCAGTAGTACTTATGAGATCGTCATCCGGCCCTCGGCGTCAGTGCGCTAGGAGCTGCTACCTACGATCGACTCAAAGCCGCGGAGCTAGTGTTATTCCGAACTGCTCGCGTCAGACAGGCTCACGGACCCTGAGTGCAGCAGGTGATCGTGATTCGGTCGACTCCAAATCTCCTTGTCGCAGAAGCGATGAATTCACGAGATACGGATAGACGGTCATAACGCCCCTGTCCGCCGAGATCGAGTAGCCCCACATGGCGCAACGCTCCAGCCCCGATTGAGTGAGCTGGGGGCATGAGTGGGATTCAGATGAGATCACCACACGGCGATTTTTGCGAGGAGCGAACAAGTTTGCGCCTAGGGCATCATCACTAAGCTCGTCTCATGTCAGACCAATTTCCATACATCGTCCAAGCTTTTGGGTTGGATCGTGAAAAAGATCGCTGAGTCCGGTATTCGGAACATTTTCACGCCGCATCAGCCAATTGCTGAGTCGGATTTGCTCTTTGGGCGCGAGGCGGAGGTCCGAAGTTTAATCGAGACTCTGAACACGCCTGGTCAGCATGTGCTTCTGTATGGTGAGCGAGGAGTGGGGAAGAGTTCGATCGCGAACGTGACCTCGTCCGTTGTCTCAGTCCTTCTCAACAGGAATGTCTACGAGAAGAGATGCGACAACTCCGACACCTTTGAATCCATCCTGAAAGGACCGCTAGCTGAGGTCGGTGCTGACCTGACGCTTACAGAGGTTATCGAACAGAATGACACTTCTGGTGGCATGGCATGGGATGAGATAGTCGACCACCTCTAACGCCGATCCTTTCGCAGCGACCTTGGTTCTGCCAGACTCAGCGCATGTCCGATCCATCGCAACTGCCACCACCGCCTCAACCGGTGGACGTGCAGTACGCGCAGGCCCAACCGACGAACTCCCTGCCCGTGGCAGGTTTCGTTCTGGGGATCATCTCCGCCACGTTTGCACTCTGCTTCGCCCTGATCGGTGTATTTATTGGCTTCGTGCCGGCCGTGCTTGCGATCGTATTCGGCTTTGTGGGTCAGAGCGCTGCGAAACGAATGGGCGGTCTGCACATGAGGATCGCGAAGTGGTCAGCAGGATTGGGGATCATCACATTCGTGCTGCCACTGGCGCACGCGGCTCTGTCGAATGGGTCGATCCTCTAGTGCCGACAATTTGATGCCGCTGCCTCCATAACAGGAGCGCCGGTGGTTTATCTACAAGTACGGTTTGCAATCGTTCAGTAGTTCAAATGATGCTGCCTTGAAGTCGGTGAATTGCACGGTCTTGGCGCCCTTTCCTTCCAAAGCGGCCTTGAAGTCTCTCAGCGGACCTTCGGTCGCTTCGATATAAGGAATCAGTTTCGAATCGGCGGTGCTCGCTGCTTCTTCGAGGCTCGAAATCGTCGTACCCAATTCCGCGACGGTGACCGTTGACAGATCTGGATTGGCAACAAACCTTGTCACTATGTCGGCTGCGTCTGCCATCGCTCCATCGACATGAGTGCCATACAGAAGGACACACGTCGTTGCCGTTGACACCTTCGGCAGGGTGGATGGGCTCGCAGAGGCGGTAAGCGTGTGCCTAGCGGTCGGCGTTGAGGCCGTGTCTGGCCCGAGCCGCATCCAGTGAGAAGCAATACAGTCACAGCCGTGAGCAGAATTCGTTTCTTCATGGTGGTCAGAGCATAGTGACCCTCGAGGTTGTCAGATACACCCCAATCGGGGAATAGATCAATCGTTCAGATGCTGGACTGCGTAGTCGGCTTCCGCGGGGAGGAACTTCTCTCCGTATTGGCTTGTGAGCTGATCGTGAATCGCTGCCGGCGACATCGCCATGTTTTCCTGATAAGACTTGGCTTTCGCAAGAGCGTTGGCGTTCCAGTCAGCCTGCACATTGTCTATTCCGTATTGCCCCGCTTCTGGCGAGAATTTCTCTCCATACGCCGACGTGAGTTGGTCGTAAATTCCTGCCTTGCTCATGAACAAGTTATTGGCATAGCTAGTTGCCTTCGCTAGTGCGGACTTGAATTCGACAGGAACCGCTGGTGCGGGAGGCGCTACGGGCACCGCAGCCTGGGTCACCGTCGGCTCCGGGGCGGGCGAGGTGGCCTCTTGCGCTTGCGACGACTCTGAAGCGAGAGGGACCGGCTTGTTCTCCGACACGTTGTTCACGGCAGCGCCTATGCCGAAAGTCATACTTATGGAGGCGACGATCGCGACTCCGCCGAGGACGATTCCGGTAATCGCCATACCTTTTGATTGCTGCTTACTCAGAGCGAGGATCCCCACCACGAGCGCGGCGATTCCGATAATTGCGCCGAGAACCGGTACGAGTCCGGTCAGGAAGGCTACGATTCCGACCACCAAGGCCGCGACTGCGAGGCCGCCGATCGTTTTTGTAGTAGGCAGCAGCGGCGTCGTCGGAGGAGCGCCCAATTGGGTTGGGGTGGATTCTTGATTTATAGAAGCAGGGGCAGGCGCTTGAGGGGCGGTACCGGAGGGCTCGGGTGTGATCATTGGTCGAGTCTCACAGATTCACGGCGTTGAAATAACTCCCCGTTTAGGGTTCAATGTCCCGCGTTGGCACCCCCAATGATGGCGTCATCGCCGTCTGCCCAGCGTGGGCAGACCACCTGAAATAGTCCACACGCTTCGGCGAACTCGCGCCTTGTCTCGTTGCGCGTCTGTCGGAGTCTTGCCGCCCTTGCACCAATGCCCAGTTTCAGATTTTTGGTGCGTTTGTAGGTCGATGCCGGACAATTGAACGCTTCGGCCGCATACCGGCATTCCACGGCCGGCCGGCTTTTCGATGCTTTAGGTTTCTGCTTCGGTTTTGCAGCACGACGCTCCGCCGCAGCGGCTCGCTCAGCGGCCTCACGTGCCCGCTGAGCCATTCTTTTGGCAGCCTTGGCGGTCGGTTCTATCGAAGCCGACTTGCCTCCAGAATGAGCCGTGCGGACGAAGCTACAAGCCTATCCCCCGGCCTGGTGCTTCTGGACATACCCGTGCGACAGCAGACGGACGGTGGCGCCGCATTTGAGGCACGTGATGTGAACAGCCATGCGTCATGGTGTTGCAACGTATTTCTGGGCCGCAACTTGAACGCGTATTGCACGGATGTCCCCGGACAAAGAAATAGCCCCGGAAAACCGGGGCTATTCTTGTGAGCGATACTGGGATCGAACCAGCGACCTCTTCCGTGTCAGGGAAGCGCGCTACCGCTGCGCCAATCGCTCAAAACTCTTCTGCATTTTACAACACGCTATTTTACCTCGAGGTGGCGACGGGATTTGAACCCGTGTGGACGGCTTTGCAGGCCGCTGCCTCGCCTCTCGGCCACGCCACCATATGTGGGTCCCCGTAACTGCCCTGAATTTCCAAGAAAGCACAAGACCTCACTCGAGCGGATGACGAGATTCGAACTCGCGACCCTCACCTTGGCAAGGTGATGCGCTACCACTGCGCCACATCCGCATTGCTCGCATTTCTGCGCGCGTCCATGACTCTATCCGATGCCAACGCTCTGAGCCAATTCCGTGACGGAGCGGCGCGGCGGTATGGCAGGATTGTCTGGTCAGGGCGATTGGCGCAGTTGGTAGCGCGCTTCCTTCACACGGAAGAGGTCATCGGTTCGAGTCCGGTATCGCCCACAACAGCAGAGTCGCGTTCGAGAAAGGCGGCATCATGGCAAGCCTCGCTAGCAGGCTGATGCCTGTGGTCATGACAGCCCGCGGGTCGAAGAAACGCTTCAGTTCTGTGGACGCGACACTCGCCAATCTGAAGCAACTCCAGTCGCGACCGGCGAGTTCCGCTCCCCCGTCGCAGATCAACAAAATCGTGGACGTCAGTCTGCACACCGTGAACGGCTGGATGGTCTACAAGATCAGTCCGCGCGATATCACCGCGCCGAGACGCGCGCTCTACCTGCACGGTGGTTGTTACGTCTACGAGATCGCCCTTCAGCACTGGCTGTTGATCGCAAAGCTGGCGGTCAGCACGTCCGCGACGTTCGTGGTGCCGATCTATCCGCTCGCCCCCACCGAGACGGCGTCCAGCATCGTGCCGCGGGTCACCGAGATGGCCGCGGAGCTCATTGACGAGGTCGGAGCAGACCTGGTCAGCATCCTCGGAGATTCTGCCGGCGGCGGGATGGCACTCGCTGTCGCCATGCAGTTGCGCGATCGCGGATTACCCGCGCTTCACCAGACCGTGCTCATCTCGCCGTGGCTGGACATCAGTGGAACAGACCCGGCGCTGGCCGCGATCGCTCCCCGTGACCCATGGCTGGCGATTCCTGGCACGCACGCTGTGGGCGCGATCTACCGCGGCGAACTCGCCGAAAATGACCCGATCGTCAGCCCGATCTACGGCGACCTCACCGGCCTCGGACCGATCACGATGTTCAGCGGCACCCGCGACATCCTGAACGCGGATGCCAGAAGGTTCGCCCGCAAGGCGCGCGACGCTGGTCTCTCCCTCGACTATCACCAACTGCCGGGCATGATCCACGTCTATCCGCTGCTGCCGATTCCGGAGGCCACGGAAGCCCAGCGCATCATCACCCGCGCCATGACCAGGCGCAACTAGCGATGGCCGGCAAGCGGAACGTGGATGCCAGGGGTCGCCTTGTCGACGATCCGTTCGACTTCAGCTCGACCAAAGGCGGACAGGTGATGATCAGCCGGGGCGGCCGCGTGGTCGTCACTCTTGGCGGGGACACGGCGAGCAGGCTTCTGAAAGCACTCGAGAAAGCCGACGAGCGTCAAGCGCAGCTTCTGCTCGCGAAGGCCACCGGAGACTACCGTCGCGGCAACGAGCGCTGAGAGCCGTCCAGACGTCGTAGAAGCCACCACAGGGTTGCTCCGACCAGGAAACCGAGGACCGCGCTGGCGGCAACAGCCGCGAGCTGGCCGAAGAAAACCTCCGGCTGCCCGGTGTAGATGAAGGCGAGATCCTTCGCGAAGAATCCGAGCAACAGCAGGCTCGATCCTCCGGCGATCAGCGCCGTTGCCAGAATCGCCTTGGCACCGGCACCCCTGCTCGACGGCGTCAGCAGTGTGCTCAGTCCCCCGGCGATCATGGCCGTGATCACCGCCAGGGTCGGCTCGAGAAATGCGCACGTGGCTGCGGCCGCTATTGCCCCACCCAGGAACCCCAACGCCAGGCCGCGTGGCGTCGTCGAACGGTGGCGGATCCGTTCGACAGCCAGCCCCGCGATCACGCCGACAACCGGCATGAGGATGGCGTTCAGCACGATGGTCGACGTCGAGTCATCGATCGCCAGCTCCAATCCGACCAGCCAGCCGATCCAGGCGAACCACAGGGCCGCAATCAACGAGACAACCGGCCACCATCTCATCCGGACGGTTGTGACTTCCGAGCGTCGCTGGAACACGAAGGCGCCTATGCCGACGCTTCCGGCAGCGACGAACTCGGGCAGTGACGCACCGAGATCGATCAGCCCGGCGCTGGTGAAGAGGAAGTCAAACGCCGATCCAAACACCGCGACCGACGCGGGCAGAAATACTAAGCCGGTCGAGATCGCCGAAAACAGCCCCTGCACCAGCCGCGAGTGATATCTGAGTGGTGAGGTCGCCACACTGGCGAACAGCGCTCCCAGTCCGGTGATCGGCCCGGCGATGAGCGCGGGGATGCCGCTCACACCACTCGCCCAGAAGGCCAGGGCGACAAGGCCACCGAGACCTGCCGAGAGAACAATCCCCGGCCACAGCCCGGACATGGAGTGCCCGGCCAGACGCTGCTGCAGGAGAGCCAACAGCGGGACGACTGCGAGCACGGAGATCGTCGCCAGGGCGCTCAACCCCAGGTTCATGACATCCATTCGACCTCCTGGAGCAAGAGTATGGGGTGCCGTCCCGAAGGACGACACCCCATACCGCTGTGCTTACCTGGTTACACGGTTTCGAGCGCGTAGCCCTCTTCACCATGGACCGTCGTGTCGACGCCTGCCGCCTCATCCTCGTTCGTGATGCGGAAACCGATCGTCTTCTGAATGACGGTGCCGATGATCCAGGCCAGACCGAAGGAGTAGATCGCGATGCCGAAGGCCGCTACCGCCTGAACACCGAGCTGCTTGATGCTGCCGGTGTCGATAAGGCCGATGCCGCTGCCGAAGATACCGATGTACAGGGTTCCGAGCAGACCACCGACGAGGTGGATGCCGACGACATCGAGCGAGTCGTCGAAGCCGAGCTTGAACTTGAGGTCAATCGCGAGAGCACATACGGCACCGGCGAGGATGCCGAGCACGATCGCCCAACCCGGGGTCAGGATGTTGCAGGCCGGGGTGATCGCGACGAGACCCGCGACCGCACCGGATGCAGCGCCGATGGAGGTCGGCTTGCCGTCCTTGATCTTCTCCACGATCAGCCAGCCAAGGATGGCGGCGGCGGGGGCGGCGAGCGTGTTGATCCAGGCGATTGCCGCCACACCATCGACGGCGGCCTCAGAGCCCGCGTTGAAGCCGAACCATCCGAACCAGAGGAGCGCCGCGCCGAGAAGGGTGAGCGGAACGTTGTGGGGCTTGGAGAGCCCCTTACGGAAACCGACGCGTTTTCCAAGAACCAGCGCCAGTGCGAGACCCGCAGCTCCCGCGTTGATGTGCACGGCGGTTCCACCGGCGAAGTCGTTCACCTTGAGGAGGGCCGGGGCCCAGCCGTCAGTGAGGTTGAAGACCCAGTAAGCCACCGGGAAGTAGACGATGGTGGCCCAGACGCCGGCGAAGATCAACCAAGAGCCGAACTTGGCGCGGTCGGCGATCGCACCCGAGATCAGCGCGACTGTAATGATGGCGAAGGTTGCCTGGAAGCCGGCGAAGGCGAGGCCATTCAGATCGGGCGACATGGCGCCATCTTTACCGATGCCGATCAGCTTGCCGAGGCCGAGTGAGCCGTCGAATGGATTGCCGAGCCAGTGAGGGATGGCCGGGCTTCCGAACGCGAGCCCGTAGCCGTAGAGCACCCAGAGGACACCGATGAGGCCCATGGCACCGAAGCTCATCATCATCATGCTGATGACGCTCTTGGCTCGGACCATGCCGCCGTAGAAGAACGCGACTCCGGGGGTCATGATGAGAACGAGTGCTGCTGCCACGAGGAGCCACAGCGAATTCAGATTGAGCGTTATGCCGTCAGTCGTGGCATTTGTAAGGACCGACAATGCGACCATGGGTGGGGTTGCCTCTCTCTTTTTTCACAGGACTCCCTTCGGCGACAACACACGACCTGAAGAACGGCCTCGGTCGGGACCCGCCTCGGGGATGTGGCAAGTTTGCTGGGTCGATATTTCGGAAGCGGTGTCACCGTGTTTCCCAACTGTTACGCGCTGGCCACCTATGTAAACATCGTGTTTCGGGACTCTGCCGGTCTGCTCGGTATCGACCACCACCACCGCCGATCGGGCCTCCTAGACTGGGATGCATGCCGAGCGACATCCGATGAAATTTTTAAGGAACGAGCGCTACTCGGCTTTTTTGCTGCTGGGAGCCGCAATTCTCGGTGTCATCCTCGCCAATACGGCCCTGGGACCTGGCCTGCAATCCATTCGTGACACGCACCTCCCGATCCCCTGGCTCGGGCTCGATCTCTCCGTCGGGCACTGGGTCACCGATGGCCTGCTCGCGATTTTCTTCTTTCTCGCAGCGATCGAACTGCGCCACGAACTCTCCCACGGCGAACTCGACAGCCCTCACAAGGCGTTGATTCCGACGGTCGCGGCCGTCGGCGGCGTTATCGTACCAGCGGCGATATTCCTGCTGATCGTGCGTGAACCCGGACTCTCAGATGGATGGCCGATTCCTACCGCGACCGACATCGCCTTCGCACTCGGCGCTCTCGCCCTCGTCGGCCGGGCGCTGCCCACCCGCATTCGTGCGCTGCTGCTCGCCCTCGCGGTGATCGACGATCTCATCGCGATCCTGATCATCGCCTTCTTCTTCACTGATGGCTTACAGCCTCTGCCCCTGCTCGCAGCGGTTCCCGTCGTCCTGGTGTTCGGCTGGCTGAGCGGTCGTGCCCGTACCGCGCCGGTCGTGGCGATCCTGATTGTGCTCGGGATCGCGGCCTGGGTGCTCGTACACCTGTCCGGAGTCCACGCGACGATCGCTGGCGTCGCCCTCGGACTGATCATGGCGAGCAGGAGCGCCGGAGTGACCCGTCACGCGCTCGAGCCGTGGAGCAACGGCATCATCCTGCCGGTCTTCGCTTTCGTCGCTGCCCTCGTGACGTTGCCTGCGGTGGGCTTGTCAGAGCTGAGCCCGGTGTTCTGGGGGATCATTGTGGCGCTCCCGGTCGGCAAACTCATCGGCATCACCGGTGGAGCTGTGATCGCCAATCTGATCGCCGGCCTCTCCTCCCCGAAGACGCCGATCGGTGACATACTCGCGGTTGCCGGGCTCGGAGGTATCGGCTTCACCGTCTCGCTTTTGATGAATGAGCTGGCCTTCGCCAGCAACCACGAGATCGCCGTCCAGGGAACGCTGGCCGTACTGGTCGCTTCACTGCTGGCGGCGATAATCGGAATCATCCTGACAGCGATTCGGGCACGACACTACAAAGCGATGAACGCCGCTTAAACCTTGCCGGAGGTGAGAGCGATGATGCGCGAGATCGCTCTCAGATACTTCTTGCGATAACCACCCGACAGCATGTCGTCGGCGAAGATCTGGTCGAGCGGGATTCCCGTGGCGAAGATGCGAACCTGGGCGTCGTAGAGGCGATCCACGAAGGCGACGAAGCGGAGGGCATCCGTCTGGTTGGAGAACTGATGAACGTCCGTCAGGGCGATTCCGTCGAGACCATCGACGAGCTTGACATAGCGGGAGGGATGAACGGTGCCCAGGTGTTTCAGGACGGCGTCGAAGGCGTCGACGGTCACTTCGCCGTCGACAGTGTCGACAGCAGCCATCAGATCCACGTGGGCCAGGGAGACCGCGTGACCCTCGACATCGCGACGACGGTAGTCGAGCCCGTCGACGCGGATGGTGGTGAACTTGGCCGACAGCGCATCGATCTCACGGAGGAAGTCCTGTGCGGCGAAACGTCCCTCGCCGAGAGCATTGGGCGGAGTGTTCGACGTCGCCGCGATCCTCGACCCTGACGCCACCAGTTCGGAAAGCAGGCGCGACATCAGGCGCGTGTCCCCCGGGTCGTCGAGTTCGAACTCGTCGATGCAGACCAGCGAAGCTCCCTTGAGCAGTTTCACCGCCGACGCATAGCCGAGCGCCCCGACCAGCGCTGTGTACTCGATGAACGTGCCGAAGTATTTGCGACCGGGAGCCAGGTGCCAGAGCGCGGCGAGCAGGTGGGTCTTGCCGACGCCGAAGCCGCCATCGAGATAGACGCCGGGAAGCGCGGGGGCGGTCCGGCGTCGGGAGAACAAGCCGCCGGACCTGGTGGTCCAGACCGCGGCGAAGGTACGGATCGCGGCTACCGCGGCGCCCTGGGATTGGTAATCACGATCGGGGCGGTAAGTATCGAGACTCGCTGTCAGGAACTGCCGCGGTGGCGTCAGGTATTCGACGATTTCTTCGCCGCTCAGGGTTGGCTGCCTGTCGACCAGTCTGGCGTGGTCTCGCAGGGGCTCGGCTGTCACGTGAAAGCTCAACCTTTGGCTCGAAACTCGGTAACGATCTTTGTGTCGAAGTCTTACGAAACGCGCCGCCAGGGCATACCTGTTGCGTAGATTCGTTAAGGGCCGTATAAGCCTAACTCCCGAATACTGGCTCATCATCGCCCTCAGCGGGCGCCAACTGGAGGTTTTCATGACCGTCGAGGTCGATTCATCCGCGAAGTTCACCGAGTACGCCCACCCCGAACGGCTGGTGAGCACCGATTGGCTTCAAGCACACCTTGACACGCCCGGCCTTGTAGTCGTCGAATCCGATGAGGATGTTCTGCTCTACGAGACAGGGCACATTCCCGGTGCCGTCAAGATCGACTGGCACACCGACCTCAACGATCCGGTCGTGCGCGATTACATCGACGGTGAAGGCTTCGCACAGCTGCTCGGTTCGAAGGGCATCTCCCGCGACACCACCGTCGTCATCTACGGCGACAAGAACAACTGGTGGGCGGCCTACGCGCTGTGGGTATTCACGCTGTTCGGCCACGAAGATGTCCGTCTGCTGGACGGCGGGCGGGCGAAGTGGGAGGCGGAAGGTCGCGAGTACACGACGGATGTCGCCACTACCACCGCGGTCGACTACCCGGTGGTTGAGCGTAACGACGCCGCCATCCGCGCGTATAAGGATGACGTGCTCGCGCACCTCGGAAACCCGCTCGTGGATGTCCGCTCGCCCGAGGAATTCAGTGGGGAGCGCACGACTGCTCCTGCCTACCCAGAGGAGGGCGCGCTGCGCGCCGGTCACATTCCGAGCGCCCAGAATGTGCCGTGGGGCAAAGCCGCTGCTGAGGACGGGACGTTCCGCAACCTGGCCGAGCTCAATGCCCTCTACCGGGAGGGCGCCGGTCTCAAGGACGGCGACAGTGTCATTGCCTACTGCCGTATCGGCGAGCGTTCCAGTCACACCTGGTTCGTGCTCACGCATCTGCTCGGATTCGAAGGCGTACGCAACTATGACGGGTCATGGACCGAATGGGGTTCCGCCGTCCGCGTGCCGATCGTCACGGGCTCAGAGCCCGGAACTGTGCCCGCCGCACGTTAGCGACTACCCGGACGACCTCGGATCGGTCGGAGCCCCCTGGGCATCCGGCCGGTTCGCGTGGATGAAGTGGAATACTGATTTCGATGACCAACAGCGAACTTCCCCAGGCTCTCGCCCAAATCCAGGAGGACTTTCTCGGCCTTGACAAGCGGGACCGGCTCCTCCTGCTGTTGGAGTTCGCCAACGAGCTCCCCGAGCTTCCCGCGCGGTATTCTGAACACCCCGATCTCCTGGAGCGGGTCGAGGAATGCCAGTCACCCGTCTTCATCTTCGTAGAGGTCGACGATGCCAAGATCGTGCACCTCTATGCGACCGCGCCTAAGGAAGCCCCCACCACCCGAGGATTTGCTTCCATCCTCGCCCAGGGGCTCACCGGGCTCACCGTCGACCAAGTGCTCGACGTGCCTGATGACTACCCGAACACCATCGGCCTGACCGAAGCCGTCAGCCCGCTGCGTATCCGTGGCATGACCGCCATGCTCGGTCGGACCAAGCGACAAATCCGCGAGAAGATCGCCGCTTAGTCGACGGCGCTGTCCAGCCAGCGCGCGATCGCCGTGTTCCAGCGTCTGCGATCGTAGTTCCACAGTTTCGTGTGCGCGGCGACGGTGAAGGCCTCATAGGTCACGATGTCCGGCCTGACCTCGGCCAGCGCATGCGACGCGGTCGAGGGAACGAATCCGTCGTCGTCGCTGTGCATGAGCAAAATGGGCAGCTGCAGTTCCCCTGCGCGCCGCACGAAATTCAGGCGGGGCAGATCGATCGGTGAGAGCTGCCCGGTGAGTCGTCTCGCCCATCCCTGGCCGATGAGCACCAGCACCGCCGACCGGATCGGGTTGGGCAGGTTGCGAAGCTCTCCCTGATAGCGGAGCGCTGTGATCCAGTCCACGACCGGCGAGTCGAGGGCGATGCCGCGCACCACGCCGGCGAGGTCTGAGCGAGTCGCGGCCTGGAGTACGGTGGCTCCTCCCATCGACCAGCCCATCAGCACGACATCCGTGGCACCGTGGTCGACGGCGTATTGCAGCGCCGCATCGACGTCGTGCCATTCGGTGTCGCCGAGGCCGTAACGCCCGTCTGGGCTGGCCGGCGCGTTCTGATCGTTACGGTAGGAGATGAGCAGCGAGCTGTAACCCGCGTCGCGAAAGACCGGGATGGCCCTCAGCGTCTCCTCACGACTCACCGCGCGACCGTGCACCTGGATCACCCAGCGTCCGCTCGGCTGCGCGGCCGGTACGAGCCAGGCAGGGGCGGGGCCGAGCTCTGTCTCGATCTCGACGTCGGTGAACGGATGCCCGAACTCCCCCGGCTCGAGATAGAACCATCCACTCAGCCGACCGCGGCGTGCCGTGGTCAGGTCGCCGAAATCCACCGTGATCACCGTCCTGGTAACCGACACGCCGGTTTCGCCGACGATGTCGCCGACACGAGCGTGACCTGCGCCGCCGGTGAACCACAGGCTGTATTCCCCGGGAAGCAGCGCATCCAGCGACCTGCTCAGGGTCACGGTAGCCGCATCAGGGTCGAAGGAGATTACGCGGGTATCGTCGGCTCGACGTTTCGGCGGAATCACCACTGTGCGTGCGACGAAGAGCGTCAGAGACGCGACGGCGAGGGTTGCGAGGGCCACAAGCACTCCTGTCACCACGAGGGCGACCGCCCACCATCGATATCCCCGGACGGCGTGCCTTCGAGAAACTGCCACACTCGAACTTTAGTCTTTGCTCGTGCCCGAAAACGTCGCAGGACCATCGGTGCCGGCAGCATTCACCGCCGCACTCCACGCTGTGCGGCGCGCGAACCTTCGGTCCGAACTCGTATTGAACGAGATTCCCTCCCCTGGCAATCTCGCTCCCTACAGCGTCGCGCTCTCCGCAGATGTCACGCCGGCCCGCCACAACACGGATTCCGAGCTGGGTACCGGGCGCTTCATCCTGCTCTACGACCCGTCGTCTCCCGAAGCCTGGGGCGGCCAGTTCCGGGTGGTCTGCTTCGTGCAGGCGCCACTCGAGACCGACATCGGCCTCGACCCATTCCTCGCCGATGTCGCGTGGTCATGGCTGGTGGACGCCCTTGATGCCCGTGGGGCCCACTACGCCGCCGCATCCGGCACCGCGACCAAGATCCTCTCCACCGGATACGGCGAGTTGGCCAGCCAGGGAGACGGCGCTCAGATCGAACTCCGCGCCTCCTGGACGCCCCTCGACCACGATCTCTCCTCACATGTGGAAGGCTGGGGTGAGTTGTTGTGCATGCTGGCCGGACTTCCGCCAGTGGTCGAAGGAGTCAGTTTGTTAGCCGCCCGTCGAGCCGGACGTGAGTAGCGCGGAGCAGAACGCGACGCCACCCGTCGAAAACCACGGTGAGCAGTCCCTGCACGCCCTCGTTTCGGCGATAGAGAACCGCGAGGACTATCTGGATGCCGTGGCCGCCATAGCAGCCGGCACCGGTCCCATCGCCATCGACGCCGAACGCGCGTCCGGCTTCCGTTACTCTCAGCGTGCCTACCTGATCCAGATCTTTCGCCGTGGCGCCGGAGTCTTCCTCTTCGACCCACCAGCGATCGGCAGCTTCGCCGAACTCAACGAAACCATTGCTTCCGAGGAATGGGTGCTGCACGCAGCCAGCCAGGATCTCGCCTGTCTGCGTGAGGTGGGGCTGGATCCGACCCATATCTTCGACACGGAACTCGGTGCACGACTGGCAGGACTCCCCCGCGTGGGACTCGGTACCGTCGTGGAAGACCTACTCGGCATCCATCTCGCAAAGGAGCACTCAGCCGCCGACTGGTCGACCAGGCCGCTCCCGCAGTCCTGGCTGGTCTATGCGGCACTCGATGTCGAACTACTCGTCGACCTGCGGGACGCGATGGCCGGTCTCCTCGAAACCGGGGGCAAGACGGAAATCGCCCATCAGGAGTTCGCAGCAGTGCTCGCCCGTGAGGCCAAGCAGGTGAAAGGCGAGCCGTGGCGCAGGCTGTCCGGCCTCCACTCCCTCCGAGGCGCGCAGAACCTCGCCGTGGCCCGTGAACTGTGGGAGGCACGCGACAGCTTCGCCCGCGAGACCGATACAGCGCCCGGCCGCCTCGTACCCGATGCGTCACTCGTCGCGGCAGCCAAGGCAATGCCGGAATCAAAGCACGCCCTCGCTGCACTGCGCGACTTCAACGGCCGCGCCAGCCGATCGGAACTCGCCCGCTGGTGGGCCGCGATCGACAAAGGCAGAACGACGGAAGACCTCCCTGCGCTGCGTGTCGCCGGCGACACCATGCCGCCGCCGCGTGTCTGGTCGGATCGCAATCCGGAGGCCGACAAGAGATTGAAGAGGGCTCGGGCGGCAGTCACCATCGTCTCGACCGAGCAGAACATCCCCGTTGAGAATCTCCTCACTCCCGAACTGCTGCGCCGCCTCGCCTGGACTCCGCCTGATCCGCTCGATCTCAGCGGTGTGCGAGATGGTCTCTCTGATCTGGGAGGTCGGCCGTGGCAGGTTGACGCCATCTCACAGGTAATCCTCGATGCCTTTGTCGAAGCCAGCCAAACGATCGAAAGCCCTGCGGAACCGGCTTCGTAGAAAGAAGCAAACGATTCTCTGGCCAAAACTGCGAGCCTAGGATCGGATGCGGACCTGAGACAGTGGAGGCATTGTGGCCGAGAGACATGAAGTTGTATTCGTCGATGGGGTTCGCACCCCGTTTGGACGCGCTGGCGAAAAAGGAATGTACTGGAACACCCGGGCGGACGACCTGGTGGTCAAGGCGATGGTCGGACTGCTCGAACGCAATCCGAACGCGCCGAAAGACCGCATCGACGATGTCGCCATCGCCGCGACGACTCAACAGGGCGACCAGGGCTTGACCCTTGGCCGCACTGCAGCGCTGCTGGCCGGTCTGCCCAAGTCCGTGCCGGGCTTCGCCATCGACCGGATGTGCGCCGGCGCAATGACCTCGGTCACGACGCTTGCCGGCGGCATCGCCTTCGGAGCCTACGACCTCGTCATCGCTGGAGGCGTCGAGCACATGGGTCGTCATCCGATGGGATTCGGCGCCGACCCGAACCCGCGATTCCTCGCCGAGAAGCTGGTCGGTGAAGACGCCCTCAACATGGGCTCGACCGCAGAGCGCATCCACGATCGTTTCCCGCAGTTCACGAAAGAACGTTCCGACCGTTTCGCCATGCGCAGTCAGCAGAAAGCTGCTGCGGCCTACGAGAACGGCAAGATTCAACCCGACCTGATTCCGGTCGCTATCCGCAGCGAAGCCGGTTGGGGCCTCGCAACCCGTGACGAGGCGCTGCGACCCGAGACGACAATGGAGGGCCTGGCCGGTCTCAAGACGCCGTTCCGCCCGCACGGCCGTGTCACGGCGGGCAACTCCTCAGGGTTGAACGACGGTGCCACCGTCAGCCTGCTGTCGAGCGAGGCAACGGCCAAGGAGCTCGACTTGACCGCGAAGATGAAGCTCGTGAGTTTCGCCTTCGCCGGCGTCGAGCCGGAGATCATGGGCATCGGCCCTGTTCCGTCGACCGAGAAGGCCCTCAAGAAGGCCGGACTGAGGATCGACGATATCGGACTGTTCGAGCTCAACGAGGCATTCGCCGTGCAGGTACTGTCGCTGCTCGATCACTTCGGAATCGACGACGAAGACCCGCGGGTCAACCAGTGGGGGGGCGCGATCGCGATCGGGCATCCGCTGGCGTCATCCGGCGTCCGGCTGATGATCCAGCTCGCGGCCCAGTTCGCCGAGCGCCCCGACGTGCGTTATGGCCTCACCGCCATGTGTGTCGGTCTCGGCCAGGGCGGATCGGTCATCTGGGAGAACCCGTACTTCGATGGGACGAAAAAGTGATGGCACAGTTCGACGAACTCACGGCACTGTCAGAAGACGAGGTCGTCACCCACTCCTACGTGCGTGACGTGCCGCTGACCGGCGGTAGGGTCCTCGCACTCATCACGCTCGACAACGGTCGCGATCACACCCGTCCGAGTACGCTTGGCCCGGTCACCCTGCTCGAGCTCGCTGATGTGCTCGACGCCCAGAAGGAACGGGCGTCGCGAGGAGAGATCGCCGGTGTCGCCATCACCGGCAAGCCGTTCATTCTCGCTGCGGGCGCCGATCTCAGCAAGGTCAGCGACATCCCGAACAAGGCTGTCGCCAAGCAGATGGCCCAACTCGGTCATTTCACGCTCGGCAAGTTGAGTGAACTGGGCGTGCCATCGTTCACCTTCATCAACGGCCTGGCTCTCGGCGGAGGGGTGGAGATCGGGCTGAACTCCGACTACCGCACTATCGACCGCAACGTGCCGGCCATCGCCCTGCCCGAGGTGTTTCTCGGCATCATCCCCGGGTGGGGCGGGGCGTGGCTGCTGCCCAACCTCATCGGCATCGAGAACGCTCTCAAGGTAATCATCGAAAACCCGCTGAAGAACAACCGCACTCTCAAGGGCCAGGAGGCCTTCGATCTCGGTATGGCGGACGCGATCTTCGACTCGGTCAGCTTTCTCGAAGAGTCGATCATCTGGGCCGATGGCGTGATCTCGGGCAGGATCAAGGTCAAGCGCCCCAACGAGCCTGGCAAGATCGAGCGAGCCGTCAAATGGGATGTGGCAATCGGCATCGCCACCAAGATGCTCGAAAGCCGCATCGGTCGGGTCGCGAAATCTCCGTACAAAGCGCTGGAGCTTCTCAAAGCCGCGAAGAACACCGATAGGAAGACCGGTTTCGCGGCGGAGGATGAAGCTCTGGCCGAACTCATCTCTGGCGATCAGTTCAAGGCCAGCATCTACTCGTTCAACCTGGTGCAGAAGCGTGCCAAGCGCCCGGCCGGAGCGCCGGACAAGAAGATCGCCAAGCCGGTCACCAAGGTCGGCGTCATCGGTGCCGGGCTCATGGCCAGCCAGTTCGCCCTGCTGTTCGTTCGTCGTCTCAAGGTACCCGTGGTCATCACTGACCTCGACCAGGCCCGCGTCGACAAGGGTGTCGAGTACATCTACGGTGAGATCGACGCGCTGCAGGGCAAGAAGCGAATCTCGCCAGACGAGGCGAACCGGCTGAAGGCTCTCGTCACCGGAACGACGAACAAGGCGGACTTCGCCGACGCGGACTGGGTGATCGAGGCTGTCTTCGAAGAGCTCGGTGTGAAGCAGGATGTCTTCGCGGATGTCGAGCAGTATCTCTCCGACACAGCCGTGCTCGCGACGAACACCTCGTCGCTCTCGGTCGAGCAGATCGGTGCGAAGCTCAAGCATCCGGAACGTCTTGTTGGGTTCCACTTCTTCAACCCGGTGGCCGTCATGCCGCTGATTGAAGTCGTGAAGACTCCTGCGACGGATGACGAGACGTTGAGCACCGCCATGGTCACCGCCGCGAAACTGCACAAGAACGCCGTCATCACTACGGACACCCCTGGATTCGTCGTCAATCGTATCCTCGCCAAGGTGCTGGGCGAAGCGATGCACGCCGTCGACACCGGAACCCCCTTCGAGGTGGTCGAGGAGTCGACGAAGCCCTTCGGCCTGCCGATGACCCCGTTCGAGCTTCTCGAACTGGTTGGACTCAAAGTCGGGGCTCATGTGCTGGACACTCATCACGCAGCTTTCCCGGAGCGCTTCTTCGAGAGCGAGAACCTGCACAAACTGGCCGATCTCGGTCACATCTTCGAGCGTGACTCGAAGGGCAAGATCAAGGGAATCGATAAGAAGGCACGGGAGATCGTCGCAGGCGGCACCTTACCGATGACGGCTGAACAGCTGCGCACGCGCATTGAAGACGGCCTGGCTGACGAGATCCACCGCATGCTCGAAGATGGTGTGGTCTCGGCACCGGAAGACATCGACCTGTGTCTCATCCTCGGCGCGGGCTATCCGTTCCAGATGGGCGGGGCGACGCCCTACCTCGACCGTGTCGGCGCATCCGAGCGCGTTTTCGGAGCCACCTTCCACAACCCGCCCATCCGCGGCGTCTAGGAGCAGGCAATGAAAGAGGGCGGGCACCGATCGGTGCCCGCCCTCTTTCATTGATACTACTTGTTGAGCGGGCTCATGTCCGCGTAACGGTCACCAACGGGAGCCGCCACCGCGTCGAGCGCTGCCAGCTGGTCGACGCTCAGCTCGAGTGCCTCCGCGGCTACGTTTTCCTCCAGGTAGCCGACCCGCTTCGTTCCGGGAATCGGCACGATGTCGTCGCCCTGGGCAAGTAGCCAGGCGAGCGCGACCTGGCCTGGCTTCGCGCCGAGTTCGGCTGCCACAGCATCCACCTCCACCACGATACGGATGTTCGCCTCGAGGTTCTCACCCTCGAATCGCGGGTTGCTGCGGCGGAAGTCGGTGGCTTCGAGCTGATCAAGCGAACGGATCGTGCCGGTGAGGAAGCCACGACCGAGCGGCGAGTATGCCACGAAACCGATGCCGAGCTCGCGGACCAGTGACAGGATCTCGGCCTCCGGATCCCGCGACCAGAGCGAGTACTCGGTCTGCAGGGCAGTCACCGGATGTACGGCATTGGCCCGACGGATCGTTTCCGGGCCCGCTTCCGACAGCCCGTAGCCCAGTATCTTGCCTTCTGTGATCAACTCGGCCAGAGCGCCGACGGTCTCCTCGATCGGTGTACCGGGGTCCATACGGTGCTGATAGTAGAGATCGATGTGATCGGTGTTCAGCCGCGAGAGCGAACCTTCAACCGATAGTCGAACGTTTTCCTCGCTCCCGTCGAGTCCACGACTACCATCTCCACGATGCAGCAGCGTGCCGAACTTCGTCGCGATCGTGACCTGGTCACGCTTGCCATCGAAGGCCCTCGCGAGCAGTTCTTCGTTGATGTACGGACCGTACATCTCAGCAGTGTCGAAGAGCGTGACGCCGAGATCGATCGCACGATGGATCGTCGCGATCGACGCGGTATCGTCCTGTCCGGCCCCGCTGTAAAAGGCAGACATGCCCATGCAACCGAGGCCGAGGCGTCCGACCTCGAGTCCGTTCGTTCCGAGTGTGATGTGTTTCATTCCGTTGGGGTCCTTCCCTGGTAGGTCGCGATCTTGAAGTCGATCGCGGCTAGGCTCTGGGTCATCTCATCGAGCCCTGCGGCGACGTTCATGCGATGGATGAGAAGCAGTTCGAGGCGGTCGCCGATCGTGTCATCGCCGTGCCGCGCGAGGTCGACGTACTGGCGTATCCGCGCTATCGGCATGGATGTCGAGCGAAGCTTGGTGAGGAAGCCCACCCATCCCACATCCTGCTTCGAATAGCGTCGATGTTGGGACGATGCCCGGCTGATTGGCGCGAGCATTAGGCCGGCCCGCTCGTAGTAGCGCAGTGTGTGGGCCGACAGCCCGGTCAGCTCAGCCACCTCTGAGATCGAGAGTTGCTCGTCCTCGGTTGTCACTCGTTCAACTGGCATAACCACAGGCTAGAACTTAGAGCGCACTCTAAGTCAAACCCGGATGCACTATTGGCGGTCAGCACCCAGCCGGCGCTGTTCCTCAAGGTCGTCGGGCAGCGGTCGCGCAACCGGAATCTTGCTACCGAGTACCTGCGCCACCACGTCGCGGGCGATACGTTGCGGAGTGAGACCTACCTCTTCGAGGATCTCCGACCGCGAGGCGTGCTCGAGGAATTCATCGGGCAGGCCGAGCTCCGTGAGCGCCGTGTCGACACCGGCGGCGCGCAGGTCCTGACGGATTCGGGTACCGATACCCCCGACGCGGATGCCGTCCTCGATACTCACGACGAGCCGGTGTTCCGCCGCGAGGCTGATCACGCTCTCCGGCACCGGGATCACCCAGCGTGGATCGATGACTGTCGCTCCGATCCCCTGGGCTGCGAGACGGTCGGCCACTTGGAGACCGATCTCGGCCATCGGACCGACGGTGACGATGAGCACGTCTCGGTGCGGCGCTTCGCGCAGCACGTCCACACCGTCATCCGTTCGGCGAACGGCGTCGAATTCGGTGCCTACAGTGCCCTTGGAGAAGCGAACAACCGTCGGCGCATCAGTCACCGCCACGGCCTCTGCGAGTTCCTCACGCAGGCGAGTCGCATCGCGTGGTGCGCTGAGCCGGATGTGCGGCACGACCTGCAGGATCGACAGGTCCCACATCCCGTGGTGGCTCGGGCCGTCTGGACCGGTCACGCCGGCGCGGTCGAGCACGAAGGTAACGCCCGCATGATGCAGCGCGACATCCATCAACACCTGGTCGAAGGCGCGGTTGATAAAGGTGGCGTAGAGCGCGACGACGGGATGCAGGCCACCATAGGCAAGCCCTGCGGCAGAGGTTACCGCGTGCTGCTCGGCGATCCCGACGTCGAAGACGCGTTCCGGATATTTCGCCGCCAGCCGGTCGAGGCCGGTGGGTCGCAGCATCGCCGCGGTGATCCCAACGATCGTCGGGTCATTGTCCGCCAGTTTCACAATCTCATCGGAGAAGACCGAGGTCCACGACGGACGGTCCGAGCCGCCGATCGGCTCACCGGTCTCCGGATCGATATGCCCGACAGAGTGGAACTGATCGGCCGTGTCGAGCACAGCAGGTTCGAAGCCCTTACCCTTCTCGGTAATGACGTGCACGATGACCGGGGCGCCATAGTTCTTGGCCTGCTTCAGCGCCTCTTCCATGGCGCGCTCATCATGGCCATGAACCGGGCCGATGTACTTGATGTCGAGGTTGGAGTAGAGCGCCTCGTTGTTGGCGAAGCGGCTGAGGAACCCGTGAGCACCACCGCGGATGCCGCGATAAAACGCCCGGCCCGGACCTCCGAAGAAGTCGAACAGGCGGCGACTGGAGTCGTAAAGGCTCCGATAGGAGCGCCTGGTTCGCACGTCGCTGAGGAACCGCGCCATCCCGCCGATTGTCGGCGCATAGGATCGGCCGTTGTCGTTAACGATGATCACCAGATTGCGGCTGTTGTCGTCACTGATGTTGTTGAGAGCTTCCCAGGTCATTCCACCGGTGAGCGCGCCGTCGCCGACGATCACGACGACGTGACGGTCTTTCTGTCCGGTCATCTTGAAGGCACGAGAGATTCCGTCCGCCCAGCTCAAGGAGCTTGACGCGTGCGAACTCTCCACGATGTCGTGGATCGACTCCGAGCGCTGCGGGTAGCCGGCAATGCCGCCCTTCTCGCGAAGATGGCTGAAATCCTGTCGCCCGGTGAGTAGCTTGTGCACGTAGGCCTGGTGCCCTACATCGAAGACGATCGCATCGTGCGGGGAGTCGAAGACCCGGTGCACGGCCATCGTCAACTCGACGACGCCGAGGTTGGGACCCAGGTGTCCGCCGGTCTTCGACACCGCCGTCACCAGGAACTGTCGTATCTCGATGGCCAACTGCGTGAGCTGGTCTTGGGTGAGAGCATCCAGGTCTCGCGGACCATGGATGCTCTCGAGAAGACTCATTGAGTCAGCCTAAACCAGCGACCTCAGAACATACTGGAGGATGCCACCGTTGCGGTAATAGTCGGCTTCACCCGGTGTGTCGATGCGGACCACCGCGTCGAATTCGACGGTTGCCTTGCCTTCGGGCGAGTTGTCGCTCGGGGCCGCAGTGACATGAACCGTCTTCGGCGTCGTGCCGTTGTTGAGCTCTTCGATACCCGCGATGCTCACCACCTCCGTGCCGTCGAGGCCAAGCGACGCCCAGCTCTCCCCAGCCGGGAACTGGAGCGGCACGACACCCATTCCGATGAGGTTCGAGCGGTGGATACGCTCGAAGCTCTCCGTGATGACGGCCTTGACGCCGAGGAGGCTGGTTCCCTTAGCCGCCCAGTCGCGGGACGACCCTGAGCCGTACTCTTTACCGGCGAAGATCACCAGCGGGGTACCGGCGGCCTGGTAGTTCTGCGAAGCATCGTAGATGAACGACTGCGGTGCATCCGGCTTGGTGAAGTCGCGGGTGTAACCACCCTCGACACCGTCCAGCAGCTGGTTTCTGAGACGGATGTTCGCGAAGGTCCCGCGGATCATCACCTCGTGGTTTCCGCGACGCGAACCGTAGGAGTTGTAGTCCTTGCGCTCGATGCCGTGCTCTTCGAGGTACTGACCCGCTGGGCTGTCAGCCTTGATGTTGCCGGCTGGGCTGATGTGGTCAGTGGTCACCGAGTCGCCGAGCTTGGCGAGCACACGCGCGCCGACGATGTCGCTGACCGGCGTGGTCTCCATGGTCATGCCGTCGAAATACGGGGGCTTGCGCACATAGGTCGACTTCGGGTCCCATTCGAAGGTGGAACCTGTCGGGGTGGGAAGCGAACGCCAGCGCTCGTCACCGTCGAAGACACCGGCGTACTCATGGGTGAACATCTCGGTGTCGATCGAGGAGTCGATGGTGGCCTGTACCTCTGCGGCATCGGGCCAGATGTCCTTCAGGAACACGTCGTTGCCCTCGGTGTCCTTGCCGAGCGAATCGACCTCGAAGTCGAAGTTCATCGATCCGGCGAGGGCGTAGGCGATCACCAGCGGAGGCGAGGCCAGGTAGTTCATTTTCACGTCGGGGTTGATGCGACCCTCGAAGTTGCGATTGCCAGAGAGAACCGCGGTGACGGCCAGGTCGTTATCCTGTACCGCCTTCGAGATCTCGTCCTCGAGCGGACCGGAGTTGCCGATGCAGGTCGTGCAACCGTAACCGACGAGGTAGAACCCGAGGTCTTCCAGGTAGCCGTTGAGACCGGCCTTCTCGTAGTAGTCGGTGACGACTTTGGAACCCGGTGCCAGGGTGGTCTTGACCCACGGCTTCGACCTGAGGCCCTTCTTGCTGGCGTTGCGGGCCAGAAGGCCAGCGGCGAGCATGACCGACGGGTTCGAAGTGTTGGTGCACGAAGTGATCGCGGCGATCGCGACCGCACCGTGGTCGAGTACGAAGTTGTCGCCGTTCGCGAGGGTCACATCCGAGGGCTTCGACGCGTGCGACGGGCTCGGGCTCGTGTGCGACAGACGGTGAGCCGTCTCCTCATCCTGCGAAGTGAAGCCGACGGGGTCGGAGGCCGGGAATGTGCCTTCGAGCGCGGCGTCGATCTCGGAGCGGTCGGTATCGGCGTACGCGCCGAGGTCGAGCTCGAACTGGGATTTGGCCGAACTCAACTCGACGCGGTCCTGCGGGCGCTTCGGACCGGCGATCGACGGAACCACTGTTCCGAGATCGAGCTCGAGGTACTCACTGAACGACGGTTCGACGGATACGTGGTGCCAGAGCTTCTGCAGCTTCGAGTAGCTCTCAACCAAAGCGACCTGCTCCTCGCTGCGGCCGGTGAGCCGCAGGTAGTCGAGGGTCACGTCATCGATAGGGAATATGGCTGCGGTCGAGCCGAACTCCGGGCTCATGTTGCCGATGGTGGCGCGGTTCGCGAGCGGCACAGCCGCCACGCCCTCGCCGTAGAACTCGACGAACTTGCCGACCACACCGTGCCTACGCAGGATCTGCGTGATTGTGAGCACGACATCCGTCGCCGTCACGCCAGTGGGGATAGATCCGGAGAGCTTGAAACCGACCACCTTGGGGATGAGCATGGAGACCGGCTGGCCGAGCATGGCCGCCTCGGCCTCAATACCGCCGACACCCCAGCCGAGCACGCCGAGGCCGTTGACCATCGTCGTGTGCGAGTCGGTGCCGACGCAGGTGTCGGGGTAGGCCTGCAGCACGCCGTCGACGGTGCGAGTCATCGTGACACGGGCGAGGTACTCGATGTTGACCTGGTGCACGATTCCGGTTCCCGGTGGCACCACCTTGAAGTCATCGAAGGCCGTCTGCCCCCAGCGAAGGAACTGGTAACGCTCGCCATTGCGTTCGTACTCGATCTCGACGTTGCGCTCGAAGGCGTTCTCGGTGCCGAAGAGATCGGCGATCACCGAGTGGTCGATCACCATTTCGGCTGGGGCGAGAGGGTTGATCTTCTTCGGGTCGCCGCCGAGGCTCGCTACGGCCTCGCGCATGGTGGCGAGGTCGACGATGCACGGTACGCCGGTGAAGTCCTGCATCACGACGCGAGCCGGCGTGAACTGGATCTCGGTGTCAGGGTCTGCGGCCGGAACCCAGGAGCCGAGCGCCTCGATCTGCGACCTGGTGACGTTGGCGCCGTCCTCCGTGCGGAGGAGGTTCTCGAGCAACACCTTGAGGCTGAACGGGAGTCGCTCGTGACCCGGAACCTTGTCGATGCGGAATACCTGATACTCCGAGGAACCGACTTTCAGGGTGTCCTTCGAATCGAAGCTGTTGACCTGCGACATTGCGCGTCTCCCTTACTAAGCTCTGCCCGCTCTGACGGGCTGCTGTCGTTGCCAATCCTCCCCGTCGACCGGACCGGTTGCCAGCAAGGCAAGCCTAAGTTTTTTGAGGTCGATCGGAAAGATCAGGAAGTCAAAAGTATCTTGACGTCAAGATAAATATAGCACCACGAAAGACCTGCGGATGCGAGCTATTCGGCTTTGCTGGCAGTGCTGCGTCCATAAACGGCGCGGACCAGAAGCCAGGTGACCCACAGCAGTCCCGCGTAGAGCGGCACACCGAGCAGCAGCTTGGTTCCCGCAAGCCACTCGGCCTCATGGGCCAGATAAAGCGGCACCTCCACCACCAGCCGCAGCGCAAAAAGGGCCGCCCACAGCCAGGTCGCCAAATACAGCACGCGACGTTTGGGCTTGCTGGTGCGCCACGCGACGCCCTCGTTCGTTAAAAAGCCCACAATCACCCCGATAAGAGGCCAGCGCACAACGATGCTCAGAAGGAGTACCGCAAGGCTCCCGGCATTGAAGAAGATTCCGGGCAGGAAGTTCGTTTCGGCGCGGCCCGTGATGAGAGCGAGGATGGCGGATGCCGCGAGAACGGCGATCCCACCGAGCGCCTGCGTTGGTCCGCTCTTCGTCACCAGGCGGATGACAACGAAGATCACCGAAAGCGCCAGCGGGATGAGAACGCTGAGCAGCAGGTTCTGCCCGCTGAGCGAATAGACCACAAGGAACGCCAGTCCAGGCACGATCGACTCGATCAGCCCGCGCACTCCCCCGATGGCCTTGAGAAGCGACTTGCCGGTCGGGACCTCGCCCGGCGCAACCTGGCCGAGACCGGTCTTACGCATGGCGTCGCCGAAGCTCTCCCTGAAGCTCGGCGGCTGCTCATCCTGGCCGCCGGACGTCGACATCAGACTGTGGGGGCCGACGGAGCGTCATCGGCATTGGTGGCGCTCTTTGGCATGTGAAGTGGGATGAGGTCACGGGGCGGCATCGGGGTCTTGCCGCGCACGACGACCACGCTGCGGAAGAGTTCTTCGATCTTCGCCGCTGCTTCCTGGTCGACGGCACCCTCGCCGGCGATGACACCGCGGAGGAACCAGCGCGGGCCGTCGACGCCGACGAAACGCGCGAGTCTCTTTGAACCCGGCTGGCCGGCAACGGTGGCGGGAATCTCGGCAAGCAGTTCCGGACCAAACGGGCCGACTGTGAGCTTGGTCGTGCCGCCCTGCCTGGCGATCTGGTCGGCGATCTGCGCCCGGATCTCGTGCCAGAGACCCGAAGTCCTCGGCGCTGCGAAGGGCTGCACCTGGAGCGTGGAACCCGCGTAGTCGAGCCCGACGGCGACCACGCGCTGGCTGCCCTCCTCCACTTCGAGGCGGAGCTGCAGTCCGTCCCGCGGCAGGATCTTGACTCCCCCGAGGTCGACGTAAGGACGAACCGGGTTGGCCTCCGCTTCATCGAGCGGACCCTTGGTGGCGCGATCTGATGGCGCGGACTTTGCCTGCTCGGCATCGTCGGGAACTGATGAAGTGATGTCGCTCACGCGCCGTCTCCTTGCTTGTTGTCGCGGTAACCTGTCGACCCGAATCCGCCGTCGCCCCGATGGCTTCCCGGAAGTGTCTCGACCGGCACGAACCTGGCTCGCGTCACCGGCATGATCACGAGTTGAGCGATCCGATCACCGACTGCCACAGAATACGGCACAGAGTCGTCGGTATTCAGAAGGGTGACGCGGATCTCCCCGCGGTAGCCGGCATCCACCGTTCCGGGGCTGTTCACGATCGTGATGCCATGCTTGGCAGCGAGACCGCTTCGTGGGACGACGAATGCCGCATAGCCGTCGGGCAGCGCGATCGAGACTCCCGTACCGACAGTCGCTCTCTGGCCTGGTGCCAGCTCCACCGACTCGGCTGCCGTGATGTCGGCACCGGCATCACCGGGATGCGAGTAGACCGGAACCGAGTCGGCGACAATAAGGACTTCAACGCTTTCGGGCACGTCACGAGGGTAGTGCAGAACGGCTGGACGCCACACGGGCACAGCGCACAGCATTTATCTGATCGAATAGGACCATGACGATTTACCGCGAGCGGTTGTGGGCCTCGGCCTGGGTGTTCATCTCGACCGCTCTGGTCATTCCGGCGAGCCTGATGGTGTTCCTGCCGATCAACATCGGCGTGGGAGTGATCGTCGCGATTGTTCTCTACGGTGGCTGCGTATTCCTCCTGATCGCCACGGCGCCCGTCATCGAGGTCACACCAGAAGAGTTCAGGGCCGGAAGGGCACGGCTGCCCATCCGCTTCCTCGGGCCCATCGAAGGATTCCGGACGGAAGAGGCAACGCTCGAGCGAGGACAGCGCCTCGACTCGCGAGCCTGGTTGCTAATCAGGGGCTGGGTTGGGCCCATCGTGCGAATCGACGTCCTCGACGAGAACGATCCGACCCCATACTGGGTCGTTTCGACTCGTCATCCAGAGGACGTCGTCGCTGCCGTCGCCAGGGCGCGCGCAACGGCGTGAGCCGTTAGGCCGCGCACTCCTGGCAGATCGGACCGAGCTTCTCTTCGTGGTCCAGTTGCGAACGGTGCTTCACCAGGAAGCAGTTCACACAGGTGAACTCGTCTGCCTGGGGCGGAAGTACCACCACGTCGAGGTCGAGGTCAGAGAGGTCTGCGCCTGGGAGTTCGAAACCGCCAGGGTTGTCGGCGTCATCGACGTCGACTACACCTGACATTTTGTCCGGAACGCGCTCTTTAAGAGCCTCGATCGACTCTGAGTCGTCGTCGGTCTTACGAGGTGCGTCGTAGTCGGTTGCCATGCCCATCCACTTCTTATCTGCATCAATTGTTCTCAATCGGCGGCCATAGTTTGCATCAATAGTTTGCGAATAGCAAACCACTGCGAACCAGCCGTGAATCCGACGTCTGTGCAACTTGCGGCACGCCCGGGTTATTCCCGCAATATCGACCTTCGGCATGTCACTCTAAAGAACACCAGTGACCGCGAAAGGCGTTCAGAATGCAAGACCTGAGAGTTATCGGAGTGGAGAACGGCGCACTCCTCGTAGCGTCCGACGAAGGCACCCGGTTCCGCGTCGCGATCGACGAGGTTCTGCAGTCGAAACTTCGCCAGGCCATCCCCGACCCCGGCGCGGGCAGAAAGCTCGCGCCCAAAGAGATTCAGGCGCACATCCGATCGGGGATGTCCGCGCAGGACGTCGCGTCGATCACCGGCGTTCCACTGGACTACATCCAGAAATTCGAGGGCCCAGTGCTCGCCGAACGCGAGTTCGTGGTGACCTCTGCGCTCAACGTGCCGGTGCACACTGCGATGGAGTCGGACCCGCTCGGCGGCGGATCAACCTTCGGCACGGTCATTCGTGAACGTCTTTACGACCTCGGCGCCATCAATGAACGCTGGGCCAGTTGGAAAGAGGTCGGTGGTGAGTGGATCGTGAAGCTCGCGTTTACCGCAGAGCAGATCGATCACGATGCCCGCTGGCGCTTCGAACCCAAGAAAGCCGCCCTCGCACCGCTCAACAGTGAGGCGATCACGCTATCCCAGCAGGGTGAGATGGCCGGAGCGCTCGTACCGCGGCTTCGCGCGGTCGGTGACGAGGAACGCCACCCCGACCAGTCACGTTTCGACAGCGGCGCGTTCACCGAGAACGAGCTCGCGGAGGGTGCGGTGCAGCCCGCCGTCTACGGTCGCCTGGACGATGCGCCCGCTGCCGTAGCGGATGCCGCGATCAATCGCGCCCCCGCGGCAGAAGAACCGGAGTCCAACCAGACCGCCGACCTGCTCGAGGCACTGCGCCGCAGGCGCGGGGAACGCGAATCGGCGAACTTCGCCGAGGAGGAAGAGTCGAGGGCGGCTCATCCGTCGACCGGTTCGATCCGTCTCGTCGATATTCCGCTCGAAGATTTCCGCGATGATGAGGACGGTGCCCTCAGCAACACGGCCCCGCAGCCCAATGTGTTCCACCACAGGTCGAGCAAGAAGGCTCGCGCCTCGATGCCGAGCTGGGATGAGATCGTCTTCGGCGCCCGTTCTGACGACGATCTTTAGGCGAAGTCGCCGAACCTGAGCAATGGGATGGTGGTCTCCTCGGGGGACCACGACCCGTGTTGGCCCACCATCGAGCGTCCGTGCTGCGCCGCTGCCCGTGAATCGTAATAGGCGATGTTCTTGCGAGCGGCGACGAGCAGGTCACCGATCCGAGGAATGACCTCGGGGTCGACGACGCTTCCGAACCATCCCGACTCGACGGCTTCGGCCCGGCTCACCACCCAGGAACGACCTCCCTCTGCCTCGCGCCAGCGCTGGAGAACAGTGGCCCGGTGCGATTCGCTCGCATCCGGTTCGAAGTGCAGTTGGAGCGCTCGCGGCTCTCCCGCGACATGACGGATGCCGTCGACCAGGCCCGCGTTGGTATCGAACAGCACGTGTGAGCTCTCCGGCACGTCCAGTACGCCGTGATCCGAGGTCAGAAGCATGCCTTCGCCGCGACGGAGCTGCTCGGTGAAGCGACGGACCGCTCCATCGAGCTCCTCCAGTGCGGCGGTCCACAGCGTGGACTGCCAGCCGGCGGCGTGCGCCGTCTGGTCGAGTTCCGGCACATACACGTAGACCAGGCCGCTATCGATCCCGTCCAAGGCGCGCCGGGCCTCGTCGAACCGGTCGGCGATGGTTATTCCGCTGCGATACTCGGCGCCGCGGAGAATCGCCTTCGTGAAACCGGATGACCGATAGCGCTCTGCGCCGACGGCGAACGACGGCAGGCCCGCATCCTTCGCTTTCTCAAACAGGGTCGGCACCCGTTGCCAGGTCGCCGGATCAAGCCGTGAGTCCCAGCCGCTGAGCTGGTTGACGACCCTGTCGTTGGCTGCATCCAGCACCGTATAGCCCACCAGGCCGTGGATTCCCGGCAGCTCCCCCGTCGTCAACGTGGCGAGAGCCGCAGCTGTGGTCGTAGGAAATTTGGCGCCGATAATGCTCGCAGGCGTGAGGAGGGGAGCGAGCGAGCGAGCGTGTCCAGCCCTCGCCGCGAGTACAGAGGCACCGAGGCCGTCGACGAGCAGCACAATAGCCTTCCGTACCGGCGGGAGCGAGAGCTGGTTGGGCTTACCGTCGACGGCGAGAAGGGAACTTGGCACGACATCGGCAAGGCTAAACCGGTGTGATTTGGTGGCCGGTAGCATGGTGGCAATCTTATGACTACTCCCGAAAACCCCTCCGAGACGACCCACGGCGAACGCATCGACAGCGTCGATGTCTCCTCCGAAATGGAGGGGTCGTTCCTCGAGTATGCCTACTCCGTCATCTATTCCCGCGCCCTTCCGGATGCCCGCGACGGTCTCAAGCCCGTCCAGCGTCGCATCCTCTACCAGATGACCGAGATGGGCCTGCGACCCGACCGCGGCCACGTGAAGTCCGCACGCGTCACGGGCGAAGTGATGGGCAAGCTACATCCCCACGGAGACAGCTCCATCTATGACGCGATGGTGCGACTGTCGCAGGGCTTCATCATGCGCGTGCCGCTGATCGACGGCCACGGCAACTTCGGCACACTGGATGACGGTCCTGCCGCTGCGCGTTACACCGAAGCTCGCCTCACCCCGGCAGCCATGGCGATGACAGAGAATCTCGACGAAGATGTCGTCGATTTCGTCCCCAACTACGACAATCAGCTGGTGCAGCCTGAGGTACTTCCCTCAGCTTTCCCCAACCTGCTGGTCAACGGCGCGAGTGGAATCGCTGTCGGGATGGCCACCAACATGGCGCCGCATAATCTCATCGAGGTGGTCGGCGCCGCGCGGCACCTGATCGAGAACCCCGACGCATCCCTCGACGACCTGATGTCGTTCGTACCAGGGCCTGACATGCCGACCGGAGGCACGATCATCGGTCTTGCGGGCATCCGCGATGCCTATGAGACCGGGCGCGGCAGTTTCCGCACTCGGGCCAAAGTGTCGGTCGAGAGCATCACCGCCCGCAAGGTCGGACTCATCATCACCGAGTTGCCTTTCATGGTCGGCACCGAAAAGGTGATCGAGAAGATCAAGGATGGCGTCAACTCCAAGAAGCTCAATGGTATTTCCGACGTGACCGATCTCACCGATCGAAAGCACGGTACGCGCCTGGTTGTCGGCATCAAGACCGGATTCAGTCCGGACGCGGTACTCGAGCAGCTCTATCGGTTCACCCCGCTCGAAGACTCGTTCAACATCAACAACGTCGCCCTGGTCGAAGGTGGGCCGCGCACACTCGGCCTTCGCGAGCTGCTGCAGGTCTATATCGACCATCGGATCTCCGTGGTCACCCGTCGCAGCCAGTACCGTCTCGCCCGCAAGAAAGAGCGACTGCACCTGGTCGAGGGCCTGCTCATTGCGATCGTCGACATCGACGAGGTCATCCAGGTCATCCGTACCAGCGATGACACGGAACAGGCACGCTTAAGGCTCATCGACGTCTTCGACCTGAGCCAGGTGCAGGCGGAATACATCCTCGAGTTGCGCCTGCGCCGACTCACCAGGTTCTCCCGCATCGAGCTGGAGACCGAGCGTGACCAGCTGCGGGCCGAGATCGACGAGTTGGAGCAACTGCTCTCGGTGCCGCAGCGCGTGCGCCAGCTGGTCTCTGATGAGCTCGAGGAGGTGGCTGAGCGCTTCGGCACACCCCGCCGCACCCTGCTGACCGAGGCACGACCGAGTATCGCCACATCTTCGTCGTCGCGCTCCGCCGCCCCGGTGCTCGAGATCGCGGATGCACCCTGCATCGTGTACCTGTCGACCACGGGCCGCGCGATCCGTGTCGATCTGCCTGAGATGCCGTCTGAGCTGCCGGTCAGGGCCGCCAGGCGGAGTAAACACGATGCGATCCTGTCCACGGTGGTCACCACGAGCCGCGCGGAGCTGGGCGCCGTCACCACGCTCGGGCGTCTAGTGCGACTCTCCCCCGTCGACCTGCCTGTCGTTCCGGAGAACTCCATCCAACTTGCAGCAGGCGTCAGGATCGCCGACTATCTGGCGCTGGACTCGAAGAAGGAGCGTGTGCTCGCGCTCGTCTCCCTCTCATCCGACCAGGCAATCGCTCTCGGCACGCGCCAGGGTGTCGTCAAACGCCTTACCCCCGGTGATTTCGCCAATCGGCCGGACTTCGAGATCATCAGCCTCAAACCCGGCGACCAGGTCGTCGGCGTGCGCCAGGGCGGCGACGGAGACGAACTGCTCTTCGTGACATCCGAGGCACAGCTGTTGCACTTCTCCGCCTCCGCCGTGCGTCCTCAGGGACGCTCCGCCGGGGGCATGGCGGGCGTCAACCTCGGCGCCACAGCCGAGGTGGTGTTCTTTGGATCGGTCGATCCGACCGCTGAGAATGTGGTCGTCACGGTGTCAACCAGTAGCGGAAAGATCGCCGGAGCTGATCCGGGGCGAGCGAAGGTCTCGCATCTTGCAGAGTTCCCTGGCAAGGGTCGTGCGACAGGCGGTGTGCGCGCGCACACCTTTCTCAAGGGCGAAGACGTGCTCGCGGTCGCCTGGGCGGGTTCGGCACCGGCGTTGGCCGTCGGCCCGGATGGTGCTGTCCGCACTCTTCCCGATGCCGGGGCCAAGCGGGATGCGTCCGGCATGCCGCTGGATGCGGTGATCGGGTCGATCGGCACCGGCCTGTAGCATCGTCCGTCGCTAGCACGAATCCCGTTGTTCTCCTTCGTGTCCTAGGCTGCGCGGGTGACAACGCCGCCGACGCTCGCCCGGAGGCTCGGCCTGCTCGACGCGATCGTCATCGGTCTCGGCTCGATGATCGGTGCCGGGATCTTCGTCGCCTTCATACCCGCGGCCCAGGCGGCGGGATCCGGCCTGCTTCTGGGACTCGTGGTGGCGGCGGTGGTGGCATTCTGCAACGCGACATCCTCCGCGCAACTGGCCGCGCAGTACCCTTCGTCCGGTGGCACCTACGTCTACGGACGTGAACGGCTCGGCCACTGGTGGGGTTTCCTTGCGGGCTGGAGCTTTGTCATCGGCAAAATTGCCAGTTGCGCAGCCATGGCGCTGACGTTCGCCGCCTACGCCGCGCCATCCGGGTGGCAACGCCCGATAGCGGTTGCCGCTGTGGTCGGCCTGGCAGCCGTGAACTATTTCGGCGTCACCCGAACCGCGTTCGTCACCAGGATGATCGTCGTGGTCGTACTGCTGAGCCTGGCCATAGTCGTCGCTGCGGGAATCGGCACCGGTCTTCCCCAGGGCGGTTCGGAACTCGGCGACCTCTTCGCGCATGGCTGGT
This sequence comes from Glaciihabitans sp. UYNi722, assembly GCF_040549465.1. Classification (NCBI taxonomy): domain Bacteria; kingdom Bacillati; phylum Actinomycetota; class Actinomycetes; order Micrococcales; family Microbacteriaceae; genus Glaciihabitans; species Glaciihabitans sp. UYNi722. The sequence goes on along the minus strand of NZ_JBEPTL010000001.1, from coordinate 117,454 downwards.
ACGGCATCCTCCAGTCAGCAGGCCTGCTCTTCTTCGCCTTCGCGGGCTACGCGCGGATCGCCACCATGGGCGAGGAGGTACGGGATCCGGCGACCACGATTCCACGAGCGATCAGCATCGCGCTCGCGGTGGTCGTTGTCGTCTACGCCGTCATCGCGATCACCGTGCTCGCGACCCTCGGCGCCAGTCGTGTCGCCGAATCGACAGCACCACTTGTCGACGTCGTTGCAGCCGGTGGATGGACGTGGGCGGCGCCCATCGTACGGTTCGGAGCCGCTGCCGCATCGCTCGGTGCCCTGCTCGGACTCATCGCGGGGATTGGCCGCACGACCCTGGCCATGGCACGCCAGGGTGACCTGCCGCGCTGGCTGGCAGCGGTGCATCCGAAATTCGCGGTTCCTCACCGTGCGGAGGTCGCCGTCGCGATCATCGTGACCATTCTGGTAGTGAGTGTCGATCTACGCGGTGCCATCGGGTTCTCGTCGTTCGGGGTGCTGCTGTATTACTTCGTCGCCAACATCGCGGCGTTCACCCAGATTCGCGAACAGCGTCGGTATCCGAAAGCCCTGCAGGTGATCGGAGCGCTCGCCTGCGTCGCGCTTGTGATTACCCTCCCACCCGTGGGCATCATCGTGGGTGTCCTTGTGATACTTGTGGGTGTCGCCTACCGGATCGTGGCACGACGTCTGGTCGACGCTCAGACGTGAGGTACGAACTCCTGCCAGGCCCGACGACGCTCGCCACGCGGATCCTCCTCGACGCGGTCGACGGTGTCGATGATGATCGTCCGGCGTCGCCGATCGGTGTACTTCGGCCACGACTCGTCCACGGTGCCATCGTGCGCGAAGCGCAACCAGTTCCTTCGCATCCGCGCTCCGGCGCGCTTGAATGCCGCACGCCCGCCCAACGCGCCCATCGTGCGGCCGAATGCGTTGTCCATGCGATCGAACAGCGCGAAGAGTTCCAGGCCGTGGGTGGCGTCGAAACCGGCGAAGCGCACCAATCTCGGTGCGATATCGAAGCGATAGAAGTGAACACGTGCGTAGTGGGCGTGCCGCTCAGCCACCTTGATCGTCGGATACCAGAAGGCGTAGTCACCGCCGAAGTCGGCCGCGGGCCGTCTCGCGGGCAGCCCGGGGTACTGCGCTTTGAGCGCCTTACGCGCCTTCTTCTTCGTCTTAGCGAAGATGGCCCGGATGCGGGACGGCGTCGTCGCGAGAATGTCCAGTCGGCCCCTGAACAGTGAGCCCTCCCGATCATTGGTTCCGATGATAAGCGGAACCGGATGCGCCCGCCCGTGCTTGAACGCGTCCAGTGGGCGCTCAGGCAGGAAGTTCCCGTCGATCACCGGACAGAGGCTGATCGTGCCCGGCGCGTGGTCGGGGGTGCGCAGCTGCATCCGTGTCGTGGCCCGCACGAGATCCTCGACATCGGAGGACAGGAGCAGGTCGGCCGCCTCCTCACTGCTGGTGCTGTCGGTGCTCGAATCGTCGACCTCTTCACTGAGCAGTTCGAGGTATTCCTGGGCCCACTCTGCGGTGATTTCGGCCGGGTAGACCGCGTTCGGTGGCGAACTCTGGGCGATCACCCGCGCGAAGAGTCCTCGCGCGCTCGGGACTGTCATGAGAGTGGTGACTGCGTTGCCGCCGGCGGATTCACCGAAGAGCGTCACGTTGTCGGGGTTGCCGCCGAAGGCAGGGATGTTGTCGCGCACCCACTGCAGCGCGGCGACCTGATCCCGCAAGCCCAGATTGCTCTCGAACCTGCGCGAGGGGGTGGAGAAGCGGGTGAAGTCGAGATAGCCGAGCGCGCCCAGCCTGTAGTTGAAGTTCACGAAGATCACGTCGCCCTCGGTAGCCAGTCCCTCACCCTGGTGGGGCATCTCGCGCGATGATCCGACGCTGTAGGCGCCGCCGTGGATCCAGACCATCACAGCACGCGGCGCATCCGATTCCGCCAGTGGTGCTATCACGTTGAGGGTGAGGCAGTCCTCCGACGTTACGACGTTCGTGCCAGGGCCGAGGAACTGCCCCTTGCGATCCTGGGCCGCGACCGGGCCGAACTCGAGGGCGTCACGGACGCCCTCCCACGGGTCGACCGGTGCGGGAGCGCGGAAACGCAGGTCACCGACGGGCGGTGCAGCATAGGGAATGCCACGCCACATCCGAAGACCGCGCCTGACGCCGCCTGCAATGGTGCCCCCGGTCACCGCCACCCGCAGCGCGTGGGAAGTAACTACAGCCATTCGCCGAATACTACGTGCCGCGAGTTAACCGCAGCAGTCAGGCATGAGAGTTAGACGTCGATGCGCTCGCGCGACAGCCCGTCGGATCCCGCAATAATGAAGTCCTTGCGAGGCGCGACGTCATTGCCCATCAGCAGTTCGAACACGCGCTCGGCGTTGATGGCATCCCTGATCTCCACCCGTCGCAGGGTGCGATGGCGGCGATCCATCGTGGTCTCGGCGAGCTGATCGGCATCCATCTCACCGAGGCCCTTATAGCGCTGGATCGGATCCTGGTAGCGCTTGTTGGAGCGCTTGAGCCCCGCCAGTACCCCGTTGAGTTCCTGCTCCGAATAGGTGTAGATCGTCTCATTGGGCTTCGAACCGGGGTTCATCACGATCACCCTGTGCAAGGGTGGCACGGCGGCGTAGACCCTGCCATCACGGATCATGTCGGGCATGTAGCGGAAGAACAGCGTGAGCAGCAGGGTACGAATGTGGGCACCGTCGACATCGGCGTCACTCATAATGATGACCTTGCCGTAGCGAGCCGTCGGCAGATCGAAGCTACGGCCGGAGCCGGCACCGATCACCTGAATGATCGAGGCGCACTCGGCATTCGACAGCATGTCGGAGACGGACGCCTTCTGCACGTTGAGAATCTTGCCGCGAATCGGGAGCAACGCCTGATATTCGCTGTCGCGGGCGAGCTTCGCCGTGCCGAGAGCGGAGTCGCCCTCCACGATAAACAGCTCGCTGTTGGTGACATCACTCGAACGGCAGTCGACGAGTTTGGCAGGCAGCGACGAGTTCTCGAGAGCGTTCTTGCGGCGCTGCGTCTCTTTGTGGACGCGAGCCGAGACACGCGACTTCATCTCGGCGACGATCTTGTCAAGCACCAGCGACGACTGGGTCTTGTCATCGCGCTTGCTCGAGGCGAACCTTGCCGCCATCGTCGCGGCGACGACGTTCGCCACGATGTTGCGCACCGCCGGCGTTCCGAGGATCTCCTTGGTCTGTCCCTCGAACTGCGGCTCAGGCAGGCGCACGGTTAGCACTGCCGTGAGTCCTGCGAGAATGTCGTCCTTCTCGAGTTTGTCGTTGCCGACCTTGAGACGCCGCGCATTCTGCTCTACCTGCCCGCGGAGGAACTTGAGCATCCCCTGCTCGAAACCCGTCTGGTGGGTCCCCCCCTTCGGCGTCGCGATGATGTTGACATAGCTGCGGAAGACCGTGTCGTATCCGGTACCCCAGCGCAGGGCGATGTCGACCTCGCACTCGCGTTCCAGTTCCGTCGGCACCATGTGGCCCTTGTCGTCGAGCACCGGAACCGTCTCGGTGAACCTGCCATCGCCGGTCATCCGCCAGGTCTCGGTGAGCGCGTTGTCGGGGGCGAGAAAGTCGACGTACTCGGCGATGCCGCCATCGAATTTGAAGGTCTCGTGGGTCGTCTCTGAGCCGCGTTCGTCGGTGATGTCGATGCCGAGACCGCGTACGAGGAAGGCTGTCTGCCTGGCCCGGGTGAAGAGTTCCTCGATCTGGAAGGTCGTTCCCTTGCTGAAGATCTGCGGATCGGCCCAGTAACGTACTCGCGTACCGGTTACGCCGCGGGCGACTTTGCCCGCTACGCGCAACTCGCTGTTCGAGACGAAGGGAGTGAACGCGGCGTCCGGTCGAGCCTCGCCCTTGTCGGCGAAGGTGCCGGGTTCCCCGCGATGGAAAGACATCGCCCAGGTCTTGCCATCACGATCGACCTCGACGTCAAGCCGCTCGGACAGCGCGTTGACCACCGATGCGCCCACTCCGTGGAGGCCACCGGATGCGGCATAGGAGCCGCTGCCGAACTTGCCCCCGGCGTGGAGTTTGCTGAACACGACCTCGACCCCGGAGAGTCCAGTCTTGGGTTCGATATCGACAGGGATGCCACGGCCACGGTCTATGACCTCGACACTGCCATCCTTGTGCAGGATCACGCTGATGTCGTCACCGTTGCCGCCGAGGGCCTCGTCGACCGAGTTGTCGATGATCTCCCACAGACAGTGCATGAGGCCGCGTGAATCGGTCGAGCCGATGTACATGCCGGGACGCTTGCGCACGGCTTCGAGGCCTTCCAACACCGACAGGTGCCTGGCCGAGTAATCCGAACTCGCCACAATCTCTCCTTTTACGCGCGGCCGACGCCCCCTTCATTGGGGAATGGATGGTGGGCGGGCCGTGTTCCAGACTAATGAAACAGGATGCTGCCGAATGTATCCGACACCCCTCGCCACGATTGCTACGCGTTCAGCGAAATACAGGCCTTTTGTAGTCCCGTTGTAACACCGCCGTGTTTGTATAGAGACAAGATTTATTTAGCCAAGAAACTGGAGGAGCATCTCATGTCACAGATCGCACCCGAAACGTCTGCCATTGATGAGCTCGAATCCAGCCACCAACTCACCGCCTCAGACCGCTGTGACAGCTGTGGGGCGCAGGCCTATATTCGTGTGGCCATCGGTTCTAGTGGACTGCTGTTCTGTGCTCACCACGGCAAGAAGTACCAGGACAAGTTGTCGGCCGTCGCGAGCGACTGGCACGACGAATCTGACCGTCTTCTGCAGGACAACCGCTAGTCCCCAACAGATTCGACAGGAACGCCTCCGGCTCACGCCGCGGGCGTTTTCTCGTTCAGGAGACCGCGCCTCGATAGTGACGACGGATACTGGACCCCAAGCGCGTGACGATCTCCTCGCCGATGGTGTCGGTGGCGTCCGCCCACTCCTGCAGGGTCGCCTCGCCCTCGCTGCCGGTTCCGAAGAGAACCGCCCGGTCGCCCCGCGTGACGAGGTTCGCATCGACACGCACACCGATCCAGTCGAGCCCCATCTCGACGATCGGATAGCGACGGCCAGCGATCGCTATCGACACCCGGTTCACCGCCGCACTCGAGATGCCATTCCCTGTTCCGATCGCAAGGTACGCCGTATCGTCCCGCACGGAGCTTACGGGTGCGGTGAGCGTCATCACCGGCACGAGTCCGAGCTCGGCCGCCGACACTCCCCCGCCGGGCGAGATGCCGTAGCTGAACGCTCCGACCCGCACGAGATCGAGCCGGGAGTCACCGCGAGCGAATGCGGCCGCACTCGCCGCCAGGTGGCGTACCTGCAGTTCTGCACCGGCGCGCTGGGCCACACCGACTGCCTCGTGGAACCGAGAGATAGCGGCCGTGTCCTCATCATCCGATGCCTCGGCGATATGGGTCCAGGCACCCACGAGGTCGATGCGATCTTTGAGAGCGACGGCACGTTCCACCACAGGTCCCCACTCTTCGGGGCTCAGTCCGTTGCGATGCAGACCAGTGTCGATCTTCAGGTGAACCCGCGCACGGCGCTTGTCGACCATCGCCGCGATCGCCTCCAACTGCTCGACTGATGACACTCCGAGATCGACGCCCGCGACCACTGCCGCTTCGAGATCGTCCCCTGTGGCCAAAAGCCACGCGAAAATCGCCGTCTCGTCCCCGATTCCGTTGTCACGCAATCGCAGGGCCGTGTCGATGTCGAGGGCTCCGATCCAACCGACCCCGGCGTTGACAGCCGCTCGCGTGATCGGCAACAGGCCGTGGCCGTAGGCATCCGCCTTGACCACGGCCATGAATTCTGCCGGCGCAACCCGTGAGCGCAACACGCGCAGGTTCTGGGCGTAAGCATCGAGATCGATGATCGCCACGGCGGGCATCGTTTCGAACCAGGCATCCGCGGGGTCGTTCATGCGTAAACCCTCGGCAGCCTGTTGCCGAATACGGCGACGACCTCACTCGCCGGACGGCCGAGTGAGGCCGCCCAGTCCTCTACGCCCGGTTCACCCCTGGCTGCGTCACCGAAGAACACCGCCTCGTCGCCGACCTCGGCTGCGTCGTCACCGAGTTCCAACACGAGCGCGTTCATGGCGACCCTGCCGGCGACGAGTCTCGCGCGGCCGCGAAGGCTGACGGATGCCAGGTTGCCTGCCGACCGATCGACGCCGTCGGCATAGCCGATGCCGACCAATGCCAGGTTCGTGGCGGCCGACGCACGGTAGGTATATCCGTAGGACACGCCTTCGCCCGCCGCGATCGTTTTGGTCGCTACCACTGTCGAGCTCACCGTCATCGCCGGCTTGAGCTGTGGATCGTTCCCCAGGCCGTAGAGCTGCGCACCGGCCACGACGTAGTCGCCGGACGCCGACATCCGCGAGAGACCAGGAAGCACATACCGATCCGCCTCGATCCGCCTCAGCGCATCGACATCCCACGGATTCGTGACGCCGAGTACGCTCGCGCCAGCCTCGACGGCGGACTGCGCCACGCGATGCGCGCCGTGCCCATAAGCGTCTGCCGAGACATCCGCCAGAAGTGGACGACCCTGCGCGCGCGTCAGTAACACCCGGGTGTTGTGGCGGATCGCCTCGAGATCTATTCTCGCGACGTGCCTTGGTTCGACGCTCACGGTTCCAGTCTGCCGCAGGGAGGAGCTAGATCCGGGAGAAGACGTGCTTGGCGTTCGCGACCATCACAGCGCGGGCCTGCTCGGCAAAACGATCGAGCGAGAAGTGCTCGGTGCCGACCGCGTAATCGAGGCCGCGACGAGTCGCTATCGAAGCGATCAGGCTGTCGCTAAGCAGAGGGTTCAGCGGCAGCACCGGTCCACCCACCTGCGTCGCAATCGACGAGTCGAGCACGACACCTTCGTGAGCTCCGTCACCATTCCCACCGCCCGCTACGAGAGTGCCGAAAGCCGCAGCCCCGGCATCCAACTGCCACAGAGAAGCATTGTCTTCGAAACCCACGACCTGGCCGTGAGGCGTGTCGACGATCACGTAGCCGACCTTGCGCTCGATGACCCGCGTGGTTCGGAAGGGAAAGAGGCCGAAACCATCGAGCACCGTTCCGTCCAGGAGCGTGATGTCGTGTCCGAGCAGCTCGGCGCCGGATCCATAGGCGAAGATCGGAACGCCGTCGCCCTCAAGCTGCTTCAGCGCGGGCGCTGTGGACCGGAGGTCGTCGTAGATATTGCGGATGGCAGATAGCGGTCCATTGCCGACCAGCACCAGATCCACCTCGGTCGGGAGCGAATCCCCCACGCGATGTTCGACGACAGAGACGGTCATGCCTGCCCGCGACAGGCGCTCACGCAGGGCCATGACATTGCCACGGTCACCCGCGACGCCCAGCTCCTCTGGGTAGAGCTGCACGATGGTCACTGTGTCGCTCATCGCTGGTTCTCCAGTTCGAGGAAACCGATCTGCTTTCTGGCGAGCATCATGATCTCGTAGTTGACGATCCAGGTCTTCATCCCGGCCTTCGGCTTCGGCATCGCCCTCATGAGGTCGATCGCCTTGCGCAGGTCGGGTTCGACGACGCCGATCCTGATGCCCTCGTGCTCGAGGCGCAGAGCGATTTGCCAGGCCTTGGCCCCGGTGATCAGATCGACGTGGTCGAGTGCGGCGAAGTCGATGTCGTAAATCCAGGAGATGTCAGGAGTGCCCTCGTCGATGGCGAGCAGCACCTGCTCCGGCGGTTCTGGCAACGCGTCGAGATTCAGTTGCAGGCTCGCGGCGTTCTTGAACATCACAAACTCGACCTGCTCCTCTTCACCATTCTTGTTGGTGATGGCGAGCAGTTCTCCGCGGCCATAGGCGGGTTTCATCGCGGCGAAGGCCTTCGCGGCGGATGCGCCGCTGAAGTCCTCGCCGAGGATGATTGCCGCAGTGGCCATCGCCGCGGTCGCATCGATGCCGTAGTGGAGGCCTTTGGCGGGCAGGACCACGTCGACCACGTCGCCGCGCACGGTGATGGAGGCGCCGGCGCGATCGGTGGCGACCAACTCGGCCAGCGGGGCATGAGTCTCGGGCGCCGCATCGGCATCCCGATAGTCGGTCGCATTGAAAAGACCGTGCGGGGCGTTTGCGATGACCTCGTCGGATGCCCCGAAGTAGGTGATGTCGGGTGCGATGGTCGCATCCCCCGCCGGATATCGCTTGGCTATTTTGCTGAGATAGGGATCTTCGCGATTCGTCACGATGTGCAGCTTCGCCTGCTGGGCGGTGTCGAGCATCATGTCGGCCACCCGCTCCGTCTCATAGAAACGGTAGAGCTGGTCGACCTGGGTGTTGAGCACGAGCACGGTGGACGGAGGTACGGTGGTGGCGAATTCGAGAGCGAAAGCCTCATCGATCTCCAGCACGCCGATGTCGGCGTCAAGCTTTCCGAAGACACTCGACTCGGCGAGGATGGACGACGCGATGCCCTGAGGCAGGTTGGCGCCCGACGGATTGGTGAACACCGTAAGCCCGTGACCACGCAGCACCTCGGTGAGCATGTGCGTCGTCGTGGACTTGCCGTTGGACCCGAGCACGTAGACGATTCCGTAGCGGAACTGCCCGGTCACGTCTTCCAGAAAGCGCGGGGCCAGCTTCGTCGTGACGTAGCCAGGAAAGGCGGAGCCACCACCGCGAATCTTTGCGAGGGTGCGCACCGCCTTGCCCAGTACGACAGGAACGAAGTACTTGAGGCCTGAGGGCTTATTCAACCCGGAATTTCTACTCAAGATAGTCGCGCAGCGACTGCGACCGCGACGGGTGGCGGAGCTTCGCCATCGTCTTGGACTCAATCTGGCGGATACGCTCTCGAGTGACCCCGAAGGTGTCACCGATCTGGTCGAGCGTCTTCGGCATTCCATCGCCGAGACCGAAGCGCATACGGATGACTCCTGCCTCGCGCTCTGACAGCGAATCGAGCAGCGACTCCAACTGCTTCTGCAGCATGGTGAAGCCCACGGCATCCGCGGGAACGACAGCCTCGGTGTCCTCGATCAGGTCACCGAACTCGCTGTCGCCGTCCTCGCCGAGCGGGGTGTGCAGTGAAATCGGCTCGCGCCCGTACTTCTGCACCTCGATGACCTTCTCAGGGGTCATGTCCAGCTCGCGGCTGAGTTCTTCAGGCGTAGGTTCGCGACCGAGATCCTGCAGCATCTGACGCTGCACACGAGCGAGTTTGTTGATGACCTCGACCATGTGCACCGGGATACGGATGGTTCGCGCCTGGTCCGCCATGGCACGGGTGATCGCCTGGCGAATCCACCACGTAGCGTAGGTGGAGAACTTGAAGCCCTTCGTGTAGTCGAACTTCTCGACGGCACGGATGAGGCCGAGGTTGCCCTCCTGGATGAGGTCGAGGAATTGCATTCCGCGGCCCGTGTAGCGCTTGGCGAGAGAGACGACCAGGCGGAGGTTTGCTCCGAGCAGGTGACTCTTCGCGCGCTGTCCGTCTTTGGCGACCCAGGACAACTCGCGACCGAGCTGTGACTTGAGTCCGGCCGGCGACATCTGGGACAGCTTGTCTTCGGCGAACAGGCCTGCCTCGATACGCATGGCGAGTTCGACCTCTTCGGCAGCGTTCAGCAGGGCGACCTTACCGATCTGCTTCAGGTAGTCCTTGACCGGATCGGCCGTCGCGCCGGTGATCGCGGAGGAGTAGACCGGAACCTCGTCGTCGTCGTCGACGAGCGAGAGGACCAACGCTCCGCTGGGGAGCACCTCGTCCGCCTTCGGCTCCTTGTCGTCCTTCTCGTCGGTCTCGTCGTCCTTGACCTCGTCGGTGTCTTTGGCGTCGTCGACGACCACGACCACCTCGTCCTCGGCCGAGTCATCCGTTTCGTCGGCATCGCCTGCGGTCGCCTTCGAGGCGCGCTTGACCGGGGCCTTCTTCGCACCGGCTTTCGCTGGCGCCTTCTTTACTGCTGCTGCCTTCTTTGCGGCGGCCTTGGCGGGCGGAGCGGAGTCAACGCTGACCTCGTCTGCTGCCTCTGGCTCGGCGAGGGCTGTTGCTTTGGTTCGGGCGGCCATATCGGGACACCTTTCACATAGTTTTGTTTGCGGGTACAACACTGCTGTGGACGCTGTACTGCCGCTCGGATCGGTTACTTCTTGGGTCAGCACCGCGTTGTGGATGCCGATGCTGTTTTCCGGGAGGCACTTGGATTTCCGGGCAGCACTAAGACCCATGTCAAGTCCAGATCCGTTGCGCAACGAATGTGCAACGGAACCACGCGAACCTGAACGGGTCTTACGTCAATTATTGCACGGATTATGGATGCCCCTTGCCAACGGCGACGAATCGCTATAAGTTGCCCCGCCGCCGTGCCCTGACCAGTGCAACCCACAGCGGGGGTACCTGTATTCCCTCGTCTTCGTGCATCCGGCGACGGGTGCGGCGTCTCGCGATCACCAAGAACACGACGCCCGATCCAACGATCAGATATTGAACGAGAAGGGCGATGCGAAAGGAGTCCCAGGAGAAGACATCGCTCGGCGCGCCGCCAGCCACGCGCGACTGGTCGAGGAGGTCCAGCACCAGACCGATCAGGTACATCATCACGAAACTGGCGAGGAATCCGCCCACGTTGACGATGCCGTTCGCCGAACCGAGACTGCGCAGCGGATTGAAGGTTCGAGCGAAGTCGAATCCGATCAACGAGCCGGGGCCCCCGACTCCCAGCACCACGACCAGCGTCACGACGAGCCAGAGCGGCGGATGCCCTGGCCAGAGCAAAACCACTGTCCAGACCACTCCGATGGCCGCGACGATCAGCAACACCAGATTGGAACGTCGGAGCGGGAACCGAGCGATTAATATCCCCAGGATGGGCCCGCTGATCACGCCGGCCACGACGATCAGGGTGAGCATCTCCGACGCGACGGCAGGACTGAAACCGAGCCCCGAGGTCAGCATCGGGAATCCCCAGAGCAGGCTGAACACCGTCCCCGAGGACTGGGTCGTGAAATGCGACCAGAATCCCAATTGGGTGCCGGGTCTGCCGAGCGATTCCCGCAACTGTTTCATGGCACCGCGCCAGCTCGATACGCGTTCGTTCCAGGCCACATCCGACTGGCCATTGGACAGCAGGAGAACCACCAGCACGAGGGCGAGCGCCGACAGGGCCGCCGCGCTGAGGAAGGCCGTAGTCCAGCCATACCGGTGCAGAACGAGCGACAGAGGGATGGCGGAGAGCACCTGCCCGAGCTGCCCGATGTTCCCCGTCCACTGCGAGACCTGGGGCAGCAGTCGCCCGCGGAACCAGGACGCCAGCAACCGGATGACCGAGATGAAGGTCATCGCATCCCCAGCCCCGACGAGGATGCGACCGAGGATCGCGATCCCGATGCTGGGTGCGACAGCGAGCACCACCTGGCCACCGACCATCAGCAGCGCGCCAGCGGCGATGAGGAATTTCGGACCGACCCTGTCGAGGACGATGCCGACCGGGATCTGCAGGGCCGCGTAGACGATGAGCTGCACGACGGCGAGACTCGACAGCAGAGACGCCGAGACGTCGAACCGATGCGCGGCCTCCACCCCGGACACACCGAGGGAACTGCGTTGGAGAACGGCGACGATATAGGCGAAGGCGGCAACGCCCCAGACAATCCAGGAGCGTCGAGAGTTCACTCCGTCACTGTAGCGCCGGGGCTAACCGGGCTGGCCTCCGCTAGAGCAGCGTGGGTGGTTCGTCTTCTCCACTACGACGGATGGCGAGGAAATTCTCGAGCTCCGCTGCGATCTCGTCTGCCGAGGGAAGTTCGCCGTCTTCGTCGGTGAGCTGCGAACGCAGCGGATTTCCCGCCATGTAGGAGTCGTGACGCTCCTCGAGGGCGCCGACGAGCCGCGCAAGTTCCGCGTTCGTCTCCACCTGCGCATCGATTTTGGAGAGGAACTCGCGCCCCTCGTCCCGGAAGTGGTCGGCGGGGAAGATGAGGCCGGTCGCCGCACCGATGCTCTCGAGGGCCTTGACCGCGGCATCCGGATATTCGGTGTCGGCGAGGTAGTGCGGGATCAGGAGAACGAAGCCGACCGTCGGATGGTTCATCTGCTGCAGGCGATATTCGATCAGGTGCAGTGCGTTGGCAGGCACCTGGGTGTGCGGCTTCCAGACGGACATGGCGTCGATCAGTTCAACACGGTTACCGCTGACCGTGACTCCGATAGGACGGGTGTGCGGTGTCGGCATCGGGATCGCGTGCACCCACGTGGTCGTCTTTACCCTGTACCTGGCGATGAGTCCGAGCACCGCTGCACTGAAACGCTCCCACTGGAAGTCGGGCTCGAAACCGGTGAGGAACAGGAACTGCTGCCCGATCTCGTCGGTGGCCAGATAGAGGGCGAGCCGCGACGGACGGTAATCGGTGACGTGGTCCTGATCGAAGTAGATGGTGGGCCGCCTGGCCCGATAATCGAGAAGGGTGTCGGTGTCGAAGGTGGCGACCACGCGCTGGTCGAGGGTGTCGACCAGATACTCGCTGAGCTGAGTCACCGCAGATCCGGCATCGGCGAAACCGGTGAGTCCCGCGATCAGGTGGAGGCCTTCCGGCACCTCCGTGACGTCCGGGTTCAGTTCGTACAGGCCCTCTGGATCTTGCATGGTTTAACTCTAATCACGGCCCTCGAGAGCCAGCCCCGGTTCGGGCATCCTGCCTTCATGCCGTGAGCGAACACGAGGAATCCCGGCGGATACGATGGCGGGATGACTGTCCCCTCCCTCTCGCTCAGCAACGAATCGATCACCTCCGTCTCCGCCGATGTGCTGGTGTTAGGGGTTGGATCCTCGGATGGTGGACCCATTCTTCACACGGACGATCCCGCTTTCGACGGGTTGCGATCGTCACTCGCATCGATAGCAGTCACCGGCGGGAAGGACGAGGTGGTCCGCCTGCCGGCCGAGAATATCGCCGCGGGCAGCATCGCCCTCGTCGGCCTGGGCTCAGGGTCTGCGACAGTCGACTCGCTCCGCTATGCGGCGGGAACGGCCACCCGCAGGGTCACCGGCATCGACACCCTCGCGCTCGCACTTCCGATCAGCACGCCGGCGGAGTTGCTCGCCGTGCTGGAGGGCGCGGCGATCGGTAGTTACGCCTACACGGAGTACCGCTCCTCGTCACTGGAAGCGACCAAGCTTCCCGCACCATCTGTCACTGTCGTGACCGCGATAACGTCCAACTCCGCGCTGTCGCGCGCTGGCGCCGTAGCGACCGCGATCCACAGCGTGCGAAACCTGGTGAACGCGCCGCCCTCCGACCTCTACCCTGAATCCTTCGCCGACGCGGTGGTCGAACTCGCCGCAGACTTGCCGGTGACGCTGGAGGTCCTGGACGAAGCCGCTCTCGAGGTGGGCGGTTTCGGCGGCATCCTCGGCGTGGGCGCCGGTTCCACGCGTGGTCCTCGGCTCGTCAAGATCAGTTATTCCCCCGCGGAAGCCACCCGACATCTCGCGCTGGTCGGCAAGGGCATCACTTTCGACACGGGCGGACTCTCGTTGAAGCCCGGGGCATCCATGGTCGGGATGAAATACGACATGACCGGTGCGGCCACCGTCATGGCCGTCGTTTTCGCTGCGGCGGAGCTGGGCCTCGACCTCCGCCTGACCGCGTGGCTGTGTATTGCGGAGAACATGCCGAGCGGCTCCGCGATACGACCGAATGACGTACTCCGTATTCGTGGCGGCACGACCGTTGAGGTGCTCAACACGGATGCCGAGGGGCGGCTCGTGATGGCAGACGGCCTGGTCGCCGCCGGTGAAGAACACCCCGACGCGATCATCGATGTGGCGACGCTCACCGGCGCGGCGCGAGTTGCTCTCGGCGACCGGTACTCGGGCGTGATGGGAGACGACGAACTGGTCGCCCAAGTGGTCGCGGTTGCGAAAACCGAGGGAGAGCTCTTCTGGCCGATGCCGCTCCCTGGCGAGCTGCGTTCCCTGCTGAATTCCGATGTTGCCGACATCGCCAACGCCAAGATCGGCAATACCGCGGGCGGAATGCTCCTCGCCGGAGTGTTCCTGCAGGAGTTCATCGGTACTCGCGAGGCACCGGAGACGGGCAGGATCCCGTGGGCGCACATCGACATCGCGGGTTCGGCAAACAATTCGGGCGCCGGATACGGCTTCACGGGCACGGGGCCGACCGGTGTGGCTGTGCGGGCGCTCCTCGCACTGGCCGAGGACATTTCCCACGCGTAGTAAGGTCATTGTGGCTGGAAAAAATCGAGCCTTTGCAGTCTGCCGCCCATCACGCTGGCGGGACTAACGCACTGAATCCTGGGAACCAAAGGGAGCCGCTGAGTGTCGGAACAGAACTTTGACATTGTGATCCTCGGAGCAGGAAGCGGCGGCTATGCCGCAGCCCTGCGCGCGAGCCAATTGGGCTTCTCCGTGGCCCTCGTCGAAAAAGGAAAACTTGGCGGCACCTGCCTCCACGTCGGTTGCATTCCGACCAAGGCACTCCTCCACTCCGCCGAGGTCGCGGATGTCACGCGCGAGTCCGCGAAGTACGGGGTCACCTCCACCTTCGACGGCATCGACATCGGCGCGGTCACCGCGTATCGCGAAGGCATCGTCTCCAGCAAGTACAAGGGTCTTCAGGGCCTCATCAAGGCACGTGGCATCACGGTGATCGAGGGCGAAGGGCGTCTCGTCTCCGCCAACTCCGTCCAGGTCGGCGATGACACCCTGGTCGGTAAGAACGTCATCCTGGCGACCGGCTCCTACTCGCGCTCGCTGCCCGGCCTCGAAATCGGCGGTCGGGTCATCACCTCGGAGCAGGCGCTCGAACTCGACTTCGTGCCCAAGAAGGTCCTGGTTCTCGGTGGTGGCGTCATCGGCGTCGAGTTCTCCAGCGTCTGGAAGAGCTGGGGCGCCGAGGTGCAGATCATCGAAGCCCTCCCCCACCTCGTCCCGAATGAAGACGAGTCGATCAGCAAGCAGTTCGAGCGCGCGTTCCGCAAGCGCGGCATCAACTACAGCCTCGGTGTGCGTTTTCAGAGCGTTGCACAGAACGACGAGGGCGTGGTCGTCACTCTCGAAGACGGACAGACCTTCGAGGCCGAACTCCTCCTCGTGGCCGTCGGCCGCGGGCCGTCGACCGCCAACCTGGGCTACGAAGAGGTCGGCGTCAGCATGGACCGAGGGTTCGTTCTGACCAACGAGCGCCTCGCGACCAACGTCCCCGGCGTCTATGCGGTCGGCGACATCGTGCCAGGACTCCAGCTCGCACACCGTGGATTCCAGCAGGGAATCTTCGTTGCCGAAGAGATCGCCGGACTCAACCCGATCGTCATCCAGGATGTCAACATCCCGAAGGTCACCTACTCCGACCCGGAGGTCGCGTCCGTCGGACTCTCCGAGGTCAAGGCACAGGAGCAGTACGGCGCGGACAAGGTCAGCAGCTACGACTACAACCTTGCCGGCAACGGAAAGAGCCACATCATCGGCACTTCCGGGTCGATCAAGGTCGTGCGAGTAAACGACGGCCCGGTCGTCGGCGTGCATATGATCGGCGCCAGGGTCGGCGAGTTGATCGGCGAAGCACAGCTCGCCGTGAACTGGGAGGCGTACCCGGAGGATGTTGCTCCACTCATTCACGCGCACCCCACGCAGAACGAGGCGCTCGGCGAAGCTTTCCTGCACCTGGCAGGCAAGCCGCTGCACGCCCTCTGATTTCCGCCGCAGCGAACTAAGCTAAACAAATAGAACCGGTCTAAAGGAGCAACACTGATGAGCGAATCCGTCAACCTTCCGGCACTCGGAGAGAGTGTCACCGAGGGTACGGTAACCCGCTGGTTGAAGAACGTGGGCGACCACGTCGAGGTCGACGAGCCACTGCTCGAAGTCTCGACCGACAAGGTCGACACCGAGATCCCGTCGCCGATCGCCGGCGTGATCGAGGCGATCCTCGTGGCAGAGGATGCCACCGTCGAGGTCGGCACCGCGCTCGTCACCATCGGTGATGGCTCGGGCGGCGGACAGCCCGCTGATGCTCCGGCCGCCGAAGCGCCAGCCCCGGAAGCTCCGGCTGCAGAGGCTCCTGCCGCCGCCGAGGCACCGGCTGCCGAAGCGCCAGCCCCGGAAGCTCCGGCTGCCGAGGCACCGGCTGCCGAAGCTCCGGCACCGGAGCAGCCTGCTGCCCCGGCTGAGCAGCCGACCGCTGAGGCCCCTGCCCCCGAGCAGCATGCCGAGGCAGCCCCGGGCGCCGAGGTTCCTTCGACGGATGCTCCAGCTCCCGCTGAGGAGGCACCGACCGCTCCGACTCCGCCGGCTCCAGCCGCCGCCGTGGACCCTGCACCCGCAACTGCACCCGCAACCGAGGCCGCCCCACAGCCCGATGCCCCGGTCGCTGAGGCTCTCGCGCCAGCCGAAGAGGCACCCGCTGTCGAAGCGCCAGCCGCCGGCCAGGCCACGCCCGTTTCCGAAGCGCCGGCCGCTCCCGCAGCGCCAGCCGTGGCCGACTCGTCCAACGCCGGTTATGTGACCCCGCTCGTTCGCAAGCTCGCGCATGAGAAGGGCATCGATCTCTCCAGCCTCACCGGTTCCGGGGTGGGCGGTCGCATCCGCAAGCAGGACGTTCTCACGGCGGGAACCCCCAGCGACACCGAGACCGTCGAGGCGCCAGCCTCCGCCGCTCCGGCAGCCGTCGAAACGTCGCCGTTGCGCGGCACCAGTGTTCCGATGTCCCGCCTCCGCAAGGTGATCGCGGAGCGTGCCGTCATTTCGATGCAGACCTCAGCACAGCTCACCTCGGTCGTCGAAGTCGACGTGACTCTCGTCGCCAATTTCCGCACGAAGGTGAAGGACGACTTCCTCGCCAAGACCGGCCAGAAGCTGTCATTCCTTCCGTTCTTCGCCCTCGCCGCCGCTGAGGCGTTGAAGGCCTACCCGATCGTCAACGCGACGATCGATGGCGACACCATCGTGTATCCAGCGCAGGAGAACATCTCCATCGCCGTCGACACGGAACGCGGACTGCTGACCCCGGTGATCAGGGACGCGAGCTCGCTGGATCTGGCCGGCCTCGCCGCACAGATCGCCGACCTCGCGGCTCGCACTCGTGACAACAAGCTGAAGCCAGACGAGCTGGCCGGTGGTACGTTCACTCTGACCAACACAGGTTCGCGTGGTGCGCTGTTCGACACTCCGATCGTGTTTCTCCCCCAGTCGGCCATCCTCGGCACCGGTATCGTCACCAAGAAGCCGGTCGTTATCACTAACGACGGACTGGACTCGATCGCGATCCGCTCGACGGTGTACCTTGCGCTGTCTTACGACCACCGCATCGTGGATGGAGCGGACGCCGCTCGTTTCCTCGTCGCCGTCAAGAACCGCCTCGAGGGCGGCGACTTCACCGGCAACCTCGGAATCTGATCACGCACTAATCCAGGATCAGGTCCCTGATCCTCCACCCGGCATCGCTCTTCATCATGAGGAGCGATGCCGGTTGTGCATCGTCCCCGGGAAGCGTGAATCCGACAATTGCCGAGTCCCCCAGCCGCTGGACCGGCTGGAGTTGCACATCGTCGAGCGACTCGTCCGGTGATGCGTCTTTGCCCTGCTGCAAGCGGCGGATGAGGCCGACATCTGCGTCCATCGCGGCGGATTCTTTCTGGTTCACTCCATCGAGGCAGGTCACCGACCTTCTGGACAGGCAGGAGCGACGCACCTCGAGCAACTGCTCCGCTGCGCCAAGCGGATCCTCGCCGGTGATCTTCTCCGTGGCGACGGGCTGAGGTTTCGACTTCGTCGGCTGGGCGCTGGCAGACCGGCTCGGCTCGGCTCCGTTGGACGCCGCCTTTGTCCCCTGACCTGCGGGCAGGATCACCAGGGCTGCGATCACTGCCGCAACGCCTATCCCACCCATAATCCAGACAGAGCGCCGCACCGGCGCGAGGGCCCGAACCAGACGCGCGCGAAGCGCGGCAAGTGGATGCGACTCCAGAGAGGCATTCATCACGTCCTCAATCCATTCAGGCACGTGAATGCCCGCCAGGTGCACTCGAGCGGCATCGTCACGGTTCTCCTGAGCCGATGAACTCAGCGAGGCTGTGCGCAGCGGTATAACTCGACCGGTGCCTTCCGGCGACGCGTTCCGCAGTACCAGAGGTCGGGCTGGTGCAAGGTCGAAGAGCCGTTCCGAGAGTTGAGTTCCGAAACTGCCGGGGATGACCCCAGGAAGTGTTTCATCGATCCACCGACGCAGATCGCTGACGGCAGGAGTCTGCCCGTCGATTCGTTCGAGCAGAGCGCGTGTCATCCCGGCAAGATCGGCCAGGTCACCCAGCACTTCGTCGTTCTCCTCCAGCTGCGCCGGGGTGAGGCTGCTTCCGGTCTCGCCGGGCGGAAACGGCCCGATCAGTCGCGCGAGACCGAACCCCGCGAGGACGGGCGTTCCCGTTGCGTCGAGCAGCACCGCCGAGAGCTGCACTCCGCCGTGTGCGACGCCGACTCTGTGCAGTTCGTCGAGCGCGGTGGCGATCGGCGTGATGGCGGTCACGACCTCCCCGGCATCGAGCCACGACCTTGTGTCGACGAGGCGCGCCAGGCTGCCGGAACCGAGTCGTGGCAGCACCAGGCTGGGAAGCCCATCGGGGGCTATCGCGAGATCCTGAAGGTCGAGCAGATGCCGGGAGGATGCACGGGCCAAAGCCTCGATTTCGGTGTCGATGCTCTCCGCCGAGGTCGTCGAGCGATAGACCTTGACGGCCGCAATGCGTTCCGCGTCGTCAAGGCCCCCTGATCCGGCGTGGCCGAGATAAACCTCGGCTCGCTCTCCTTCGCCGAGCTTGCGCACCAACCGATACCCGCCGACGACATCCACAGGCCAAGAATGCCCATCATTCTGCACGATCGCGGGTCGATTGTGCCATCTGTGGATATCTACGGTGAGATGACCTGGTGGAGGAGATGCCGTCTGTTTGCGGGTTAGGCTGTCACAGTGGTCGACTTTGTCGTCGCGGGGCTAAGCGCCAACTCCGTGCCGTATCTGCAAGCTCTTGAGCTGCAACGCGCAACCCATCGTTCCGTCAGCGACGGAACCTCACCCGACACCGTGCTCCTGCTCGAGCATCCGTCGGTCTACACCGCAGGGAAACGCACGGAGCAATCCGAGCGGCCAGTCGACGGCACACCGGTCATCGACGTCGATCGCGGTGGCAAGCTCACCTGGCACGGGCCAGGGCAGCTCGTCGGCTATCCGATCCTGCGCCTCCCTGAGCCGATCGACGTCGTCGGGTACGTCCGCCGTCTCGAGGCGATGCTCATCGATGTCCTGGCCGAGCTCGGGGTGAAATCCGGGCGAGTCGAAGGCCGCTCCGGCGTCTGGATCGACGGCACGGACAAGATCGCGGCGATCGGCATCCGTGTGGCTGAGGGTGTGACTATGCACGGATTCTCACTCAACTGCAGCAACGACTTCGCCGCCTACGACTCCATCGTTGCCTGTGGCCTGGCGGATGCGGGCGTCACCTCGATCTCGAAGATCCTGAGCAGGCGCGTCGATCCGACCGACCTGGTGCCGCTCGTCGAACAGCACTTCGCCACCGTCGTCGGAGCACGAGTATGACCGCCGCTCCAGACGGACGCCGGATGCTGCGCCTCGAAGTCCGCAATGCCGAGACACCCATCGAGCGCAAACCCGACTGGATCAAGACCCGCGCGAAGATGGGACCGGAGTACCTGCAGCTGCAGGAGCTGGTGAAGGGCGAGAACCTGCACACAGTGTGCCAGGAGGCCGGCTGTCCGAACATCTTCGAATGCTGGGAAGATCGAGAGGCCACCTTCCTCATCGGCGGATCGCAGTGCACGCGCCGCTGCGACTTCTGCCAGATCGACACCGGCAAGCCGGCAGACTACGACAGGGACGAACCACGGCGGGTCGCGGAGTCGGTCGTGGCCATGAACCTGCGCTATGCCACGGTCACCGGGGTGGCCCGTGATGACCTGCCCGACGAGGGAGCGTGGTTGCACGCCGAGACGGTGCGGCAGATCCATGCCAAGTCCCCCGGCACAGGAGTCGAGATCCTCGCCACCGATTTCTCCGGCAATCCCGACCTGCTCGGCGAGGTCTTCTCCTCCCGACCAGAGGTATTCGCCCACAACGTCGAAACGGTGCCACGGATCTTCAAACGGATCCGCCCCGCGTTTCGCTACGAGCGATCACTCGACGTTCTCACCCAGGGTCGCGCAGCTGGCCTCATCACCAAATCGAACCTGATCCTCGGCATGGGCGAGGAGCGCGCAGAGGTCAGCCAGGCGCTTCACGATCTGCATGACGCAGGCACGGACATCATCACGATCACCCAGTACCTGCGCCCGAGTCCCCGCCATCTTCCTGTTGCGCGCTGGGTTCACCCGGAGGAATTCCTCGAGATGAAGGTTGAAGCCGAGGAGATCGGTTTCCTCGGTGTGCTCGCCGGACCACTGGTGCGCTCCTCCTACCGGGCCGGTCGGCTGTGGGCCAAGTCCATGGTCACCAAGCAGCGTGAGGTTCCTGAGTCGCTCCGCCACCTGGCAGATGCTTCGCTCGGCTTTGCTCAGGCCGTATCCTAGACACATGGCACGTACCTCAACTTCGGCTCCCAAGCCAGCGAAAGAGCCCGGTCGTCTGAAGCAGATGTACCAGGTCTTCCAGATGACCCGTCGGCAGGATTCGACAGCGATCTGGTGGATGGCCCTCGCGTTCTTCGCACCGGTGCTCCTCGGAATCGTGGCCGGCATCATCCTGTCCGGCGAAGCAGTCTTCGGTTTCGTCCTGTGGATTGTCGCCGGCGTTCTCGCCGGTGTACTGCTCTTCCTGATCGTGCTCGGCCGCCTGGCCGAGAAGGCCGCCTATTCGCAGATTGAGGGTCAGCCCGGTGCTGTCGGCGCCGTTCTCAAGAGCTCTCTCCGCCGTGGCTGGACCGCTAGCGAAATGCCGGTAGCCGTCAGCCCGAAGACCCAGGATGCTGTCTACCGAGCCGTTGGCAACGGCGGTGTCGTGCTGATCGGCGAAGGCCCGAAGTCACGCACGCAGAAGATGCTCGACGAGGAGCGTAGGCGAGTCACCCGCATCCTGCCGAACGTCGCGGTCAACTTTCTGCACGTCGGACCGGATGACGACTCCGTGCCGCTGCATAAACTGGCCGGCCGCATGGCGCGTCTCAAGCGCTCGCTCAACAAGTCCGAGATCTATGCCGTGAGCAATCGCCTGAGCTCTCTCGGCAAGAATCAGCTGCCGATCCCCAAGGGCGTCGACCCGTTGCGGGCACGCGCGCCGAGGCCCCGCTAGCGCCTGACGAGCACCGTTCCGGCGATCTTGTCGTGTAGCCCGCGCTGATCACGGTCCCAGATCAGCGCCGGAACCACGATGCACAGCAGAACTGTGCGCAGCGCCGGACGCCACACACCGATCCATCCGCTCGCCAGCGGCACAACTCGCAAACCGACGAGCAGGTGACCGATGCTTCCGCTGAGCAGGGTGATGAAGACCACCTGGAGAATCGCGAGAATGGCGAGAATCGCCCAGGCGTCGTAGTTGAAGAAGGCGAAGGCGATCAGGTCGGCGATGGCACCGTCGATGGCCAGGGCTGCGATTCGTCGACCAAGTCGACCCACGGACCGCGGTCCGATCTCCGGCAGCCCGAGCCTCTTGCCCGGCCAGTCAGCAGCATCGGTATGGGTTCCCGCGGAATCAGACGAACGCGGGCCAGCCATGCCAGTATTCTACGTGGAGGGTCAGCCGTAACATGCCGGAAACAATAGCGACACCATGGCGAAACTCCCCACGTCTAACCTCACAATGGCTGCGTTTGCCGCCGTACCAGTACCAAGCTCATTGGAGTCCTTCACATGTTCAGTGATTCTTCAGAGGTGCTCAAGTTCATCAAGGACAATGACATCAAGTTCCTTGATATTCGCTTCACCGATCTTCCCGGTGTGCAGCAGCACTTCAACATTCCCGCCTCCACCGTCGACGAAGAGTTCTTCTCCGTCGGCCAGCTTTTCGATGGTTCCTCCATCCGCGGCTTCGCATCGATTCACGAATCGGACATGCAGCTCATCCCGGACGTAACCACCGCGTACGTCGACCCCTTCCGCAACGAGAAGACGCTGATCATGGTCTTCGACATTTATAACCCGCGCAATGGTGAGATCTACGCTCGCGACCCGCGCCAGGTTGCTAAGAAAGCGGAGAAGTATCTCGCCTCCACCGGCATCGCCGACACCGCATTCTTCGCCCCAGAGGCCGAGTTCTACATCTTCGACGATGTGCGTTACGACGTCAGCCAGAACTCCAGCTCCTACTTCGTGGACTCTGAAGAGGGCGCATGGAACTCCGGACGGGTCGAAGAGGGCGGCAACCTCGCCAACAAGACTCCCTACAAGGGCGGCTATTTCCCGGTTAGCCCTGTCGACAAGCAGGCCGACCTCCGCGACGACATCAGCCTCAAGCTGATCGACGCAGGACTGATCCTCGAACGCGCTCACCATGAGGTGGGCACCGGCGGCCAGGCAGAGATCAACTACCGCTTCGATACGATGGTGCACGCGGCCGACGACATCCTCAAGTTCAAGTACATCGTCAAGAACACGGCGCTCGAATGGGGCAAGGTCGCGACCTTCATGCCGAAGCCGCTGTTCGGTGACAACGGATCGGGCATGCACACGCACCAGTCGCTCTGGGCCGACGGCAGTCCGCTGTTCTACGACGAGAAGGGCTACGGCGGACTGAGCGACATCGCACGCTGGTACATCGGCGGACTGCTCAAGCACGCTCCGGCTGTGCTCGCGTTCACCAACCCGACGCTCAACTCCTACCGTCGCCTGATCCCCGGCTTCGAAGCCCCGGTCAACCTGGTCTACTCGGCCGGTAACCGCTCAGCCTCGATCCGAATCCCGATCACGGGCACCAATCCGAAGGCGAAGCGCATCGAGTTCCGCGCGCCCGACGCGTCAGGCAACCCGTACCTCGCCTTCGCGGCACAGCTCATGGCGGGCCTCGACGGCATCAGGAACCGCATCGAGCCCCACGAGCCCGTCGACAAGGACCTCTACGAGCTTCCTCCAGAGGAGGCGAAGAACATCCCGCAGGTTCCCGCCTCGCTCGAAGAGGCGCTCGTCGCCCTCGAGAAAGACCACGAGTTCCTCACCGCGGGCAACGTGTTCACGCCAGACCTGATCCAGACCTGGATCTCGTACAAGCGCGAGAAGGAGATCATCCCGGCCGCCCAGCGTCCGCACCCCTTCGAGTACGAGCTGTACTTCAGCGTCTAACAGCGTCGACAAACGATGGCCGTACCCTCCCGGGTGCGGCCGTCGTCCGTTAAGAAGCGGATGCTTCGAGCAGCGTCATGAGGGCAACGCGATAGGCGCGGAATGCGGTGCGGCCCTCAGGGCTGAGCCCGAGGTAGGTCACGGGAGAACGACCGGCATGAGCCTTGGTGACCGTGACGTAGCCGGCATCCTCCAGTTTCCTGAGATGTGTCGCCAGATTGCCGCTGGTCATCTCGAGCACGTCCTGCAGTCGCGGGAAAGCGATCGAATCGCCGACGCCAAGGGTGTCGAGAACCGTGACGACACGCAAGCGCGCCTGGGCGTGAATGACCGGATCGAGTTCATCCATTGTCGACAGTCCAGAGAGCCGACGACAGCACGTTCGGACGAACGGCTGCGACCACTACGGTCGCGACGAAGGATGTGCCCGCGATACAGGCAATCACCAACAGGTTGAACGGGGTGGGCGCGATGAGGCTTCCGAATGCCGCCAGCAGAATCGCGGCTCCCATCACCAGGCTGTTGCGATCGTTGAAGATGGCGGCAGCGGAGAAATAGAGGATGCCGAGCACGAGGCAGGCGACCGCCGGAAAATAAAGCATCAGGACGACGGGCGTCGCGCCCTCGAGACCGAGCCGCAGGCCGATCACCGTGAGAATCACGAAGCCAAGGCCGTTAGCGGCGCCGAAGATCCCTCCCTGGACGGTGGAGGGACCCTTAAGGCCCGCGCCACTTCTTACTCCCGTCACGGTACCTACGATCATCGCGACGACGAAGAGCGCCGTGGCAACGACAGTGGCCACCCAGAGCGGCAGCGCCGATCCCGGCAGGAACGCGAGAAACAGCACAAACGGAGCGACAAGCCAAAAAGTGCCCCAGATTCCATTGAGGAGAACCAGGTTCGGGGTGAGTACGCGAACCGCACGCTCTCTATCCCGGTCTATTCCCTCGAGTATCTCCGCCAACGTGCTCGACTCGTCCGTCATGATCTTCGACCTCCCGTTGCACTGCTTTGCGTTACAAAGTAGTTTGCAATGTGAAAAAAGGCAAGCATGAAACGACATTGGTGCGACGGATCGCCGCACTACTGCTCGACTACCTGGCGATCCTCGCCTGGATAGCCATACTGCTCGTCGCTACCGTGACGATCGACTTCGCCCTGTTCGGGCGCATCCCCGACCTGCTCGGTGACGTAGGGATCGCTGCCAGTGAGGCCATTGGATTCACCTGCCTCACGCTGCCTGTGGGTCTCTACCTCTTCCTGACCGAGTCAGGCAGCGCTCAGGCGACATGGGGCAAAAGACGAATGCGACTGAGTGTCCCGCGTGGACGGCAGTGCGCCATCCCACTCCCCGGTGCTCCTGCGGACCGTCATCAAACTGCTGCCATGGGAGTTCGCCCACTTCTTTGTGTTCCAGGCCGCCTGGTATTGGATTCACGCCGGCGTACCCGACGTGCCGGCTGGATCGCCGCTGGACTGACAGCGGCCAACATCATCCCCGTGTTCTCTCTGGCCATGGTGATTCTTACGCCGTCGCGGCAGGGCCCGCACGACTTCGCGGCCGGCACGCGGGTGAGCTGGACCCCGAACGACGATCGGGGCCCAGCTCGACAATCTCAGTGAGCGCCGACCAGGGCGGCAGGCTTACGTGCAAGGCGGGATGCCGGGTACTCGAAGGCGGGCGCTGGCGACGTGCCGAGCCCGGTCAGCAGCCATCCGGCCGCCCTCCACTTCTCAGCGTCCAGGCAGTTGCGGGCATCGATGACAATCGGAGACGCCACCAGCTCGATCAGCTCCGTCGGATCGCTCGCCGCGAATTCCTTCCACTCGGTGAGCACGAGCACCGCATCGGACCCCGAGACCGCTTCGCGCACGGAGTCCGCATAGGTGAGCGTCGGGAACATCCGCTGCGCTGTCTCGTTGGCTTCGGGATCGTAGATCACGACCTGTGCGCCCCGCAGATGGAGGGCCGCGGCCACGTTCAGTGCCGGCGAATCGCGCACATCGTCGGTAAGCGGCTTGAAGGCTGCGCCCAGCACGCCGATGCGGCGGTTGAGCACGGAGCCGCCGCAGGCCTCGATCGCGAGATCGATCACCCGCTGTCGCTGGGACATGTTGATCTCATCCACCTGCTGCAGTAGCGACGCGGCCTTGCGGGCACCGAGTTCGCTCGATCGGTGGATGAGCGCACGGATATCTTTCGGCAGGCATCCCCCACCGAATCCAAGGCCGGCATTCAGGAACTGTCGCCCGATCCGCACGTCGTAACCGAGAGCGTCAGCCAGCACCTTGACGTCGGCTCCCGCTGCTTCGCACACTTCGGCGATCGCGTTGATGAAGGAGATCTTCGTGGCCAGGAAGGCGTTCGCGCTCACCTTCACCAGTTCCGCGGTCGGCAGGTCGCAGACGACGATCGGCGTGCCAGTGGAGAGCGGACCGGCGTAGACCTCGCGCATCAGCGCTTCCGAGCGGTCGCTCGTGCCGCCGATGACGATGCGGTCGGGTGTGAGCGTGTCTTCGACAGCTTTGCCTTCGCGCAGGAACTCCGGGTTCCAGATGAGTTCCACGTCGATACCGTCGGGCACATTCTCCGCGACAAGCGCACGGAGCTTCTCCCCCGTCCCCACCGGCACCGTCGACTTCCCCACGATGATGCCGTCATGCGTCATGTTACGTGCCACCTGCCTCGTCGCCTCTTCGACATAGCTGAGGTTGGCCGCGTTGCTGCCGCGCTGCTGCGGGGTTCCCACGCAGATGAAGTGCACATCCGAGAAGGCCGTGGCCTCCGCGATATCCGTTGTGAAGCGCAGGCGACCGCTCTCCACGTGCCGCTTGATCAGCTCCGGCAGCCCTGGTTCGAAGAACGGAACCCTGCCTTCGCTGAGCGCTGTGGCCTTCGCCGCATCGTTGTCCACACCGATGACCTCGAACCCCATCTCGGCCATCGCCGCGGCGTGTGTCGCACCGAGATACCCGGTACCGATCACGCTAATGCGGGGAGACTGCGGCGGGTGTTCTGCGGAGACGATCGGCTGCTGCTCTTCTTCGTTCTTCTTCATGGTGTCCTCCTGATCGTGGTTGTGGACGAAAGTCAATTGGGGGTGAGTACGAACCGGCTGCCCGGCATAGTCAGCCCCGCGGCGAAGGCTGCGAGACTGTCCGGACGGGATTCGATGCGCCAATCATTGGTGGCCAGCTCCCCCTCCGTGTAGGTGGTCACGGCGAGGTTGAACCAGGAGAATCCGATGATGTCCCTGTTCTCCGGTTTAGCGAGTGCCGTGAAGAAACTCGTGATCCAGCCGGCCTTGTGGCCGCCGGTTTCGGATGCCCCGACCTCCGCGAGGAAGATCTGTTTGGCAGTGATCTTCCGCAACTCCTTGAGGCTCGACCCAAAGGTGTAGTCGAAAGTGAAGTCGTTGTCCTGCTTGTAGGCCGGACGCAGGTATCCGGAAAGTCCCACCAGGTCTACGTACTGGTCGCCTGGATAGAGACCGTTGAGATAGGCGCTGGTCTTGTGGCTGGCCGGAAGATTGTTCACGATGTTCGGTGCCCAGATCCAGACGACGAGACTGTTCGCACCTTCCTGCTCGAAGACGTCGTGCACGTGCTGCCACATCTTCGCGTAGTCGCCCACGCGGTTGCCGTTGATCGGGTTACCGTTTCCGTCGACCTCCGACCAGGGGTACCAGATCCCATTCATCTCGTGATCGAGACGGATGCCGAGTGGTAGACCTGTCGCCACGACATCCCTGGCGTACTGGTGCAGGTAGGCGTCATAGCGACCGGCGACTCCGGCAGCGGTGTCCCCGATGATCTGCGGGAGTGTGTAGTCCGGCTCCTCCAGCTGGCCGTTACCGGAGCCGATCGGGCGCGACTCCCAGGTGAGAATCGGGAGGCTGTTGCGCTTCCAGGCCGAGGTGACCGCATCACCCCGGTAGGTCTGGTCCCAGCCGCCGAAGTATCCGACGACGTTGGGAGCGCTGCCGATCCTGGCCGCAGTCGCGTCGTAGCTGGCGAAGTTGAACGGTGCCTGCTCTGTGTAGAGGCCGAAATACGGGGATGTCGGATTGAGGATCTGCGCCTTAGACGGGGCCGAGACCACTGCCGCAACTGCGCTACCGGATGGTTTCCTGGTCGGAGCCTTCGCCGGCTTACCGGACGCCGCCGCCGCATCGAGCTGCCCCTGCGCTGACCAGAGTTGCTGCTGGATCTCCGCCAGCTGCACCTTGGTTGCGGTGAGATTGCCTTTACTGCCGTCGAGCTGCTTCTGCAGCGCGACCACCTGGCTGAGTAGCGAATTGCGTTCCTTCACCACCTTGTCCATGGCAGTCGGTTGGTTCGAGATGGATGCGATGGCCTGGTTCACCGGGTTTGCCGGCGAATTCCATACGATTACGCTCGTCGCCAGGAGCGCGAGCACGATAGCCGCTGCTCCGACGGCGGTGAGACGGGCGCGGGCGCTGGAGAGCGCCCACCAGCTGCGTGTGCGATTAGTAATTGACAATGAAGAAAGCCTCCAGCGCGAAAATGGTGAGCCCGATCACGTAAGGCCAGGCTGCCTTGGGGTTGAGACGACGACGCTTGGGTGCCTGCGGCACGGCGACTCTGGTGGCCGCGGCGCGACGAGGTGACGCCTCGAGCACGGCAGACGTGTGCGAATTGGACGAAAGCGGGCGGTAGTCGAGCTCGGTCGATTCGTCGCGGTATTCGGTCTCGTCGACGAGAGGGTCCTGGCCCAGTTGCTCCATCAGCGAGTCGTTCGAGGAACCACCGCCGTAAGCGCCCGCGCGGGTTCCCCAGCCGCTCGCGTGGCCCATCCGAAAAAATCCGATCAACCGCACCGGCATCAGGAACAGCGTCGAAACGATGATGAAGATCGGGAGGCGGAAAAAGTCGGTCGGCTTCTCGGAGAGATGACGGATCTGTCGGATAGCCATGCTGAGCACCGAGGAGACGATCATGAGGCCAATCACCAACGCGACTCCGCTCTGGACGCCGTATTCCTTGAGTATGCCTTCGTAGAAGTTGTAGCCCTGGCCGGTGAACGCCCGGTAAACCCAGCCACCGATGACCCCGGCGAGAAGGAACGGCAGGATGATGTCCATCACGAAGAAGAGCGCGAGCACCGGCGCGTGGCCGAGCATCCATGGCAGCATCCGCAGCGTGTTGTACTGACTGCCGCGCGCCCAGCGCAGTTGCTGCTTGAACAGTTTTTTGATCTGCAGTGGCGCATCCGTGTAGACCAGCGAGGTGTACTGGTACACCGTGCGGTAGCCCTCTTTGAGGGTCAGGTTCGTCAGGGTGCGGTCGTCGCTCACTTCAAGGAAGACTCCCATGAACCGCTCGGTCATGAATTTATCCATCACGCGCACCAGGATCGAACGTCGGAAGGCGATGGTGCGTCCCGGAAGGCATCCGACCTGGCCGAGGACGCTCTGGGCCGGCATCGAGTAGAGAGCCCGCGAGTTCTCCAACCAATCGGCCCAGCGGGTGATCCAGCTGCGTTCGGGCTCGAGGATGCGCTGGCGGGTGGTGACGCCCC
Organism: Glaciihabitans sp. UYNi722; assembly: GCF_040549465.1. Taxonomy (NCBI): domain Bacteria; kingdom Bacillati; phylum Actinomycetota; class Actinomycetes; order Micrococcales; family Microbacteriaceae; genus Glaciihabitans; species Glaciihabitans sp. UYNi722. The sequence continues at coordinate 88,598 of NZ_JBEPTL010000001.1, read as the reverse complement.
CGATGGAGTCGTCGGCGAAAGGTTTTACGAGTTCGGAGAGAGTGTTGTCAGTCCAGACAGTGTCCGAGTCCACGAGTACCGTGATCTCGCCGTTCGACATCTCGGTGCCGATCATCACCGCGTTGCGCTTGCCGGGAATCGGGGTGTGAACCCAGCGCACCAGTGGGCCGAACTCCTCACAGACCTCCTGGAGCGGGAGGTTCACCGCGCCGTTGATAACCACAATGATCTCCCCCGGCTGTTGCTCGACCATGCGACCGAGCACGTCACGGAACAGATCGAGCGGCTCGTCGACCACCGGCACGACGACACTCGTCGTTCCGTCGAAGGTGCCTTTATAGGGCTTATAGCGACTCGAGATGATGAGTTTAATCAGCCACAGAGCCCAGATGAGCCCCGAATAGACCGCGAAGGTATAGACCTCCGGATGGCCCTCGATCATGTGCCGAATTTGCAGGATGAAAATGAACACTGGTGCCTCGTTCGCTGCGACTGTGCTGACTTCCGCGACACTGAGGAATTGGTCATTTCTTCGGGTGGTTTGATTATTGACATGGACAGGAAGCGGACGCAAGCGGGCTGCAACGCGCACTCCCGCATCGAGTCGGAGCTTGCGATTTTTGCTCACGCAATGGTGTCGGCACTTAGGCCGACGTACCCCGTGACGGCATAAGTGCGGACAGCGCGTGGGGTCCGAACAATTCGCTGCCTACAACGTATGAGAATCGATCTGCTCGACTAATATGCAGGTCAGAAGGTTGCTTCGGTACCCGGAGATCCTTGGATTAACGCTTCCACGCATCGCAGACCGAACGCCGGAATCCGTGGGTTGTACCTCGACGGGGTCCGAGCTGACCTATGGAATGGGGTACAAAGAACCCTCATTCGGGGTACGCGATCGAGCACCTCAAGTTGGGTCAAAATTAACCTGCAGGAAACGTTCTCCCGACCCGAAACGGGTCGGGAGTCATGATCAGGGAGTCAGGCCGTGGTCGGCGCCGGATGCTCGTCGGAGCCGTAGAAACGCTTCTCGAAGACGGCGCGAGCCAATCGCGTGACGCGCAGATAGTCCTCTTCGAGCTGGGTCGCGGATCCTGGCGGATACTCGAGCACACGAGCGACGCCCTCGAGCTGCTGGCGATCGGTCGGCAGCACGTCGGTGGTGCGCGCCGACCACAGGGTGATGGCCGAGCGGGCCCGGGAGGCGAGTACCCATGCGTCGCGGAGCTTCGCTGCCTCGGCGGGCAGAATATATCCCTCCGTGCACGCGACATGGAGCGCCGTCAGCGTCGAGGTCGTCCGGAGTCCCGGGATCTTGACACCGTTCTGCAGTTGGATCAACTGCACGAACCACTCGACGTCGCTGAGCGAACCGCGTCCGAGTTTCAGGTGCCGTGATGGATCCGCCGCCTGCGGTAGTCGCTCCGACTCCACCCTGGCCTTGATCCGCTTGACCTCGCGCACGTCTTTGTCCGGGATCGCTCTGGGAAAACGGACCATGTCGGCGAGCGTTTCGAAATCGGTCATGAGGGTGACATCCCCCACGGCAGCACGGGCGCGGAGCAGGGCTTGCGCCTCCCAGGTCAGCGACCAGCGCTCGTAGTAGGCGCGATAGGAGTCGAGCGAGCGAACGACGGCGCCATTCTTGCCCTCCGGCCTCAGATGGATGTCCAGGTCGAGCGGCAGTCTGAGATCCTCGGTCAATCGGGCGAGTTCAGCGACGATCGCCCGCGCCCGGGACTGTGCCTCGTCATCGCCGGCCGTCGTCGAACGGTAGACGTACATGACATCCGCATCCGAGCCGAAACCGAGTTCCTGTCCTCCATACCGTCCCATGGCGATGATCGCAAACTCGATGCCATCGTCGGAGCTGCGGATGGCGCGGAGCACTCCGGCGAGCAGGGTCGTGGTGATATCGGAGAGCGCCCGACCCAGCTCCTCGACATCGATCACGCCGAGAATCGCCGAGATCGCCAGGCGGAGCACTTCCCGCCTCCTGGCGGTTCGCAGTGCAAGGGCTGCCGCTGCCGGATCGTCGTGGCGGGCTACCGTGGCGAAGGCCTCGTCGAGGAGGGCCTCGGCGGTTCTCGGACGAAGTTCCTCCTCGCGGTCGACCCAGGCGGCGGCCTCGGGTATCCGCTCGAGAAGCACTCCGACGAATCGTGAACTCGACAGCACGTTCGTCAGTCGTTTGGCCGCGCCAGACGAATCGCGCAACATCCGCAGGAACCAGTACGACTCACCGAGATCGTCGCTGAGTTTGCGGAAGGCCAGGAGACCGTAGTCCGGATCGGCACCGTCGGCGAACCATTGCAGCATCACGGGAAGGAGGTGGCGCTGGATGGCTGCACGCCGTGACACACCCGACGTGAGCGCGCCGATATGAGCGAGAGCTCCACGTGGGTCCAGGAATCCGATTGCCGCGAGACGCGCGACAGCCTGGTCGCTGCTGAGGGCGAATCCTTCCTCCGGCAGAGCCGCCACCGCCGAGAGCAGCGGGCGGTAGAACAGCCGTTCGTGCAGGCTGCGCACCTCGATCTTGGTTCTGGTCCACTGTTCGGTGAGGTCGGCGGCGCTTGTCGCCAGTCCACTCGCTCGAGCGAGCACGCGCAGGGCGTCGGAGTCGCTCGGCATCAGGTGGGTCCGCCGCAGTTGGGAGAGCTGCAGGCGATGTTCGAGCAGCCGGAGGAAGCGGTAGTCGCGAGAGAACTTGGCAGCTTCAACCCGACCGATGTAACCCTGTTCGGCCAGAGACGCCAGGGCGGATAGCGTGGCCCGCTGCCGCACCACGTCATCGGTCTGGCCGTGGACGAGCTGGAGCAACTGGATGGTGAATTCCACGTCACGCAGGCCGCCCGGCCCGAGTTTGAGCTGGTAGTCCAGTTCTTCGCTCGGAATGTTGTCGGTGACGCGCTCCCGCATTCGCTGAACCCCCTCGACGAAGTTCTCTCGCGAGGCGCTGCTCCACACCTTCGGTGCGACGCTTTGCACGTAGCGCTCCCCCAGCTCGCGATCGCCGGCCAGCGGTCGCGCCTTGAGCAGTGCCTGGAACTCCCAGCTCTTCGCCCAGCGGTCGTAATAGGCGAGGTGGGATTCGAGAGTTCGCACGAGAGCGCCGTCTTTGCCTTCCGGGCGCAGGTTGGCGTCGACCTCCCAGAGTTCCGGTTCCATGGCCAGATCGTGGATGCCGTGCATCGTCGCCATGGCCAGTCGCGTCGCGATCTCCACGGCCCTGTCGTCCGACAGGCCGTCGGCACCCTCTGCGACGAAAATCACGTCGACATCGCTCACATAGTTGAGTTCTCGCGCTCCGGCCTTACCCATACCGATGATCGCGAGGCGGGTCGCGGCGACGTCGTCGGCCGCGAAGCTGCTGTAGCGCTTCGCGACGAACAGGGAGGCGTTGAGAGCGGCGGCCGCGAGGTCGGCGAGCGCCGCGGCGACACGATCGAGGGCGGCGAGTGGATCGGCCTGGCCGAGGTCCCATGCCGCCAGCTGGGCGAGATGACGGCGATAGCGGATGCGGAAGGCGTTCCACGATGCCTCTTCGGTGCCCGTCTCACGATCACTGACCGCGGCGAGCAGGTCATCGCTGTACCACTCGGCAGAGAGCGGACCGGCGAAAGGCTCGGCCAGGGCGACCAACTCCTCCGGTCGCCGCAGGAAGAAGTCCGCCAGTCCGCGCGACGCTCCGAGAACACGGATGAGGCGGTGGCCGGCGTCCGAGTCGCGCAGAAGTGCACTGACCTCGTCCGGCGACTGCCTCAGGAGCTCGAGGAGGCATCGCAGCGCCTGGTCCGGATCCGCTGCGTCGGCGAAGAACTGCAGCAACTCGCCGGCCCGCTCCTCACCGAGCTCGGCAAGCAGTCCGGTCGTGGAGTCTAGCTCTGCGAAGCCGAGTCTCGCCAACTCGGTCAGAGTGGTCTGTGCGCGCGCCATAACGTCACCGCGATCCGGTTACAGCATCTCCAGGTTGCTCTTGAGTTCGTAAGGAGTGACCTGGGCACGATACTCGCGCCATTCCTGCCGCTTGTTCAGAAGAACGAAGTTGAATACCTGCTCGCCGAGGGTCTCTGCAACGAGTTCCGAATCCTCCATGAGCGACACGGCATGGTCGAGGCTCGCAGGAAGCTGGTTGTAACCCAGCGCGCGCCGCTCGGCGTCGGAGAGTTCCCAGACGTTGTCCTCGGCCTCCGCCGGAAGCTCGTAGCCTTCCTCGATGCCTTTGAGACCGGCGGCGAGCAGTAGAGAGAAGGCCAGATAGGGGTTTGCGGCCGAGTCGATCGCACGATACTCAACGCGCGCACTTTGACCCTTGTTCGGCTTATAGAGGGGTACCCGCACCAGGGCGGAGCGGTTGTTGTGCCCCCAGGTGACGAAGCTCGGCGCCTCGCCGAGCTTGTTCTGCGATGCACCGCCCCAGAGACGCTTGTAGGAGTTGACGAACTGGTTGGTGACGGCGGTGATCTCCGGCGCATGCCTGAGTAGTCCGGCGATGAACTGGCGGCCGATCTTGGAGAGCTGGTACTGGCCGCCCGCGTCGAAGAACGCGTTCGAGTCGCCCTCGAAGAGCGACATGTGAGTATGCATTCCGGAGCCCGGCTCGCCGGACAGCGGCTTCGGCATGAAGGTCGCGTAGACGCCCTGCTCGATCGCCACCTCCTTCACCACCGTGCGGAAGGTCATGATGTTGTCGGCAGTGGTGAGGGCGTCCGCGTAGCGCAGGTCGATCTCGTTCTGGCCGGGGCCAGCCTCGTGGTGGCTGAACTCCACGGAGATGCCGAGGTCTTCCAGCATCCGCACGGAGCGGCGACGGAAGTCGTGCGCGGTACCGCCAGGCACGTTGTCGAAGTAACCCGCGCGGTCGACGGGCTCTGGACCCTCCGTGCCGAACTGTGCGCTCTTCAGGAGGTAGAACTCGACCTCTGGATGCGTGTAGAACGTGAAGCCGCGCTCAGCAGCCGTCGCGAGCGTGCGCTTGAGTACATTGCGCGGGTCTGCCACAGCAGGCTGGCCATCAGGAGTGGTGATGTCGCAGAACATGCGGGCTGTCGGGTCGATCTCCCCGCGCCACGGCAGGATCTGGAAGGTCGCAGGGTCCGGATGCGCGAGCACGTCGGCCTCATAGGAGCGGGTGAGCCCCTCGATGGCGGACCCGTCGAACCCGAGTCCCTCCGCGAAAGCACCCTCGACCTCTGCCGGAGCGATCGCGACCGATTTCAGCGTACCGACGACATCGGTGAACCAGAGGCGGATGAACTTGACGCCACGCTCTTCGATAGTGCGGAGAACGAAGTCACGCTGCTTGTCCATTTGCTCCTCTAACTGGTTCGTCCAGGCCGTTCGATCTCGACGATTCGGCCCGACTATTAGGCTAGTGGCTCTGCCTCGACTCCGCTCCATCCTGAGTAGGCTTCAGGCATGACCGACCCCACCGCTGCGGCGACGCAGGCGAATACAGTGCCACCCAACCACAAACGCGTTCGTACCAGGCACTTTCAGAGTGCCAAAGAGAACGGCGTGAAAATCACCGGCCTCACCAGCTACGACCAGCTGACGGCATCCATCTTCGACGCGGCGGGAATCGACTTTTTGCTCGTCGGCGACTCGGCTGGCAACAACGTGCTCGGCTACGACACGACCCTCCCGGTGAAAGTCGACGACCTCATCCCGCTCACGCGCGCCGTCGCTGGTGCCGTATCGCGGGCCTTCGTCGTCGCCGACATGCCTTTCGGCTCCTACGAGACGGGGCCGGACGAAGCCCTGCACACAGCCTTCCGTTTCATGAAGGAGACGCACGCCCACGCTGTCAAGCTCGAGGGCGGCGTGCGCAGCGCGGAGCAGATCCGCCGCATCGTCTCAGCCGGCATCCCGGTCATGGCGCACATCGGATTCACGCCGCAGAGCGAGCATGGGCTCGGCGGACACATCATTCAGGGCCGGGGGGAGGGCGCAGAACAGCTGCTCGCCGACGCCCACGCGGTCGAAGAAGCCGGCGCCTTCGCCGTTGTGCTCGAGATGGTTCCGTCGCATGTGGCGGAGCAGGTCACCAGGGAACTCCGAATCCCCACCATCGGGGTTGGGGCGGGCCCCCACGTCGATGGACAGCTGCTGGTCTGGACCGACTGGGCCGGCCTCACGACGGGTCGCATCCCGAAGTTCGTGAAGAAGTACGCGAACCTCAGCGAGGTGCTCACGGACGCGGTGAAGAGCTATATCTCAGACGTGTCCGACCACGCATACCCTGCCCCGGAACATGAGTACGAGGACTGACTAATTAGTCGTTCCTGGCGTCGTCCTCGGCCCATTTGCGCGAGCGTTCGGCGATGATCTCCGGCGCCCGAGCGGCATCTTCCTTCGATTCGAAGGGGCCATCGACCTCTGAGGCGAGCGACTGCCTGCCCTCTTCGACCTCGCCAGTTCGGTTGTTGTAGTACCACTCGGTCATGAAGACTCCCATCGCCAACTAAAATCGATCCTATGCCCAGGGATTCGAGCGGACACCTCGTACCGGGACACGTCTCTCCCCGGCGATCGGTGCCGCAGCACATCCCGCGTCCAGAGTACGTCGGCAAGGCGGCTCCTTCGCGGTTCGCCGGGTCAGACATCTATTCGCCTGAGGCGGTCGCGCGCATCCGTGAGTCGGGCAGGATCGCCGCCGATGCCATCGCCCTTGTCGGTGCCAGCGTGCGACCAGGCGTCACGACCGATGAGTTGGACGCGATCGGCCACGACTACATGGTCGCCAATGACGCCTATCCCTCGACCCTCGGCTATCGCGGCTATCCCAAGTCGCTGTGTAGTTCGGTGAACGAGGTGATCTGCCATGGCATCCCGGATGACACGGTGCTGGAAGACGGCGACATCGTCAACATCGACATCACTGCTTTCAAGAACGGCGTGCACGGCGACAGCAACCGGACATTCACCGTCGGAGAGGTGACTACGGAAATCGCAGACCTGGTCGATCGCACCCGTGAGTCACTCAACCGCGGCATCAAGGCCGTGGCCCCCGGACGCCAGGTGAATGTGATCGGCCGCGCTATCGAGTCCTACGCTCGCCGCTTCGATTATGGCGTGGTGCGTGATTTTACCGGTCATGGCGTCGGCGAGGCCTTCCACTCCGGGCTGATCATCCCGCACTACGACTCGGCCCCGCAGTACTCGACAGAGATCGAGCTCGGTATGGTCTTCACCATCGAGCCCATGCTGACCCTCGGTTCGATCGAGTGGGAGATATGGGCGGATGACTGGACCATCGTGACCAAGGATCGCAGTATCACCGCGCAATTCGAGCACACCATGGTCGTGACGGAGTATGGCGCAGAAGTCCTCACGCTCCTCTAATCTCAGACAACGACGGATTCGGCACAACACGCAGAAAGAATGACGCATGGCTAACAAGGCAGTAGGCATCGACATCGGCGGAACCGGCATCAAAGGAGCTGTGGTCGACGTGTCCAACGGAAAACTGCTGAGCGATCGCGTGAAGATCCCGACGCCGGTGGGCGGCGAGCCTGACGCAATCGTCGAGACCGTGCAGCAGATCATCAAGAAGCTCGGCGGCGTCGACAAGAAGGAGCCGGTGGGCGTCTGCTTCCCCGCGGTGGTGGTCAATGGCACCACACTGTCCGCCGCCAACGTGTCGAAGAGCTGGATCGGCCTGGAAGCCGAGAAGCTGTTCGAGAAGAGCCTCGGCTGCGACATCCGGTTCGTTAACGATGCGGATGCCGCCGGCTATGCCGAGACCCTCTACGGTGCAGCGGAAAAGGCCAAGGGCCTCATCATCATGACGACCCTCGGCACCGGGATCGGCACCGCCATCATCTACAAGGGTGTGCTGGTGCCGAACGCTGAACTCGGACACATCGAGTTGGAGGGCGTGGACTACGAGACGAAGGCCTCCTATGCGGCCAAGGAACGTGAAGACCTGAGTTGGGGCGACTGGGCGGCCCGCCTGCAGAAGTACTACTCCGCTCTCGAGGCGTATTTTCACCCCGACCTGTTCATCGTCGGCGGAGGCGTCTCGAAGGAGTACAAGGACTTCCTCCCCCTGCTGAAACTCGACACCCCCATCGTGCCGGCCACCCTGCGCAACAACGCCGGGATTCTCGGCGCCGCCGCCTTGGCCGCAGGAAAATAGCCTCCGCAGCAGTGCGACGCGTTAGCGTTTGATCCCTCGCCGTTAGGGATCCGTTAGGGCGCGGTATTCGTAGCGCCCTCGGGTGTGGACTCTTCCTTCGTACAGGAATGTCGCTGCGTGCCCGCTTGGCCGCAGTCGGTCGCTTCAGCGGAGGATTCTTTTGCTTGATCTCGTCTATCTGATTGGCGTGGTAGCTCTTTTCGCTATCGTCGCCCTTGTGGCCTGGGGGGTCGAGAAGCTGTGATCTTCCTCACCATCCTCAGCCTCGTGCTCGGAGTCGCCGCGCTGGTCTATCTGGTCTTCGCGCTGATCAAGCCGGAGCGCTTCTAATGAGTAACTCCTGGCTATTCATTTTGCAGGTCGCGACCCTCACGCTCGTTCTCGGACTGATCTATCGTCCCCTCGGCGACTACATGGCTCGCGTCTACACCGGCCGGAAGAACTTGGCCCTCGAACGCGGCTTCTACCGACTGGTCGGCGTTAATGCCTCTTCAGAGCAGACCTGGTCGGTGTACCTGCGCAGTGTGCTCGCATTCTCGGCGATCGGCGTGCTCCTCGTTTACCTTGTGCAGCGGATCCAGGAGATCCTGCCCTACTCCCTCGGCCTGCCGCCTGTTGAGCAGTCACTGGCCTGGAACACCGCGATCTCCTTCGTCACCAATACGAACTGGCAGTCCTACTCTCCCGAACTGACCATGGGATACACCGTGCAGCTCGTGGGCCTCGCCGTGCAGAACTTCGTGTCGGCCGCCGTCGGCATCGCCGTAGCCATCGCTCTCATCCGGGGGCTCGCTGCCCGCAGGTCCAGGACAATCGGCAACTTCTGGGTGGATCTCACTCGTGGTGTCGTCCGCATCCTGCTACCGCTCTCGCTGGTGGCTGCCGTCGTGCTGATCATCGGTGGCGTCATCCAGAACTTCTCCGGCTTCCAGCATGTGGCGACGCTCACCGGTGGGGCGCAGTCGATCCCTGGCGGTCCCGTCGCATCCCAGGAGGCGATCAAGCTCCTCGGCACCAACGGCGGCGGCTTCTTCAACGTCAACTCTGCACACCCCTTCGAGAACCCGAACGCATGGACGAACCTCTTCGAGATCGTGCTCATGCTGGCGATACCGTTCTCCCTCGCCCGCACCTTCGGGCGGATGGTCAACGATCACCGCCAGGGCTACGCGATCCTCTCCGTCATGGGCATCATCTGGATCGTCTCCGCCTCCCTCCTGACCCTGCTGGAGTCGCTGGGCAACGGAACAGCAAGCCAGCTGGCCGGCGGAGCTATGGAGGGCAAAGAAACCCGGTTCGGCATCGTTGGATCGACGATCTTCGGATCGACCAGCACCCTCACATCGACGGGTGCGGTCAACTCGATGCACGACAGCTTCACCTCCCTCGGCGGTGGTCTCGCCATGGTCAACATGATGCTCGGCGAAGTTGCTCCGGGAGGTGTGGGAGCGGGTATCTACGGCATCCTCATCATGGCGATCATCGCCGTCTTCGTGGCCGGCCTGATGGTCGGTCGCACACCGGAGTACCTGGGCAAGAAGATCGGGGCGCGGGAGATCAAACTCGCCAGCCTCTACATCCTGACGACGCCGACCATTGTCCTCGCCGGCACGGCGCTCAGCTTCGCGATACCGGCGGTGCGTGAATCGGTGGTCGGAACCTCCATGGCCAATAGCGGCCTTCACGGATATTCGGAAGTGCTCTACGCCTTTACCTCGGCGGGAAATAACAACGGATCGGCGTTCGCCGGAATCACCGCGAACACCCCGTGGTTCAACACTGCTCTCGGTGTGGCCATGCTCCTCGGACGTTTCCTCCCGATCGTGTTCGTGCTCGCCCTTGCCGGATCATTCGCCGCTCAGGACAAGATTCCGACAACCGCGGGTACGCTGCCAACCCATCGTCCGCAGTTCATCGGGCTGCTCATCGGAACTGTCGTCATCGTCTCCGCACTCACCTATCTCCCCGTTCTAGCGCTAGGCCCCCTGGCAGAAGGACTCAAGTAGTCATGTCAACCACACTCATCACGCCCACCGGAACACCCGCGGCGAGCACTCGCAAGAAGTCGTCGGCGTTCAGTGCCCGACAGCTGGTGGCCGGCCTGCCCGGCGCCTTCCGCAAGCTCGATCCGCGGCTCATGTGGCGCAATCCCGTCATGTTCGTCGTCGAAGTCGGAGCTGCTCTCACCACCGTTCTCGCTCTCGCACAGCCGTTTCTCGGCGAGTCGACTACCTCAACTGCCTCCCCCACCTCGCTCGCCTTCATCTGGGCGATTGCGGTTTGGCTCTGGCTCACGGTTCTCTTCGCGAACATGGCGGAATCTGTGGCTGAGGGGCGCGGAAAGGCCCAGGCTAAGAGTCTCCGCGACAGCCGCACCAGCACCATGGCGAACAAGGTCACCTCCTACGACGAGGCGACGGATGTCGGTGCAGAACGGGCGACGATCGCCCAGGTAGCCTCGGCAGAGTTAACCCTTGGCGACACCGTCGTCGTATCGGCCGGAGAGCCCATTCCCGGCGACGGGGACATTATCTGGGGAATCGCATCGGTGGACGAGTCGGCGATCACCGGAGAATCGGCACCGGTCGTGCGTGAATCCGGCGGAGATCGCAGTGCCGTCACCGGTGGCACCCGCGTACTCTCCGACCGAATCGTGGTGCGGATCACCAGCCGTCCTGGTGAGACGTTCGTCGATCGCATGATCAAGCTCGTCGAGGGTGCGTCCCGGCAGAAGACCCCGAACGAGATCGCGCTCAACATCCTGTTGGCGAGTCTCACGATTATCTTCGTGATCGTTGTGCTCATTATCAATCCGATTGCGGACTACTCACACGCCTCGCAGAGCATTCCCGTACTCGTCGCACTTCTGGTGTGCCTGATCCCCACCACCATCGGCGCGCTGCTCTCCGCGATCGGCATCGCCGGTATGGACCGCCTCGTGCAGCACAACGTGCTGGCTATGTCCGGACGAGCCGTCGAGGCAGCGGGAGACGTGACAACCCTGCTGCTCGACAAGACAGGCACCATCACCTACGGCAATCGTCGCGCTGCCGAGTTCGCGGCCCTGACCGGGGTGAGTATGGAGCGGCTGGCCACAGCCGCCGCGACATCTTCGCTCAGCGATCCGACGCCGGAGGGCAAATCGATCCTCGACCTGGCGAACGAGCAGGGTTTCGCGATCCCGTCCTCCGTCGAGGGCACCGTGGTCCCCTTCACCGCGCAGACCAGAATGAGCGGTGTCGACTACGCCGACGGCAGCCAGGTGCGCAAGGGCGCCGGGTCGATGGTCGCCGGCTGGGTCGGCTCGCTCGGATCGAGGGAGCAGCAGGAGCTCGATGAGATCGTCACCCGTATCTCGGAGGCCGGTGGCACACCGCTCGTCGTGGCCGAGAGGAACGCCGAGGCTGCGGCATCGGGCGGAGCTGGTCAGGTACTCGGTGTCGTCTACCTCAAAGACATCGTCAAGGCCGGTCTCGCCGAACGCTTCGCCGACCTCCGCCGGATGGGCATCCGCACCGTGATGATCACGGGAGACAACCCGCTCACCGCGAAGGCAATAGCCGCCGAGGCCGGCGTCGACGATTTCCTCGCCGAGGCGACGCCGGAAGACAAGATGGAGTTGATCAAACGCGAGCAGCAGGGCGGCAACCTCGTCGCGATGACCGGTGATGGAACCAACGATGCTCCAGCGCTCGCCCAGGCGGATGTCGGGGTCGCGATGAACACCGGAACCTCGGCCGCGAAGGAGGCCGGCAACATGGTCGACCTCGATTCCGACCCGACGAAGCTGATCGACATCGTCGCCATCGGAAAGCAGCTGCTCATCACCCGCGGCTCACTCACGACGTTTTCAATCGCCAACGACGTCGCCAAGTACTTCGCCATCATCCCCGCGATGTTCGTGGCGAGTTACCCAGGCCTTGCGGCGCTGAACTTCATGCACCTGCACTCCCCGGCATCGGCCATCCTGTCGGCCGTCGTGTTCAATGCGCTGATCATCCTGGTGCTGATCCCGCTCGCACTGCGCGGCGTGAAGTACCGGGCCACCTCGGTCTCGAGCATCCTCGGCCGGAACCTCTGGATTTATGGCGCCGGCGGCCTGATCGCCCCCTTCATCGGCATCAAGGTCATTGACCTTGTGATCTCGCTGATCCCCGGCTTCTAAGCACCACAGAATCGAAACGGATAAGAAAATGAGTCAACTACGCGGCACCACCCGGCAGTACTGGGTCGCCATCAGGGCGATGATCGTGCTCACGATCGCCCTCGGAATTGTCTACCCGCTGGTCGTCACCGGCATCGGACAGCTGGCCCCGGCGCAGGCCGGAGGATCGCTCGTGCACGTCGATGGCACGGCTGTCGGCTCGAGCCTCATCGGCCAGAGTTTCACCGATAAGAAGGGCACGGCCCTTCCACAATGGTTCCAGTCCCGTCCGTCCGCGGCAGGCGCCGGCTACGACGGAGGAGCGTCGAGCGGAAGCAACCAGGGCACCGAGAGCAAGGACCTGATCAGGACGATCAAGGACCGACAGGCCGCCATCGCCAAGAGCGACGGCGTGGCCGTGGGAGCGATCCCCGCCGAGGCGGTAACCGCATCTGGTTCCGGACTCGATCCGCAGATCAGCCCGGAGTACGCTCGAGAACAGGTGGCCCGCGTCACCACCACCAGAGGACTCGAGGAGTCGGATGTCGCAGCTCTCATCGAATCGATGGTGCGAGGCCGTGCACTCGGCTACCTCGGCGACCCGACAGTCAACGTGCTTCAGCTCAACATCGCCCTCGCTCAACTGGACCGGAACGACTAGCGCGTGAACGCGGGGTTCCTGCAGGTCTATCTCGGCGCTGCTCCGGGTGTGGGCAAGACATTCTCGATGCTCGAGGAGGGTCGGCGGCTCCAGGAGCAGGGCCATGATGTCGTTGTCGGACTCGTCGAAACCCACGGACGCGAGGAGACGGCCCGCATGACCGAGGGGCTTGAAATCCTGCCGCGGCGGGCAGTTGAACATCGGTTGGTGCAACTCGAGGAATTCGACCTTGACGGTCTGCTTGCGCGGCATCCGGAATGGGCGTTGATCGACGAACTCGCTCACACGAATGCGCCGGGTTCCGCTCACCTGAAGCGCTGGGAGGATGTGCGGCAGCTCCTGGATGCCGGCATCAACGTGATCTCGACAGTCAACATCCAGCACATCGAGTCGCTCAACGACGTGGTGCAGTCGATCACCGGCGTGACCCAGCGCGAGACGATCCCGGATTCCGTGCTGCGCGCCGCGGACCAGATCGAAGTGGTCGACCTCGCCCCTGAGGCCCTTCGCACCCGCCTCTCCGGCGGAAAAGTCTATCCGGCCGGCACTATCGACGCCGCCCTCTCCAACTACTTTCGCCTCGGCAACCTCACTGCCCTCCGCGAACTCGCGTTGCTCTGGCTGGCCGACGAGGTGGATGTCGCGCTCCAGTCCTATCGCAACGAGCACGGCATCACCGGCAAATGGGAAGCTCGAGAGAGGGTGGTTGTCGCTCTGCCGGGCGGCGCAGAGGGCGAGACCTTGATCCGCCGCGGTGCGCGGATCGCGGCTCGATCCAGCGGCGGCCAGTTGCTCGTCGTGCACGTGGCCAGTTCCGATGGGCTGGCCGAGGCGAATCCGGCCGCCCTCGTCGCTCAGCGGTCCCTCGCCGAAAGCCTCGGCGGCAGCTATCACCAGGTGATTGGCGACAACACGCCGACTTCGCTCGTTGAGTTCGCCCGCGGCGTTAACGCCACGCAGTTGGTGATCGGTGTCAGCCGCCGCAGCCGACTCACTGCTTTCCTCACCGGCCAGGGCATCGGGCAGACGGTGATCCGCGCTTCCGGCGACATCGACGTACATATCGTCTCGCACGCGGCAGCTGGCACCGTGCAATTGCCCAAGTCGCGCGGATCGTTGACGCTGCGCCGCAGGCTGATCGGCTTCGCGTTGGCCATCGGCGGACTCCCCTTGCTCACCTGGCTGCTGAGCTCTCTGCGCAACGGTGAATCGCTGGTAAGCGACGTGCTTGCCTTTCAACTGCTGGTGGTCATCGTGGCCCTGGTCGGCGGCATCTGGCCGGCCGTCACCGCCGCCGTCATCGCCGGAGTCGCCCTTGACTTCTTCTTCGTCGCCCCCCTCTACACCGTCACTATCAATGACCCGCTGCATCTGCTCGCGCTCCTGATCTTCCTCATCATCGCCATCCTGGTGAGCCTCGTGGTCGACCAGGCGGCGAGCCGCAGCCGCGCGGCCCGACGTTCGGCCGCGGAGGCTGAGACCCTCGCGAATGTCGCGGGAAGCATCATCCGCGGCGAGAACGCCGTTGAAGCACTGGCCAACCGCATGCGCGAGGTCTTCGGGATGAGCAGTATCACCGTCACCTACCGGGGTGCGCAGCTCTATGAGGCCGGCGCGGTAGCTGGCGGCCCGGAGGTTCCTCGCACCGTGGTGGAGCTGAGCGCCAGCGGAAGCGTCGTGTTGCGTGGACGCGACCTGCAAGCCTCCGACCGGCGGATACTCGACGCTTTCGTCTCGCAGATCGAAGTGGCGCTCGTGCAGCGCGAGCTCCGGACGGCCGCGCAAGGCATCCGCCCGCTCGAAGAGGCCGATCGACTGCGCACTGCACTGCTGGCGGCAGTGGGTCACGACCTCCGCACGCCGCTCTCCTCCGCCACCGCAGCGGTCTCCAGCCTGCGCAGCACCGATGTCACCTGGAGTGAACAGGATCGTGATGAGCTGCTGGCCACCGCCGAGCTGTCCCTGCGCCGCCTCGCCGATCTCGTGAATGACCTGCTCGACGCCAGCAGGCTGCAGGCGGGGGTGCTCCCCATCTCGCTCTCCACCGTCGGACTGGACGAGATCGTTCCGCTCGCACTCGACGAACTTGACGTGCCTTTCGGACGCATCAGTGTGGATGTCGCCCCGGACCTCCCCGCGACCAGATGCGACCCCGTGCTCGTGCAGCGAGTACTGGTGAACCTCATCGCGAACGCCCTGCGCTACTCGCCCGACGAAGCACCGCTGCTCATCACGGCGAGCAGTTTCGGCGGCCGCGTCGAGCTTCGCGTGATCGATCGCGGTCCTGGTATCCCGCAGGCAAAGCTCTCCGAGGCTTTCCAGCCCTTCCAGCGCCTCGGCGATACTGACAACTCAAGCGGTGTCGGGCTCGGGCTGGCACTGTCCAACGGCTTCATGGGGGCGATGGGTGGTGCTCTGGAGGCGGAGGACACTCCCGGCGGCGGACTCACCATGGTGATTTCGCTGCCAGCTGTCAACGCATCCTCAATGGGAGGAAAGGTCTGATGCGCATACTGGTGGTCGATGACGACGCGCAGATCCTCAAGGCGCTCCGCATCAACCTGGTTGCTCGTGGCTACGACGTGTCACTCGCCAGGTCAGGGCCGGAGGCACTTGATGTCGCGGCGAAATTGAAACCCGAACTCGTGGTGCTCGACCTCGGCCTGCCGGGGTTCAGCGGCATCCAGGTGATCGAGGGGCTTCGCGGCTGGACGGACGTGCCGATCCTCGTCGTGAGCGGCCGCTCGGATTCCGCCGACAAGGTCGACGCCCTCGATGCAGGCGCCGACGACTACGTCACGAAGCCATTCGCTATCGACGAATTGCTCGCCCGTATCCGTGCTCTCAGCCGCCGTTTGCTCGCCGAGCCGGAGGAACCGATCACCAGCTTCGGCGATATCACTGTCGATCTCGCGACTCACATCGTCACCAGGACGGATGCCGAGGGGCTCGGCACCGCTGTCAAGCTCACCCCCACCGAATGGCACATTCTCGAGGTTCTGGTGCGCAATCCTCGCCGGCTCGTGACCAAGCATCATCTGCTCACCACCGTGTGGGGGCCGGCCTATGGGAACGAGGACGGCTACCTTCGGCTCTACCTCGCGCAGTTGCGCAAGAAACTCGAACCGGAGCCATCCCGACCTCGCTATCTGCTCACCGAGCCCGGCATGGGCTACCGGTTCTCGCCGGACGCCTAACGTAGTCCGTTTCCCAGCTGGGAAGCGAATGGGCCGGCTGTTACGCCGGGTTCTGTCCCGGTACTCGCGTACCTTCGACGGTCATCTATCTACGATGTACGTTGCCGCACACCTCTAGCGGTCTACCCGGAAACTGGGCGAGCCGCCCGTAACGTTTCCTGTTCGACCTTGCTCCGGGCGAGGTTTACCTAGCCGACCCGATCACGCGGGCCGCTGGTGGTCTCTTACACCACCGTTTCACCCTTACCGCTGTGCGTCGCCTCTCGGAAACAGCACAGTGGCGGTCTGCTTTCTGTTGCACTTTCTCGCGGGTTACCCCGGGTGGGTGTTACCCACCGCCCTGCTCTGTGGAGCCCGGACGTTCCTCGGCGCTTCTCTCGAAGCGACGCGACCGTCTTGCCGACCCATTCAGCGCAAGCTTAGCCGTGCCTAGAGCCCGGATTCGGAGGTACGCACCAGGATCGCGTTGCTGTCCGGACACAGCACCACGTCATCAGGAGCTGCGGCCCGGATAACGGCCATGTCGCTCTCGTTCAACTTCACACCGCTCGCGCCGGATACGCCGCCGCGCAGCAGCGATGCGCCCGCGCCGTAGCGCTGGCGCTGGCGTTCGTAGAGGGCGAGCAGGTCTTCTGGCAGCTTGCTCGCGATGGTGGAACGGTTGGCCTCGGAGTGGGTGCGCTCACTGGTGATGGTCCCGAGAGCGGCATCCCGTTCCGCCGTGACCTCCGTGATCGTGGCCTGAAGCGCATCGCTCGTCGCGCGGAGTTCGGCTGTTGCGGCTTCGAGGCCTTCGAGTCGCTCCATCACCGTCAGTTCGATCTCTTCGAGGTCAAGCTGGCGCTTGCGAAGGCCGGCAAGCTCGCTCTCGAGGCCCGCGACATCCTTGACAGAGGACGATCCCTGGAGACGATCGGTGTCGCGTTTGACGCGGGCCTCCACGACGGCGACATCGCTTTCGATGCGCGACAGTTCCAACTGTGCATCCTCGACGGCGCCCGTGGCGCTGAGGCGTTCGACGCGCAGCGCGTCGGCGTCACTGGAGAGTCCAGCGAGCGTGGAACCCTCCGGCAGGGTCCTGGCCCTGTGGTCGAGCTGCTGCAGACGGGTATCGATGGCCTGGAGTTCCAGGAGATGCGCCTGGTCGTCGGGACTGGCTTTCAGTGGCATGTGGCCCTCACTTGCTGGTTATTGGACAATCGTGAAATCCCATGGATCGGTGCGCACGTCGCTCACCGTGATCCGGATGCCGGGCAGGGCAGCCCGCAATTCCTCGGCGGCGATATCGAGCCACAACCATTCGCTGGCCCAGTGCGACACGTCGATCAACGCTGGGCCACCGGCGACGCCGGCGTTCTCTCGAGATTCGGAGGCCGGATGATGACGCAGGTCGGAGGTGATGTACACATCGGAGGCGAGCACCGCCGCCTCGCCCAGCAGGGAGTCTCCGGCTCCCCCACAGAGCGCAATCGTCTCGACGGTCTGGTCATACTCACCGGAGACCCGGATGCCGGACGCGGTTGCCGGCAGGATCTCACCGAGCAGCCTGGCCAGTCGGCCGAGCGTGGTCGGCTCAGCGAGTCGTCCGACGCGGCCGATGCCGCGAGTCGGCGTCTCCCCCGCGACGATGGGCAGCGCATCGACGAGGCCGAGGCGTGAGGCCAGGACGGCCGAGGTTCCGGTCTCCACGACATCCGCGTTCGTGTGGGCGGCGATCAGCGCGCAGTCCCCGCGGATGAGGCGCGCCAGCACCGCACCCTTGTACCGGTCTTCGGCGACAGTCGTGACGCCACGAAGCAGCAGGGGGTGGTGAGCAAGCAGAAGATTCGCACCGGCGGTGACCGCCTCATCCGCTACCTCGACGACAACGTCGACGGCGAGATGGATGGACCCGACAGGGGCCGCAGGATCGCCGGAGAGAAGCCCTGGGGCGTCCCACCCCTCGGCGCCAGACATCGGCCAGAGCCGTTCGACGGCGGCGCAGATGTCAGCGACGGTGTGAGGCATGTGGCCCAGTCTAGTTTCAGGCGCGATCGAGCTCTTGTCGTCGAATAGCCGGAACCCCGGCGACGAAAGGCGTGAGCAGACCGAGTACGAGCGCGACGAGAACGCCGATGTCCGTGCCGGCGAACTCGCCATTCAGCGGGACTCTGAAGGCCGAGAAGAGATATCCCTCCCAACCGAGCCAGTTCACGGTGGCCGTAGTGAATCCGAGCCCGATCGCGGATGCCACCACCAGCATCGAGAGGTTGACCCAGTTCACTGCGGGATAAGCACCACCCCTCGCAAGCAACGACAGAGCGTCGAAGCGACGACGACGGATCATCATCTCGGCGGCGAAAATGCCGACCCAGGCGGCGACCGGCACGGCGAGCGTGGTCGCGATGTCCCGGAAGATGGGTACGAGGTCATCCACAGTGAAGGTCATGACGAGAGCTGCGGCGAAGAGCACAGCGCCCACCAGTACCGTGCCCCATTCACGTGGGAGTCTCAGCCCCGCCGATTGGAGGGCGAATCCCGCCGAATAGATGCTCAGCACCACACCGGAGAGAAGGCTCAGCACCGCCGCGGCCAGCAGCGGTATCGGAAACCAGGCGGGCAGCATGTCGCCGATGGTGTCGAGTGGATTCGTGACGAGACCTTTCGCAACCGTCGGGTCGGACGCGGCCAGGAGCGCTCCGTAGGCGATGAGGAGGAAACCGGGAAGAGTCGCGCCGAACGATGCCGACAGCATCGACGCCGCACCGGAGCTGCTCGGGCGCTGGTAGCGGGCGAGATCGGCACTGCTGCTCGCCCAGGCCAGGCCGATGAAGCTGAAGACCAGGACAACGCCGGTGACCACGAGAATCCATTGGCCGTCGCCCACGGTGAGGGCCTTGGAAATACTCACCGACGGCCAGGTGGCGACGACGACGGCCACGAGAAGAATGGCGGAGACGATAGTCAGCACCAGCTGGATTCGCGCAAACAACCGATAGCCGAGAAAGGCGATGACGAGGGCGATCACGAAACCGACGGCCATCGCCAACAGCGTGAGTTGCAGTTCGGTGAATGAACCTCCGAGCTTCGCGCCGGTCAGGATCCGACCTGCCGAAGCGGCAATGATCCAGAGCAGCACCGCACCCCAGAACAGGCGGACGATGACGGCGAGTACGGCCGGCACGATGTTGCCGACGAGCCCGAAGGTCGCTCGAGAGATCACCATGGTTGGTTGCCCGCTCCACTTGCCCGCGAGAGTGCCGAGGCCGAGAGGAATGAAGGAGATGGCAACGCCGATGAATGCCGACACGATCGCCTGGCGCAGGCTCATCCCGAGCGAGAACAGCGCGCCGCCGAACGCGATGCTGAGCACTGATGAATTAGTTGCGAACCAGAGCCAGAATAGTCGCGTCGACCGTCCGACGCGATAGTCGAGCGGTGTCGGTTCGCTTCCGCTCACCTCCAGGCTGAAGATCGACAGTGGGGTCGCGGATGTCGCGACACTCGCGATCTCATCGAAAGGCAGGTGTGCCGGCGCGCTGACGACCGGCTCTTCTGGAACGTCAGAAGCCTCCTCGTCTGAGCCGGTCACCAGGGAATCGAAGTCCGAGGATGCCGCAGGCTGCGGAGCGAAGCGTGAGTAGGCCTGGGGCGGCTCGACCAGCGGAGGCGGGTTCGTCGGGGGGACTGGCGCTGGAACAGGCTCGACAGCGACCGGAACCTCAGGAATCACCTCGATGAAACCGGTCTTCACCTCTTCGATATAGTCGAGCGCCTCTGGCGTACCGATCGCCTGCACCGTGTTCTCCCACTCCTGAAACGTCCGCGCCTCCTGCTGTCGCAGGCGCAGGTGCTCCTCGAACTTGTCGAACACGCTGGCGATCCCGTTAGGTTGGCGGGATTCCTCACTCAGCGATCGAACCAGTTCGTCGTCGGGCAGGGACGTCCGTGCCGGCGGACTGGGGAAGGCCGCTGGGGACTGCATCGAGGGGACGGCTGCGCTGAGTTCGGCGGGAGGGTCGTCGGTCTCAGCTGCGGGAGGCTCAGGAGTCGGAGCGTCAGCCGGGTCAGGTTCTGGACGCTGAACGGACGGTCCGGATGGCGCCGGCAGTTCGGCAAGCGGAACCCGGGCGACAGCGGTGACGGGGCGGATGATCTGGATCGGTCCGGAATAACCAAGTCGAACCGCCTCGTCGGCCAGAGCATCGGCCAGAGCGTCGTCGTCGTAATCCCGCTCATCATCGGAAACGATCGACTCGTCCGGCTGCCTCGAAGCGACCGCCGGTGGCGGCGCGAATGTGGAGCGTCGGGGTCCTGTGGGAACCGACGGCGTCGCAGCGGAGGATCTCTCGCCGGCGTCGTCGTGGTTAGCCATGCCCACATGATATTGGCGCGCAGCAATTTCTCAGGATGACGGGCCGAAGGCAATGAAACATTGGTCTCAAACTTCCGAATCGCTATCGCTGCCGACGGCGTCCTGGCCTTCGATTTCGAATCCGATCGTCACGGAACTCCTCATAGAGCTTCGGATCCTTCAGTCGCGGGTTTCGTTCACCGGGCATCGCTATCCCTTCTTCCGTGAGG
Organism: Glaciihabitans sp. UYNi722; assembly: GCF_040549465.1. Taxonomy (NCBI): domain Bacteria; kingdom Bacillati; phylum Actinomycetota; class Actinomycetes; order Micrococcales; family Microbacteriaceae; genus Glaciihabitans; species Glaciihabitans sp. UYNi722. Next base: position 67,890 of record NZ_JBEPTL010000001.1, on the reverse strand, counting down.
TCTTCTTCGCCGGGGCACTGCTGCGGTTCTTCTCGACACTCTTGCGGAGCGCCTCCATCAGGTCGATCACCTCGCCGCCGCCTTCCTCCGGCTCCTCTTCCTCACCGAAAGTCTTCGCGGTATCGAGCGCATCGCCCTCCTTGAGCTTGGCGTCGATGAGCTTCTTCAACTCCTCCTGGTATTCGTCGCTGAACTTCTCCGGGCTGAAATCCGATGCAAAACTATCGACGAGCGCCGACGACATCTCGAGTTCCTTGGCCGACACCCGTGTCCGTTCCTCGAGCGCGGGAAACTTCGCTTCGCGCACCTCGTCGTCCCAGAGCAGCGACTGCAGCATGAGCACGTTGTCATGCACCCGAAGGGCGCCGAGTCTCGTCTTCTGCCGCAGGGCAAAGTGCACGATGGCCGTGCGATCTGTCTCTTCGAGAGTTCTTCGCAACAGCGCGTAGGCCTTCGGCGACTTCGAATCCGGTTCGAGAAAGTAGCTTCGGTCGAACATGATCGGATCGAGCTGATCGCTCGGCACGAACTCGACCACCTCGATCTCGCGGCTTCGCTCCGCAGGGAGAGTCGACAGGTCGTCGTCGGTGAGCACGACCGTCTTGTCGCCGTCATCGAAGGCCTTGTCGATGTGGTCGTAGCTCACGATCTTGCCGCAGATCTCGCACCGACGCTGGTACTTGATGCGACCGCCATCCTTGTCGTGCACCTGGTGCAGGGAAAGGTCATGATCCTCGGTCGCGCTGTACACCTTGACGGGTACATTCACGAGACCGAAGGTGATCGCGCCGGTCCAGATTGCTCGCATATTCCTATTCCACACCAGGCGGCCCTCCGTGCGCGCGGGGCTTGACCCTTTCGCGTTTCGGAGTAGGTTTTGGGCAGTCCCGGCCTTTCTAGCGCCCGGCGCTGCGAGCGAGGACAGATGGCATCCGAATCACAAACCGAGAAAGTCACTGTCGACGGTCACCGCATCACGCTGACGAACCTCGACAAGGTGCTCTACCCCTCGACCGGTACGACCAAAGGCGATGTTCTCGCCTACTACGCGGAGATCGCCACTGTTCTGATCCCCCATGCAGCCAACCGCCCGGCCACGCGCAAACGCTGGGTTCACGGGGTGGGGACTGCGGATGACCCCGGCCAGATGTTCTTCCAGAAGAACCTCGACGATTCAACGCCGTCCTGGGTCAAGCGCCGCACCATCGAGCACAAGGACCACAGCAACGACTATCCGCTCGTGAACGATACGGCGACACTCATCTGGCTCGGTCAGATCGCAGCCCTCGAGATCCATGTTCCGCAGTGGCAATTCGGCCGCACCGGAACACCGCGTAACCCCGACCGCCTCGTGCTCGACCTCGACCCTGGCGAGGGCGCCGGCCTTGCAGAGTGCGTGGAGGTCGCGAAGCTGGTTCGCGACATCCTCACCGACATGGGACTCTCCGCCATGCCGGTGACCAGCGGCAGCAAAGGCATCCACCTCTACGCCGCACTGGACGGAAAGCAGACCTCTGACCAGGTCTCAGCCGTCGCCCACGAACTCGCTCGCTCCCTCGAAGCCGATCATCCGGATCTCGTGGTCAGCGATATGAAGAAAGCCCTCCGCCCGGGCAAGGTACTGCTCGACTGGAGCCAGAACAACGGTTCGAAGACCACCATCACGCCCTACTCGCTGCGTGGCCGTGAATTCCCCATGGTGGCCGCACCCCGTACCTGGCGGGAGCTGGCGAGCAAGGATCTGGTCCAGCTCGACTACCGCGAAGTGCTGCGCCGTGTGAAGAGACGCGGCGACCCACTCGCCGACCTGACGAGCGGGCACCTCGACTCACTCGAACCAACAGAGTCGCACCTGCGAGACTTCGCCGCGACGCCGACGGCCGCCGACCGGCTGGAGAAGTATCGAAGCAAACGTGACGCCGCGAAGACGCCGGAGCCGGTTCCGCAGGAACGCGCGACTTCGAGCGACGGAAAGTCCTTTGTGATCCAGGAGCATCATGCCCGCAACCTTCACTACGACTTCCGCCTGGAACATGACGGCGTGCTGGTGAGCTGGGCACTTCCGAAGGGTATTCCGACCGATTCGAAAGGCAACCATCTCGCGGTCCAGACCGAGGATCATCCGCTCGAGTACGGTGCCTTCGAAGGCATGATCCCCGCCGGAGAGTACGGCGGCGGCGAGGTGAAGATCTGGGACGCCGGACACTACGACCTGGAGAAATGGCGAGACGACGAAGAGATCATCGTGACGTTGCACGGGGAGAAGAAGGGCGGACTGGGCACACCACGACGTTTTGCGCTGATCCATACCGGCGGCGACGGCAAGGCCGCCCAGAACTGGCTGATCCATCTCATGAAGCCGGTCGCGACATCCGCCGACATCACGCGGCCCAGGACAGTCGCGCCCCGCGCGAAAACCACGGACTTCTCCCCCATGCTCGCGACCCTCGGCACGGCGAAGGACATCACCGCTGAGGAGGGCTGGGCATTCGAAATGAAGTGGGATGGCATCCGCGCGATCGCCCGTGTTCAAGATGGGAAGGTCACGCTGACCAGCCGCAATGGTAAAGATCTCACAGCCACCTACCCGGAGTTGAAAGTCCTCACAGATGTCGTCTCGGTCGACAGCGCTACTTTCGACGGTGAGATCGTGGCCTTCGATAAACGCGGCCGACCCGACTTCGGCCTGCTGCAGAACCGCATGAATCTCAGTTCCCCACGCGATGTGGAACGGGCAGCCAGATCAGTCTCAGTGAACTACCTCGTCTTTGACGCCCTGGAGATCGACGACGAGTCGCTCCTCACCACAGCCTACGACGACCGGCGCGCGGCGCTCGAGGGTATCGTCTCCACGACGCCTGGCGCCGTCGTCCAGGTGCCCGCAGCCTTCGCTGGTGACCTCGAGCACGCCATCAAAACCAGCAAGGAACTCGGACTCGAGGGAGTCGTAGCCAAAGAGCGCGACAGCCGCTACGCGACGAGCCGCCGATCTCATGCCTGGATCAAGATCAAGCACCACCGTACCCAGGAGGTGGTGATCGGCGGCTGGCGGCCGGGCAACGGTCGACGCAGCGACGGCGTCGGTTCGCTGCTCATGGGCGTGCCGCAGGATGGGCATCTTCGCTATGTCGGTCGTGTCGGCACCGGCTTCAGCGATAAACAGCTCGACGAGCTTCACGCCAGGCTCGCGCAGCGATCCCGCACGACGACACCGTTCGAAGATGTGCCGACGGCCGACGCCGCCGACGCCCACTGGGTGACGCCGGACCTCATCGGAGAGGTCGAATTCGCCGAATGGACGGCCACCAGACGTCTTCGCCAGCCCTCGTGGCGTGGTTGGCGCCCCGACAAATCTGCGGACGACGTGCGATTGGAGTGACGCGTAGTAACCTTCGAATCAGACCACGAGAGGAGCACCTCTCGCACCACGAAAGCAGGCGTCCCGTTGGGAAAATTACTGTACGGCCCGACCATCGAGATCATCTTCGACGACCGCGTTCTCGCGCACCTGCAACTGGTGATCGGTGCGAAACTGCGTCGTGACGAAAGCTTCTTCTTCTCCTGGCGCGATGAGCAGAGTGTCGGCGACGGACGCAGCACGATCTGGCTCGACTCGGCCATCCCGATGGTGTTCCGTTACAACGGCGGACGGATGCCCAAGATCAACCGTGAGTGGCTCGAGTTGCTCACCCAGTCCTCCAACAGTGCTGCGGGTCTTCAGCTTACGGAAGAGGTCGGTGCGCTGGGAAAGACCAGCGAGGAATAGGCGCCTACACGCGACACGAGTTGCGTCAAGGCCTTGAGGCTCGATCGGGGTGGGCCTACCGTCAAACAATGCCGAGACGACAATGACGTCTAGGAGGGTGAGAGGGGGATTCCCTGCAATGCCAGAGAATCGAGATCGGTACCACGAGTACACCAGCGTCGGACCCGAAGACGAAGAAGCGAAAGAGAAATACGAAGAACACGTTGATCCCGAGGCATTGGTTTCTGAAAAGCCTCCGAGTGAGAATGACGACATCTCGTTCGAGCAAGCCCAGGAAGAGCAGGAAAATCCCGAGTTCAGCGACTGAAGTGGCGGGGTCGGGTTCGCTCAGGCGAGGTATGACTTCAGATCGGCGCTGCGCAGCCTCTTGAGGCTGCGCGTCTCCAGCTGGCGCACCCGCTCGCGGGTGATGCCATACAGTTCTCCAACCTCATCGAGGGTGAGGGCCTTGCGGCCTTCCAGCCCGAAACGGAGACGGATGACTGTGGCATCTCGCGGCGGCAGCGCGTCGAGCTTGCGGCGAATGTCGTCATAGCGCAGGCCGAGTTCGACGCTCTCGAAAGGCTCCGGAGTGTCGGCGTCCTCGATCAAGTCGCCGAGTTCCGTACTGCCATCGTCACCGATGGGCAGGCCGAGCGAGATGGTGTCGTGGTCGGTCTTGTCGAGCCTGAGCACTTCTTCCACGCTCACCTGCGCGGCATCCGCCACCTCGACGATCGTGGGGGTGCGTCCGAGTTCAGCCCCCAGGTCACGACGCACCCTGTCGAGCTTGTCCATCTTCTCGACGGTGTGCACCGGAATGCGGATGATGCGGCTCGAGTCGGCTATTCCGCGCAGTACCGACTGCCGGATCCACCAGGTCGCGTAGGTGGAGAACTTGTTGCCGATCGTGTAATCGAACTTCTCGACCGCGCGCACCAGACCGAGATTGCCCTCCTGGATCACATCCATGATTGGGAGCCCTCGCCCGGCGTAACGTTTCGCGATGCTCACGACCAGTCGCAGGTTGGAGCAAATGAAGGTGTCGTAGGCACGATCGCCGTCGCGAGCGAGCCACTGCAGCTCACGCTTCAGCTTCGCATCGAGGTCCGGCTCGTTGGCGATTCGTTCGTCGGCCAGGACGCCGATCTCGATACGACGGGCCAGCGAAACCTCTTCGTCGGCTGTCAGCAGTGGGGTACGACCGATCTGCTGCAGGTAGTCGCGGAGCGGATCGCTCGAGACCCGCGCGTCGCCACGCGCTTCGATGATATTTGCTTCAGAGACTTCGTATGCGGTGATACTCATTTGTGACCCCCAAAGTGGTTGGAACAAACCTATTGACCGAATTCCCTCAGCGGGAGGGGTTGACAAGCCGCCGAAAAATATGGCATAAAACACTGCGATCGTCGTACTGGGCGCGGCCGAGGAAAATCGTAGAACCGTCTCTCCTGCACCAGTCATCAAGAAGCATGCTGCGCTATACGAGACGGTCTCGTCTCGCTTGCTGCATCTGAGAAAAGGCTAAATCAGCTGCGACAAAAAAGTAGGGGCTTGACAGGGGTCGCGAAAAAGTGCCATTAAGACGCGGGATAGTTCGAAGCCTTGAGAGCCCGAGCGAGATGGGCGGCATTAGCCGCCATCGCGCTCGTCGCGCTTGCCACCGGGTCCGGTGTCGAATCGAGGTCTTTGTAGTCGACGGTCTGCATGGCCTCACCGTTCCAGTACGTGCCGCCCTGGGCAGGGATAGTGAAACCGACGTCGTTCAGTGCCTGGAAGAGATCCGCTGTCGCTTTGTGCGCGCCGTCTTCATTGCCGACAACGGAGACGATCGCGACCTTGCCGTAGAGATGTGGACGACCGGCAGCGTCGGTGAAGGAGAGCTCGGCGTCGAGTCGCTCCATCACGACCTGGGCCAGACTTGAGGCATGTCCCATCCAGATCGGCGTCGACACCAGCAGGATGTCTGAAGCCAGGATGCGGTCGCGCAGGGCGGGCCATCCATCTCCGCTTCCCATATCCGTCTCCACCCCTGGCGTGATCGACTGGTCGATGATGCGAACACTCTCGCCGGGCACTCCGTGGGCAGCGAGTTGCTCGAGTACCTGCGTTGCCATCAGCTCGCTGCTCGAGGGCTTGGGCGAGGGCGTGAGAGTGCAGACGAGTGCGATGGCGGTGAGCGGGGAGGGGTTCATGAACATCACTAGTACTCGCCAGCGCTCGGGTGATCGGTGGCGTCCAGCAAACTCCCAGAGGTACCGCGACAGGCGGCGCGGACGCGCGTCGAAGATGCGAAGCAGGTGGCGGCTGTGCAACGATCGAGCGCATGGGATTCTTCGACGCATTCAGGAGCAAGCCAAAGACGACGGCTCCCGACGATCCGCAGACGGGCTGTCACGCCCATCCGGTTGAGCCCTCAACTCACGAATCTCGCGCCGCCAAACCGCAGAGTGAGTGGACCCTCGAAGACCACGCGGCACAGCGTGCTGAGGAAGACGAGGCCGCCCAGTTCAGGGGCAAGCCCTACGTCGACTGGGTGCCGCAGCTCGACAAACTCCGCAGCGAGAAGCGTGATGACGAGTTGCTCGAACTGCTAGTCGGAATTCTGGATGCGACCGACAGGCACGCGACGGTCACCGGGCAGGAACCGGCACAGGGCTATTACAAGCAGGCCGCCATCCTTTACCGGCGTCGAGGAGACATCCCCGCCGAGATCGAAGTGATCGAACGCTGGGAGCGCGCCTGCCCTCCTGACTACCGTCCGGGCCTTGACGGCTGGTCCACCGTGCGCAAGGCACGCGCCAGGGAACTGCTCGCCGGCGACCTTGAGTAGAACCTGCCTCCCGACGTGACACCTTGCCCCTCGGGCCAGGGTTTTCGATGGTTTTCGAGAGGTGAGGATGATGCGAATCAGCGAGGTCGACCCGGCCAGCATCGGCCCCCTCAATGCCAGAAAAGAGCCTCTGGTAAACTTCGTTATTCCTGCCGCTGGCATTCCTACCGACGCAGGAAACGCAGCCCTATGACTCTCACCCATCGAATCCCCACTGGCCGTCGCGCAACAGCGAAGCCCTCTCGACCGCTGGGACGGGTAAGGAGGGGCCTTGCCGTCGGTGCAGCTGTCGCGGCCCTGGCTCTCGCGGCTACCTGCGCCATCGCGCCGGCGGCTCCCCCGAGTGCAGCCGAGCAGTTGAATGCCTACATCGCTCACCATGGCCAGACACTCACCGTGTCCGACCGCGGAATGCTCTCGGTGACCCGTGATGCCTACTCGACCACCGCAGGCGTGCAAACGTTGTCTGCGAATGGCACCAACTACGACTGGGCCAAAGTGGTGCTGATGTCGGGTGGCTGGCCGACGACCGACGACAACGTGACAGTCCTTGTACGGTGGATGCGGCAGGAGAACGGCCCGGACAACTGGTGGAACCGCAACAACCCGATGAACAACGGATACGGCTCCGGCGGTGGTGGAGGAACGGGTTCGTACGCGAACCTCGTGATCGCCGCACAGAAAGCCGCCGAGAACCTCCAGCGCAACCCGAGTTTCAGCGCGATCGTCACTGCGCTTGCCACCGCAGCGCCGACGAGTATCACGGAACAGGCCATCTGGGCCTCGCCGTGGGCGAGCAGCCACTACGGTAACGGTTCACGCTGGCATTACACCCCGGTGCCCGTCGTGACGGCGCCGTCCTCTGCCTGGTAACCAATCCGCGCCGACAAAGGTTCGATGGCGATAGCACTACCCGAGCAGCATATCCTTAACGAGGAGTCTTCACTTAAACGCGAGGTGATCTCTTGAGCACAAGCAGAATCAAGGCAAACCCAGCTTCACGTGAACGACCTGAGGAGCGCTTGGTGAGCGTCGAAAGGCCGCCCGGGATCCTCGCCATCAGAAGTGGAACGCCCGCGCCCCTCGGCTGCAGTCGACACCGACACCGATACTTGTTCTCGGCTTCACCCTTCTCATTGTGACGCTCCTCGGATCAATGACCGCCGGTTCCATCGTGCTCCCGCCGCCACGAATCAACTTCGAGACCGACCGCGTACGGGAAATGACAATCAATGTTATCGCAGCCATTGTCACCATCGTTTCGACGCTGGGTGGAATGGCGCTCCCGGATGGGGATCCGAGGACACCCGCAAGCAGGCATGGCAATTGCACATCGCCTCCGCCGTTCTGCCGGTTATCGGACTGTTCAGAGCGGCTGTCACCCGCGTGCGCGAGCCCGCAAGCTTTACGAATGTCAGCATCGGCCTGTGGATCGCATGGGCCGTCACCAACGTTTTGGTGGTCATTCTGACGCTCGTCGGAGCCGCCGTGAGGGCGCGGCGGGTGAGCATGCTCGTACCAGTGAGCCCGGCCGATCCGGACGTCGAGTACGTCGTATCGACAGCCGCCGCCAAGTCGCGAACACTCGTGGAGATGGAGGCGCTGAAAACCGTTCACGCCACTGAGATCACCGCAATGGATGAAGCGTGGCGAGCTGCGATCGCCGACGCGCGACGGAACGGGAGACTCACCGCACGGACCGCCGATCACGCGACCCCAATCTCAGCGCTCCGCTGGCTGGTCGAGATGGCGGCCGACCCGGACTTCGTTCTGGCGGACCGCCCCAACGGGCAAGGACCGGTCTGGCGCTGATGCTCCGCCGTTAGCGGCCCACGAGCGACCCCGTCAAATATGTCGCTGAACAACGCTTTAGTGGTGGGCCCTACCGGGCTCGAACCGATGACATCCACGGTGTAAACGTGGCGCTCTACCAACTGAGCTAAAGGCCCGCAGCGGTTGCCACGAGGGCTTCCCGGCTACGACGAAACTTCATCGTACAGGCATCCGGCCATTCGTCGCGCACCGACCTACACTCGCACCGTGACCAAGACCAGCCCGACGAAGAGCGCCCAGAAGAAGACCGTCAAGACGCCAGGATGCCATCGCCGCTGCGCTCTCGAAACACGACTACCAGACGAATGTGGCGTCCAAGAAGGACATCGAATCGCTTATCGAAATTAATAACCGTCAACTGGTGATGATCACCGAACCGCAGAATATTCTGGGCCAACTCGACCCGGAAAAGAAGAAGGTTTAGACGGCGACCGGGGTCAACTCGGTGAGAGCAGCACGGTAGTCGGCTATCGATCGAGCCTCGCCAGGCGCGGTGACGAAGCTGGCACGGATGATGCCGTGGGAGTCGATGAGGAAGCTGGCGCGATTGGCGTAACCCTTCTCCTCGAGAAAGACGCCGTACTCTTTGGCGACCGAGCCATGCGGCCAGAAGTCAGCGAGCAGGTTGAACTCGTAGCCCTCCTTCTCCGCGAATGCACGCTGGGTGGCTTTGGAATCCACGGAGATGCCGATGAGTTCGATGCTCTTGTCGTTGAACAGCGCGAGGTTGTCACGCAGATCGCAGAGCTCCGTCGTGCAGGTGCTCGAAAAAGCCAGGGGGTAGAACACGAGAGCTACCGGCCTCTTGTTGCGGAAGTCGCTGAGCCTGATGTGCTCTCCGAACTGGTTCGGCAGTTCGAAGTCGGGTGCCTGGGTGTCATTCTCCAGAGCCATGATCATGTCCTTTCAGCCGAGCACGTGAACGCCCGGTAAACACGAGTGGCAATACTACGCCTGCGCCTAGCACATTCATGCAGTCAGGGCTGCTCGATGGTGATGCTGTAGGTGAACACACGGGATTCGCCGCCATGCAGCATGAACTGTGCGGGTTTCGTGTCGTATTCGCCCTCGAAATCCTCCGGCGCCGTCATACCGAACCACGGCTCGATGCAGACGAAGTCGCCCGGCGATTTCGACCACACGCCGAGTAGCGGGAAGTCGGCGAAATCGAGGGTGATACTCGGCGTGCCAGGCGCCGAGTAGAGCACCGAACGGCTGGCGAGCCCGTCGAAGATGATGGCATCCTCAACGAACAGGGACTTCTCGAGTTGCAGAGTTCGCCCCACCACCGGTGTCGGGCGGGCATCGGGCAGCAACAGCCCGTCAACGATCCGGCGGATGGGCGCCTTCTCGTCCACAGCGAACTCGAGGGTGTGCGCGTCTGGCGCGACACCGGCGGCGAGCGGCCACGCGAAGGCCGGATGCGCACCCAGCGACGCCGAGAACGCCTGGCCCCCCGTGTTCGAGACAGTGTGTCGCAGAATCAGCACGTTGCGGTCGACGCTGAAATCGACATCGAGCCGGAATGGGAACGGGAAGTGCGAGCGCGTCTCGTCGGTGTCCACAAGGGTGAAGACCACCTGGCGGTCGCTGATCCTCTCGGCTGCAAACTCTGAGTCGCGAGCGAAGCCGTGCTGGCCAATCGGGTAACCGGTTCCGTCGTGAATGAGCTGGTCATGCGGCATCCGTCCGACTATCGGAAACAGAACGGGTGCTCGCCGATGCCACGGGTCGCCACCCTGCCAGAGAAGTTCTCTCCCGTACTCATCGCGGAGGCCGCTCAACTCGGCGCCGCGGGAGTTCACCGAAACGGACAGCGCGCCACTGTCGAGGTCGAAAATGCTCATGGCCCCGACGCTACTCTCCGCCTGCCGAACGGGACTCGCGTACGACACACCCCGTCACGAGAACTAGAATCATTAAGGCTCTGCACACCAAGACCGACGGTCGAAACCCGATTGCGGTCGTGCGGGTCATAGTTTGTCCGCGAACAAGAACGAGGTCAACGTTGACGGTGAACGACCAGGATCCTTACTCGGTGAACCACACTGACAGAGACCCTGAGGAGACTGCCGAATGGCAGGAATCCCTCGATGAATTGGTAGCCGCGCAAGGTCACGAGCGCGCCCGCGAGATCATGCTGAGTCTGCTCAAAAGGTCCAAGGAGTTGCACCTCGGTGTGCCCATGGTCCCCACGACTGACTACCTCAACACGATCGCTCCCGAGAACGAGCCGGACTTCCCCGGCGACGAAGAACTCGAGCGACGGTACAGGGCGTGGCTGCGCTGGAATGCGGCCATCATCGTGCACCGCGCGCAGCGTCCCGGCATCGCCGTCGGTGGACACATCTCCACCTATGCGGGTTCTGCGACGCTTTACGAGGTCGGCAGCAACCACTTCTTCCGTGGCCAGGACCACCCGGGCGGCGGAGACCAGATCTTCTATCAGGGCCACGCCTCCCCCGGCATGTATGCCAGAGCGTTCCTCGAGGGCCGGCTGAGCGCCGACCAGCTCGACGGATTCCGCCAAGAAAAATCCCACGCCGCAGGCGGGCTGTCCTCCTACCCGCACCCGCGCCTGATGCCGAACTTCTGGCAGTTCCCCACGGTGTCGATGGGTCTCGGTCCGATCAACGCGATCTACCAGGCCCAGTCGAACAAGTACCTCACCAACCGCGGAATCAAGGACGCCTCCGACCAGCAGGTCTGGGCCTTCCTCGGTGACGGCGAGATGGACGAGGTGGAAAGCCGTGGTGCGCTCCAGCTCGCCGCGAACGATGGTCTCGATAATCTCAACTTCGTCATCAACTGCAACCTGCAGCGCCTCGACGGCCCGGTGCGCGGCAACGGCAAGATCATTCAGGAGCTGGAGAGCTTCTTCCGCGGTGCCGGATGGAACGTCATCAAGGTGATCTGGGGTCGCGAGTGGGACGAACTCCTCGCCCGCGACAACGAGGGCGCCCTGCGCGATCTGATGAACCGCACCCCCGACGGCGACTACCAGACCTACAAGGCCGAAAGCGGCGCCTACGTTCGTGAGAACTTCTTTGGCCGCGACCCGCGCACCCTCGAGATGGTCAAGGACTACAGCGACGACCAGCTCTGGGGCCTCAAGCGCGGCGGACACGACTATCGAAAGGTCTACGCGGCCTTCAAGGCGGCATCCGAGCACAAGGGGCAGCCCACGGTCATCCTGACCAAGACGGTGAAGGGCTACGGCCTCGGCCCCTCGTTCGAGGGCCGCAACGCGACCCACCAGATGAAGAAGCTCACGCTCGACAACCTCAAGCAGTTCCGCGACGTGATGAATATCCCGATCACCGACGCTGTGCTCGAGGAAAACCCCTACCTCCCGCCGTTCTATCACCCCGGTGAGAACGACGAGGCGATCCAGTACATGCACGAGCGCCGACGCGCGCTCGGAGGTTATCTCCCTGAGCGCCGCACGAAGTACACCCAGGTCGCCGTGCCGGAAGACGCGTCCTACGCCATCGCCAAGAAGGGATCGGGCAAGCAGGAAATCGCCAGCACCATGGCCTTCGCCCGCCTGCTCAAAGATCTACTCAAGTCACCGGAGTTCGGCCACCGGATCGTGCCGATCATCCCGGATGAAGCGCGCACCTTCGGTATGGACGCCTACTTCCCCACCGCAAAGATCTACAACCCCAACGGCCAGCAGTACACCTCTGTGGACCGCGAGCTGCTCCTCGCCTACAAGGAGAGCGCCCAGGGACAGATCGTGCACGTCGGAATCAACGAGGCGGGCGGCTTCGCAGCCTTTACCGCCGCGGGCACGTCGTACGCCACGCATGGGGAGCCGCTGATCCCGGTCTACGTCTTCTACTCGATGTTCGGCTTCCAGCGCACCGGCGATGCCATGTGGGCCGCAGGAGACCAGATGGCTCGCGGATTCATCGTCGGGGCGACCGCTGGACGCACCACCCTCACCGGTGAAGGCCTCCAGCACGCCGACGGCCACTCGATCCTTCTCGCCTCCACCAACCCTGCGGTCGTCTCCTACGATGCGGCCTACGGCTACGAACTCGGTCGCATCGTGCAGGACGGCCTCAACCGCATGTACGGTGGCACGCATCCGAGTCCGAACGTCATGTACTACCTCACGGTGTACAACGAGCCGATCGTTCAGCCGGCCGAGCCTGAGAATCTCGACGTGGACGGAGTGCTCAAAGGTATCTACCTGCTGAAGCCTGCAGAGACGTCAGGGCCGAAGGCCCAGCTGCTGGCGTCCGGCGTGGCGGTGCCGTGGGCCCTCGAAGCCCAGCAGTTGCTCGCCGACGACTGGAACGTTTCGGCCGATGTCTGGTCCGTCACGTCGTGGACAGAGCTGCGCCGCGACGGCCTCGCCGCCGAGGAGCAGAACTTCCTCAACCCCAACGCGGAGAAGCGCGTGCCCTACGTCACGCAGAAGCTCGCGGAGGCGGAGGGACCGTTCGTCGCCGTCACCGACTTCATGCACGCCGTGCCTGACCAGATCCGCCAGTTCGTGCCCGGAGATTTCGCAACCCTCGGCGCCGACGACTTCGGCTTCTCCGACACCCGTGCCGCTGCCCGTCGATTCTTCAAGATCGACGGACCGTCGCTTGTCGTGCGCACTCTCGAGTCGCTGGCGGCACGCGGCCAGGTCGACCCGAGTGTGCCCCAGCAGGCGATCGATAGGTATCGGCTGCACGACGTGAACGCGGGCTCCACCGGCTCGGCGGGCGGCGAGAGCTAAAGCTCTCCGCTCGACGACTGATGGCACCGGTGGCGAAGACAAAAGAGCAGACGCTCGCCTGGCTCAGGGCGATCTCTGGCGAACTCGCGACCGCAACGCTCAAACGACTCGACGACACGCTGCCCTGGTACGGCGAAATGCCACCGGGGCGGCGGTCGGCTGTCGGTCTCGTCGCCCAGGCTGGCATCACCTCCTTCATCCACTGGTACGAGGACCCCGCATCGACACCGTGGATCGCAGCGGATGTCTTCGGTGCCGCGCCGCGCGAACTCCTCAGGTCGGTCAGCCTCACTCAGACGCTCCAGCTCATCAAGGTGACGGTGGAAGTGGTGGAGGAGCGCGTCAAAGGCGCTGATGAGTCGGTGCGCGAGGGGATCCTGCTCTATTCCCGTGAGATCGCCTTCGGTGCCGCTGACGTCTATGCTCGCGCGGCCGAAGCCCGTGGACTCTGGGATGCGCGGCTCGAGGCGCTTGTCGTCGACTCGATCCTGAGCGGAGAGTACGACGACGAACTGCCATCACGGATCGCCGCACTGGGCTGGCACGGGCATGGGGAGGTTTCCGTGCTGGTGGGAACCGCGCCGAAGATGCTCGACGTGGACATGCTTCGCCGCACGGCGCGACACCTCGACGCTGACGTGCTGATCGGTGTGCAGGGAAGCCGTCTCGTTCTCGTGATCGGTCGCGCCCATCCAACACCGGCGGACGACGAACCGGCGGGCGCCGTGCTGCTCCCGTTCCTCGACATCGCTACGGCTCTCGAGCCCGGCTTCGGCGACGGACATCTCGTGCTCGGCCATGAGGTGGCCAGCCTGGTCGAAGCATCCCGAAGCGCGAAGGCGGCACTCGCGGGTTTCGCCGTCGCACGATCGTGGCGCAACGCCCCACGACCGACGCTGGCAGACGACCTGCTACCTGAGCGCGCCCTCGCCGGCGACGCCCTCGCACGCGCGACCCTGATCAACCGCATCTACAAGCCGCTGCAGGCGCACTCGACAGAACTGCTCACAACCCTCTGGTGCTACCTCGACAACGGCCGATCGCTCGAAGCGACCGCACGGGAGCTGTTCGTGCACCCCAATACGGTGCGCTACCGCCTCAAGCGCGTCACCGAGGTCATCGGCTGGGATGCTACTGGGGCGCGCGAGTCGCTTATCCTGCAGGCGGCGCTGATTCTCGGATCCATCGCGGAACCCGACGGTCCGCTGCGGCGCAGCTAACTCCCGGTGACGATCCGTCCGCGGTCGTCCAGCGCGTCGATGCGAGTGTCTGGCACACCGAGCGCGAACTCGGTGCCGAGCACCGAGGCGATGGTGGCCACATCCGCCAGCGGTCGCCCGAGCACACCGAGTACCGCATTGACCGTTGAGGTGGCAGTGAAAGCGAAGCCCTCCCCCGTGGACAGCCAGGAACTCGCGGTGTGGCCGTTGGCATCCGTCGCTCTCGCCCATGCGTAGGAACGATAGACGTGGCCGGAACTGTGTCGCACCTCCGGCAGCCCTTTCACCAGGTGAGCACGCGCGGCGAAGCCGACGACCGGCAATCCCGCTGTCAACAGCGTCGCCGGCGCCGAAAAGCCGACCGAGGCGCTGACAGTGCGCATTCCCGTGGTCTGACGAACCGTCACGAGGTCGCCGGTGGCGATCGGGACGATGCTGCGCGCACCGATCGGCGTGGAGATGCGGCGGATGCCACGCCCCAACGGTGCCCGCTGCACCAGCCCGTTCACGATCCGAACGCCGCCGCTGCCGAGTACTCCGACGACACTCGCGGACGTGGCAGGACCACCCCGCGCGTTGTCGGCGAACATCGCTACCTCCACGGCGACGGGTTCGGCCACTGACCCGACGGCATGGGCGGCGACGGCGTCGGTGACCACCGTTCCAAATCCGACCGAGGGCACGGCCGTGATACCGACGGCGCGCACGCGGGCACCCTGCCGGAACAGCTGCTGCACCGACTCGAACTCGTTGGAGATGTCGAGGTAGTGCGTGCCGCTCACGATGCAGGCGGTGAGCACGGGTTCGAGCGTCTCGACGAATGGACCAGCCGCGTTCACGACCAGGTCCAGTGGAGTGAGAGCCTTCGCGAGCGACGCGTCGTTCACGACCACGAAAGGCAGATCGAGCGACTCCGCGAATGGCCGGAGTCGGGACTCCGTGCGTCCGAGCAGCACGGGGCGTTCACCCCTGGCAATCGCCTCTGCGGCGATGAGACCACCGGTATAGCCGGTCGCACCATAGATCGCCCAGGTCATCCAGCCTCCGATTGTGAACCATCACCGACCTTACGGCAGCCCGACACGCATCAACAGCTGTAGAACTGCGCCAAAGCTGTACGTGTTTATTAGTGTTGAAGCACAACTCCCCCGTCCCCCTCCCAGAGGAGACTTGACAAGTGATCGTCGTCGTGTGCCCAGGACAGGGCTCCCAAACTCCCGGATTCCTGGCTCCCTGGATCGCCGAGCCCCGGTTTCGCGACCACCTCGGCGCGATCTCCGACGCCGTCGGCATCGACCTCGTCGCCCACGGAACTACCTCCGATGCCGACACCATTCGCGACACGGCTGTCGCCCAGCCGCTGATCGTCGCCGCAGGACTGCTTACGCTGACCGCACTTCTGAAAACCCGCCGTGGCCGTGTCGGCGGCATCGCGGGTCATTCAGTCGGCGAGCTGACCGCAGCAGCAGGCGCCGGCATTCTGAGTGAAGCGGATGCCATGACTCTGGTGCGCGAACGCGGCACGGCAATGGCCAAGGCTGCGGCCATCACGAAAACCGGAATGAGCGCTGTCGTCGGCGGGGACGAAACCGCTCTTCTCGCCCAACTCGCTGAACTGGATCTCTCACCAGCAAATTTCAACGGCGGCGGTCAGATCGTCGTCGCAGGCGAACTGGCGGGTCTGGAGAAACTCAAGGAGAATCCTCCGGCCGGCGCCCGCGTCATCCCGCTCCAGGTCGCCGGTGCATTCCACACCCGGTATATGGCCCCGGCTGTTGATCACCTGCGCGACGTCGCCGCAGGGCTCGAGAAGCGCGACCCGAGCCTGACCATCTGGACCAACCGCGACGGCTCGGCGGTCGCCAGCGGTGACGCGTTCATCGAACTCCTCGTCGGCCAGGTCTCCTCGCCGGTACGGTGGGACAAGACCGTGGAAGCGTTCGCGGACGCAGGCGTCACCGGATTAATCGAGGTTGCTCCAGCTGGCGCCCTCGTGGGTCTTGCCAGGCGCGGCCTCAAGGGGATCCCGACGGTGGCTGTGAAGACCCCGGACGACCTCTCCGCAGCATTCGACCTGATAGACGGGAATTCATGAGCCAGCCAACACTCCAGCAGTCCACAGGACCGGAGTTCACCCGCATCTACAGCTACGGCGCCGCCCGCGGCGACCTGGTCGTGCCCAATGACGATCTAATCGGCCCGATCGACTCGAGCGACGAGTGGATCCAGCAGCGTACCGGGATCATCACTCGCACCAGGGCATCGCACGATGTCCTCGCCGTCGACCTCGCGACGGATGCCGCCCGCGAGGCCATCGACAAGTCCGGCATCGCACCGGAGCAGATCGACCTCGTGATCATCGCGACGATCAGCAATGTGCGACTCACCCCCTCGATGGCCGCAGTCGTCGCGGACCGGGTCGGAGCGAATCCCGCAGCCGCCTACGACGAGAATGCGGCCTGCGCGGGATTCAGCTATGGCGTGACGCAGGCTGACGCGCTCATCCGCACCGGCGCAGCCCACTACGCACTGGTCATCGGCGCGGAGAAGCTCTCTGACATCGTTGATCCGACCGACCGCTCCATTTCCTTCCTCCTCGGAGACGGCGCCGGAGCCGTCGTCATCGGGCCGAGCGACTTTCCCGGCATCGCAGCGCCCGTGTGGGGTTCGGACGGGTCAAAAGCGGATGCCGTCGGCATGAACGCGAACATCACAGAGTTTCGCGATGGCACAGCACCGTGGCCGACACTCCGCCAGGAAGGCCCTACGGTCTTTCGCTGGGCGGTCTGGGAGATGGCGAAGGTCGCTAAGCAGGCTCTGGAGGTCGCCGGTGTGACCGCCGAAGACCTCGCCGCGTTCATCCCACACCAGGCGAACATGCGCATCATCGACGAGTTCGCCAAGCAGCTCGGACTTCCGGAATCGGTGGTGATCGGCCGGGACATCGCTACCACCGGCAACACCTCGGCCGCATCCATCCCCCTCGCCACCCATCGCCTGCTCGAAGAGCATCCGGAGCTCAGCGGCGGACTCGCCCTGCAGATCGGTTTCGGCGCGGGCCTGGTCTTCGGGGCCCAGGTAGTAGTCCTCCCATAAGATAATCAACGGTCAACCGACACCCCCAAGGAGAAACACAATGGCATTGTCCACAGAAGAAGTTCTGGCAGGTCTCGCCGAGCTTGTCAACGACGAGACTGGCATCGCCACCGACTCGGTCGAGCTGGACAAGTCGTTCACGGACGACCTGGACATCGACTCCATTTCGATGATGACCATTGTCGTGAATGCAGAAGAGAAGTTCGACGTGAAGATTCCCGACGAAGAGGTCAAGAACCTGAAGACTGTCGGCGACGCTGTCAGCTTCATCGTCAACGCACAGGGCTAGACCCCTCACCAGACGCGGCTGGTCAGCCCTGGTTTGCCGCCAGGGCTGGCCGCAACCGCACCGCGTTGGACAGCGCGTAGTGCCTGATCGTCGATCCACAAGAGAGATGTCGTCATGAGACCCAAAAAAATCGTTGTTACCGGGCTGGGCACGACCTCGCCCCTCGGCGGAAATGTCCAGGACACCTGGGAAGCACTCCTCGCCGGGGAATCCGGCACCCACACCCTCGAGAACGACTGGGCCGAGACCTACGGGATCCCGGTGAACTTCGCCGCCAAGGCCAAAGTGCGCCCTGAGGAAGTTCTGGAGCGGCCGGAGGCCAAGCGGCTCGACCCGTCCGCGCAGTTCGCCCTCATCTCGGCACGCGAAGCATGGGCGGATGCCGGAACTCCCGATGTCGCGCCAGAGCGTCTCGGCGTGGATTACGCCACCGGCATCGGTGGCCTGTGGAGCCTCCTCGACGCCTGGGACACCCTGCGCGAAAAGGGATCCCGCCGAGTCCTGCCGATGACGGTCCCGATGCTCATGCCGAACGCGGCCGCAGCAGCCCTCTCGATGAATTTCGAGGCTCGCGCCTTCGCCCGTACCGTGGCATCCGCCTGTGCTTCGAGCACGGAATCGATAGCCAACGCCTACGAGCACCTCCAGCTGGGGCTCGCCGACGTGATCATCGCCGGCGGTGCGGAATCCGCGATCCACCCCATCACGCTCGCCTCGTTCTCGTCGATGCAGGCGCTCTCACGGCGCAATGATTCGCCAGAGACGGCGTCGCGCCCCTACAACGTCGACCGTGACGGCTTCGTGATGGGTGAGGGCGCGGCCAGTCTCGTGCTCGAGACCGAGGAACACGCCCTAGCCCGCGGTGCACATATCTACGCCGAGGTCGCCGGCGGTGGCGTGACGGCGGATTCGTATCACATCACCGCGAGCGATCCTGAGGGGCGTGGCGCCTCAAGGGCTATCGCGCAGGCGCTGGAACAGGCGGATGCGACCGCCGCCGAGGTCAATCACATCAACGCTCACGCCACGAGCACACCCGTCGGCGATATCGCGGAGTACGCGGCCCTTAAGGCAGCATTCGGCGATCGGATCCACGAGATTCCCGTATCGGCTACCAAGGGCGCCACAGGGCACCTCCTGGGCGGTACTGGGGCACTGGAAGCGATCTTCACGATTCTCGCGCTGCGTGACCGCACAGCGCCGCCGACAATCAACCTCACGGAGCAGGATCCCGAGATCCCTCTCGACGTCGTGACGTCGCCTCGTGCGCTGGGAGACGGACCCCTGCTGGCGATCAGCAACTCTTTTGGTTTCGGCGGTCACAACGCCGTACTCGCGTTCAGGAGCGTCTAGCCGGGGCGCCCCTGCGGATTCCATGCGTATTGCAATAGTCAGCGACTACTACTTCGACTACGTCGGGGGTGCCCAGACCTCGATGCGCCAGCAGAAGCTGGCGCTCGAGGAGGCCGGTCACGAGGTGGTCGTCGTCTCCCCCGCCCGCGGGATCTTCGGTCCCCGCTACCGGCGGATACCGACGGGCCTGCTGGTGAAGCCGCTCTGGCGGCTGCCCGTCCTGGACCTCGCCGTCGTTCCGAACAACGATCGCAGCGTCAGCGCCCTCGAGCGATACTTCCGCGACGAAAAGATCGATGTCGTGCACATCCAGACCGAGTTCGGGCTGGCTCATGTCGTCGACGCGGCCGCTGCCCGAATCGGAATCCCGCTCGTGCACACAGTGCACAGTTTCTACTGGGCCAGCGAGGGCGGACCGCAGGCCTCGGTGGCCTGGTTCATTCGCTGGGCGCTGCAGCTCGTCATCGGCGAGACGATCCCGAAGCTCCAGTTCACGCCGCGCAAGGCCGATAACCTGCTGCGCAACCTGGTGCTGGTGATGGCCAGGAAGGCCGGGCAGGTCGTGTCGCCGTCCGCCCACCAGGCCGCCGATCTCAAAGCTGCGGGTGTCATGGGAACCATTTCTGTCATCCCGAATCCGATCGCAACCGCCGAGCGCTCCTCAGATGCGCTGACCATGGAGCAGGCGCAGAACCCCCGCTTCCTCTGGGTGGCGCGCTGCGAACCGATCAAACGTCCGCTGCCGTTCGCGAGGGCAGCGATCGACGCGCTCGCACGCACGAACAACGGCTTCAGCGTCGACTTCGTCGGCGAGGGTGCCGACCTCGCCGCCCTGAAGAAGCTGGCTGAGGGTCATCCGCAGATCCGCGTCCACGGCGCGCTCCCGCACGACGAAGTGCTCTCGCTCATGGATCGGTCCGCAGCGATCGCCCTCACCTCGCTGGGTTTCGACAACCAGCCGATGACGATCGCCGAGGCGGTGAGCCGCGAACGCGGGGTGCTCTACTGCGATCCGCGGCTGAGCGAAGGCCTGCAGAATTCAGGCTTTCTCTCGAAGACACCGGATGACAAGGGTCTGGCCGACGCGATCGTCACGCTGGTCAACGATCCATCGCTGCTCGTCGGACTCTCCAAAGGCGCGGACATCGACCGCGAACTGTTCTCTCCCTCGCGCTATGTGGAGCGCATCGTCGAGGTATACCGCTCGTAGCGCTGTCGTTTCGGCGGTCTGCTGTCGCTATCCGGGCAGCGAAGCGCCGAAACGACAGCGCAACGGCACCTCGGAATCAACCGACCTTGTGCAGCCAGACCACCTGGTTGGTATCGCTCGCGTGGCGGAACGCCTCCAGCTCGTCGTCCCAGGCCTGGCCGAGAGCAAGTCGCAGTTCGCGATGGAGTTCGAAGGCGTCGGAACCGGCAATCTCCATGGCATAGCGGATACGGTCCTCGGGAATCACGACATTGCCGACGTTGTCGGTCTGGGCGAAGAAGATACCGAGGTCGGGGGTGTGCAGCCAACGGCCGCCATCACTGCCGGCCGTGGGATCTTCTGTTACCTCGTAGCGCAGGTGCTCCCAGCCTCTGAGCGCCGAAGCGAGAGCAGCGCCCGTGCCCTGCGCGCCCTCCCAGTAGAACTCGGTACGCATCGATCCCCTGAGCACCGGCTGCTCTACCCAGTCGAAGTTGACCGCACGGTCGAGAGCACCCCCTGCCGCCCACTCGATGTGAGGGCAGAGCGCACGCGGAGACGAGTGCACATAGAGCACCCCGCGCGCCCGGGTAGCGCGTTCCCTTGCGGTACCACTAGTACCGGTGAGCCCGTCTTGCGCGGTCTGACCGGAATTGTGTTCAGCCACGATGTCTCCATTCCGTTGAGGTGCGACTTCCCCATCGACCTCGGAATGAATCCGTGCTGCTTATTGAATTGACGGCTAACCGTTGGCCTCATTATTGCCGATGGAACCGGTAAACCACAACTGTGTGATTACCGTGTCTTTCCTTCCCGCGTGTCGCGAATCTATACTCGGTATATCTTTCGAAGCAGCCGAGGAGGGCGCGTGTCCGTTCGAGACGGCCTGCTGGCGATTCTCACGCTCGGCCCCGCCTACGGTCTTCAGCTTCACTCCGAGCTTGCCAGTCGAGCCCCGCACCGCAAACCCGTCAATGTCGGGCAAATCTACGGCACGTTGGAGCGGCTGGCGAAACAGGGCCTCATTGAGCCAGCCGGCCTGACGGATGACGCACTCCCCCTCTATCGCCTGACCGAAGCGGGCAAGAACGAAGCCACAGGCTGGATGTCTGAGCCGGTGATCGACGCGCTCCCCGAGTGGACTGAGATGCTTGACCAGGTTCTTGTGGCCAGTTCCATCGACCCGGTGTCGGCGAAACGCGTCGCCCAGCTCTTTCGACGCTGGTGGGAGACGGATCTCGAGCACACGCGCAGGCCGGTGATCGAAGGATCATTTCCCACCGACGCGCATCTCGCGCTGGTGGCCAGGGAGGCCCAGGCGGTAGCCGCGATTGCCTGGCTCGGTTCCGCTATCTCGGCGCTCTCCGAGAACGACTCGATCCGGGGACTCTCCGACGTGCGGCCTCGGCGCGGGCGTCGTCCGCGAGCCTGATCACTTCGCCTGCCCGTAGTTGTCGACGACCGCCACGGTGAGCGGGAAAGTCACCGGAATCGCGCCGAACATCAGCCGACCGGCCTCCGCTGCTGCGTCACGCACGGCACCCTCGACGATCTCGGCGAGCTCAGCCGGGCAGTGGACGACGACCTCGTCATGCATGAAGAAGACGAGATGCGGAGCATCCGTGATCCAGTCGCCGCCACCCAGGTCATTGAGGCTGCGCCTGAGGTTGGCCATCCAGCAGAGCGCCCACTCGGCGGCACTGCCCTGCACCACGAAGTTACGGGTGAAACGACCCCAGCCGCGGGCCTGGCCGCGAGCACGACTGGTATCGGCGTCCGTCGCCGTTTCTCCGTAGGCCTCCGACTGGCTCGCACGCCAGCTTGCCCCCGGTAAGGGTGAACTGCGCCCGAGGCGAGTCGTGACGATCTCCCCGCGCTCCCCGTCCCGTGCAGCCTGCTCAACCAGTCCGATGGCACGCGGATAGGCGCGCGCGAGCTTCGGCATAAGCCTGCCGCTCTCCCCGGTCGTCGCACCGTACATCGCCCCGAGCATCGCGACCTTGGCCTGGTCGCGAGTTTCCACCGCGCCACTTGCGACAATGCCCGCGTAGAGGTCACCGGCGCTTCCTGCCTCGGCCATCCCGCGGTCGCCGGACATCGCAGCGAGAATGCGCGGCTCCAACTGTGACGCGTCGGCGACAACGAATTTCCAGCCGGGATCCGCGATAACGGCACCGCGAATCTGCTTGGGGAGCTGCAGTGCGCCGCCGCCGCCCTTGCTCGCCCAGCGCCCGGTGACCACGCCACCAGGAACGTATTCCGGGTGAAACCGCCCGTCACGCACGTTCGTGTCCAGCCAGTGCCATCCGTTCGCGCTCAGCAGGCGGGAGAGCTTCTTGTACTCGAGGAGCGGCCCGATCGCCGGATGCTTGAGCTTCTTCAACTCCCAGGAGCGGGTGGACTTGACCATCAGCCCCGCGACGCCCAGCGCCTTCAGTAGTTCGTTGGGCGAATCGGGATTGAGGCCGGGCGACTCCAGGGCGTCCCTGATGCGGGTGAGTACGGCCTCAAGGATTGGTGGGCGCTCACCGCCCTCCGGTCGTGGGCCGAGGTAGCCGCTGAGAATCTCGTCGTGCACGTCTGACCGCCACGGCAGCCCCGCATACATCATTTCCGCAGCCACCAGCGCTCCGGCAGACTCGGCGGCGAGCAGGAGTCCAAGTCGACGAGGGTCTTCCGCAGCAGCAATGGCCTCGCGTTGCGAGAGGAACTCGGCCAAAACATCCTCATCGACGGGCCCAGCCGCTGGCTCGTCAAAATCGAAGAGGGCCTCCTCGACACGCTCTATAGTTTCGGGGGCTGCTCGATCCCACGAACTCCGGGGTGCTGTGGCCAGTCGCGAACCAGCCGTCAGCGCGGAATTTCGCAGAATCGCGTGCGAAAGCCTGAGGTCCACGCAGCGCTCAACTCGAATCCGCGCTGCGAGCAGGACGGGGTACCAGCGGCTCGTGTCGTCCCAGACCCAGCGCGGATGCTCCGGCTCCAACTCGGCGACAACCCCAGCCAGGCCGCTCTCCGTGACCGTCCGCGGCTCCCCCACTGGCACGCCGTCCGAGTCGAGGCGCTGCACAACCGGCCCCTCAGCGCTGGAGAACAGGGCGACGTACACAGGACAATTCTGCCTGCCGCTCGCGACATCCACAGCACCCCCGTGTCCCCACCCTTCGGAAATTCAGGAGATCGGTCACGAACCGTGCCTTGGGGGTCCATCTGGGCTGGCTCCCGTACCCAAGTCCTGAGTTTCCGAAGGTTGACACCGAAGAACACTCAGGAGAAGAGTTCGGCGGTCTCGGTCAGCAGGGATCACTCGTGGAGCAGCGAGCCGTCTTTCTTGAGAACCTGCTTCTCGCCAGCCTCGATCGGCACCGCGAACCGATTCTGCTTCGGGGGCATCGGGCAATTGAACGCATAGCTGAAGGCACAGGGCGGGAGCACGGCCCGATTGAAATCGAGGGTGATGGTGCCATCCTGATTCGGAGCGACGAAAAGGAAGCGACCCACGCTGTAGGTGCTGTCGCCACTGGTGGAGTCAGAGAATACGAGTTGAAGTGCGCGCCCGGATTTGAAGGCCGCCAGGTCGTAATCGACGCCGTCCTTGGAGAAGGTGATCTCGCCGGGCACGGCCATGTCGCGGGTCTTACCGTCGTCTTTGAGATGTTCGAAGCCGACGGTCGTGCCGCCCTCGATCTCCGTGAAGGTTCCGGTGATCACCCAGTCGGGGTTGTAGTCGAAGGCATCGATCGAACCGAACTCCTGGATGCCCTCTGAGTTCCCATCCCACACCCGCAGCGCGTAGGTGCCCTCTTCGCTGGCAATCACGAAGCCGGTGATCGTGTCGCTGAAGACGATCTCGCTCGGCGTCTCGGCATCCTTACCGCGCACAACAGCCTCGCCGTCAACGAGTACCCCGTCGACGACGATGTTCTCGGATGCCGCAGCCGTCAGCTTCAGTCCCGACTCCCCTTTGGCCAGCGGCGCCCATTTACCGGGGACACCCCAGATGGTCTGCTCTGAGTCGATCCACTGGGTGTTGACCAGCGCGAGGCTGCCCTTGGGCTGCACCACTGCGAGTTCACGACGCCCGTGATAGGTGGCGAGCTGGTCTGCGGCGGTGACGGTAGCGGTGTCAGTCATAAATTCCATCCTTGCTGAAGTCGCTGAAGACAACGACGAGGAACACACGAGCATTCCCTTAACGACAAAACCGGCCCCCGCTATGCGGGGACCGGTTCCGAGTCAAACTAAGCGCTTAGAGCGGGCGGATGTTCTCAGCCTGCGGACCCTTGGGGCCCTGCGCCAGGTCGAATTCGACCTTCTGGTTCTCGTCGAGCGACTTGTAGCCGCTGCTCGCGATCGCCGAGTAGTGTGCGAACACATCGGGCGATCCGTCATCGGGGGCGATGAATCCAAAGCCCTTTTCAGCGTTAAACCACTTCACGGTTCCTAGTGCCATAATTTTCTCCTTCAGGAGTCTTCGCGCGAACCCGACTGTCGGATCCGCTCGTCGCGGTGTTCATCGTCCGCTCCCGAAAAAGTCAAGGCACCTTCTGGATAAATCCGTGGGGTTCCGAGCATTCAAGATGTGCGAGGTACTGCAACTGCACGGCCCACTGTAGTGGAAGTACCGCCATTTGGGTCAATGTGTAACAAAAACGGAACACAAAGATTTTCCATCCTGTGCGTAAACAGCCAACGTTGCAGGGTGACAGACAGCAATAGAGCGGACCGAGACGGTCACTATCGCCACCACAGTGCTCCAGGCTCCCGGTCCCCTGGATGCCCGTCCCAGACCAGGCCGTTGAAGCACTCGGCACGTCCCTGAAGCGGGCGCCTAAACGTTCGAGTTGCCGCCTGCCGCGCGGCGGATGAATCCGATGATCGCCGTGATGACGAACAGGATGATCCCGATCACCGCGAGGAAGAACAATCCCTTGATCACGAACCCGATCACGGACAGAACCAGCCAGATCACGAGCAGCGCGAGAATCAGTTTCAGCATGAAGCCGACTCTACGCGTTCGTGGGACCAGGGCGACGTAGAGGCGATTCTCATGGGTGCATATCCCCTCGGCCGTGTTCCCGCGGTATCGTCAGGTCGAGCGGTTAAGCACGACTTATTCTCCGGCGCAACCCCGTTCCTCTGAGCAGTTAGCGCGCCTACTGTGATGTCCTGATGTCCTTCGCAGCCGCTCCCGTCTCGTTCGCTTCGGTGCCCAAAGGCCCGCCAGGATCTCTTACGAATCTCGCCGTGGGGTACTCGGGCGCGGGTGTGATCGAATCCCTCGCGCTGGCAAAGCAGCTCGGCAGCAGCGGAAAATGCCCAGGAGCCGGTGACACCCGGGACATCTGGGAGGCGCTGGCGACTGTCGGTGCGCGGGATCTGGGCGCCGCCCGGGCCGTCGAACCCCACCTGGATGCACTCGCCATTCTCGATCAGGCGACTAATGCGGGTTTCGAAGGCCAACCCGATGCCACCGAGCGAGCCTGGGGTGTCTTCGCTGCCGAAGGAGGCAGCGACCCATTGATCGCCAGCGCAATAAACAGTGGTTGGCGATTGGATGGCACGAAGCCCTGGTGTTCATTGGCCGGGGAGCTGGATTCCGCTCTCATCACCGCGAGCGTGGATGGTGGATCGCGACGATTGTTCGCCGTCGACCTCTCCGACCCCGGGGTCGACGTGCGTACGGACAGCTGGCACTCGCGCGGGCTCGCCGAAATCCGGAGCGGTCCTGTGCACTTCGCATCGGTCAGTGCCGTTCCGGTGGGCGACGAAGGATGGTATCTCGAGCGACCAGGATTCGCGTGGGGCGGAATCGGTGTGGCTGCCTGCTGGTTCGGGGGCGCCGTTGGACTGGCGCGGAGCCTCTTCAGCGCGGCGCAGAAATCCTCGGCCAGCCCTTTTCTGTTCATGCATCTGGGTGCAGTCGACGAGCTTCTGCAATCCTGCCGTCGCGCACTCCTCGAAGCTTCCCAGTCCCTCGACGACGGAGTTGCGGTCGGAAGTGCAGGACGTCTACTCGCCAAACGAGTTCGTAGCACGGTCGCACGGTCGAGCGAAGAGGTCATTCAACGAGTCGGTCACGCTCTCGGACCGGCACCTCTCGCACTGGATGAAGGTCACAGCAAACGCGTTTCGGACCTCGAGCTTTACCTCCGGCAACACCATGCCGAACGCGACGACGCGTCACTTGGCGAAGCGCTCGCACGAGCGGAGGGTGCACCGTGGTGACTTTCGACTCGCGGACCGCCGGCACATCCGCGGAGATCTGGAATGCCGACGCACGGAGACACCGACTGCCGGAACTTCGCCTGGAAGGCATCGACGAACTGATCGTCATCGCGGCTCATCCGGACGACGAAACCCTTGGTGCAGGCGGTTTGATCGCCGAATGCTCGATTATCGGCATCCCAATCCACGTGGTCGTCGTGACAGACGGCGCGGGCTCTCATCCCCATTCAACAACCGTGACACCGGTAGGTCTCGCGGTGCGCCGCCGCCGAGAAACGACGAATGCTGTCCGCCGTCTTGCTCCGGCAGCCGTGGTGACGTTCCTTGATTTCGGCGATGGCACCATCCGTGAGAATCGCGAACAGGTGCGGATCGAAGTCGACTGCATCGTCGCGAAAGCCTCCCAGAACGCACTTCTCGTGGCACCGTGGCGGGGTGACGGGCATCGAGATCACCGCATACTCGGCGAGGTGACAGCCGAAGCAAACGCCGGACGGGGCATCAGGTTCCTCGAGTATCCGATCTGGCTGTGGCACTGGTCGTCCCCCGAACTGGATTCGACCCCGTGGAAGCAATTCTCAGCGCTGCGGATGAGCGAATCGACGCTCGCTGCCAAGAACGCGGCAATCCGCCTCCACGAGTCACAGGTCGCACCACTTTCGGCAGCCCCAGGGGACGAAGCCGTGCTTGACTCGCAATTTCTGCGCAACTTCGAACATGACGCGGAGGTGTTCATTGCACCAGAGCGGTGAGGCCGAAACAAGGACCGTTCCTGGGTCGTATTTCGACGCGACCTATGCACGACACGAAGACCCATGGGGCTTCGGAACTCGCTGGTATGAAGAGCGAAAGAGGGCTCTCACGCTGGCCGCACTCCCCAGGGAGCGATTCGATTCGGCTTTCGAGATCGGATGTTCGATCGGCGTGCTCACCGAGGAATTGACCCGACGTTGCGGTCAGCTCCTCTCAGTGGATATTTCGCAGGCCGCCGTCGATCGAGCGAAGAGCCGGTTGTCGCGCACTTCGAACCTGACTATCGAACGCGCCGATGTAGCCGAGGAGTATCCATCCGGACCTTTCGACCTTGTTCTGCTCTCCGAGGTGGGCTACTACTTTGCCCTGGACGATCTCCACCGTTTGATTGTCTCCATCGAAGGCAGTCTTGCCACCAATGGTGTGCTGGTGGCCTGCCACTGGCGCCATCCGGTGGACGACTATCCGCTCTCCGGCGACGCGGTGCATCAGGCGATTGAGGAGCACGGAGGTTTGCACCGGATCGTGCGCCATATGGAGGAAGACTTCGTGCTCGAGGTCTTCTCGCCCGACCCGCGGTCCGTTGCCGAACAGACGGGACTCGCCTGATGGCGGCAATTCGAGCGGTAGCCGTGGTGATTCCCGCGCGCGACGAGGAGAAACTCATTCGCCGCTGTCTCGAATCGGTTCGGGCCGCCGTGGGCCACGCCGCGATGACGAGTTTTCCGGTACCCAGAATTCTCGTCGTGCTCGTGGCAGATCGCTGCACCGATCAGACCGTCGCCATCGGCCGTGAGTTCTCCGAGGTCTCCGTGCTGGAAGTGGATGCCGCCAACGTCGGTATCGCCAGAGGAGCGGGTATCCGCTATGCCCTCGCTACCCTCGACAAGCCGCTCCCGAACGTCTGGATCGCCAATACCGACGCGGACTCGGTGGTGCCGACAAACTGGATCACCACCCAACTCGATCTCGCGAAGCACAAAGGAGTGATGGTCGGCACCGTTCGCCCGGACTTCGCCGAGCTACTGCCCCATCAGATCGAGGCATGGAAATTGACCCACATCCCTGGGAAACCGAACGGCCACGTGCACGGCGCCAATCTCGGCGTACGAGCAGACCTTTACCGATCCGCCGGTGGATTCGCGCGAGTAACCGAACACGAAGACAACCTGCTGGTTTCGACGCTCAAGGATTCTGGCGTGCAGGTGATCGCCAGCGACAGTTGTGAAGTGATGACCTCCGCTCGGCGCGAAGGCAGGACACCCGGCGGATACGCCGAATACCTTCGAATGGCGCTTGCCACCGGGTGAGGCCCGCTCAGAATAGCCCGACCGTGGCTCTGGATGTCAGAGAGTTCGACCGCGGGCGCTTGGTGGGTCCCGCCGGAGACAGTGCTCCCACGCGGCGCCGAGCCCTTGCGCCCGCCACCCCCGGGTGGTGTGATGGTAGCGGCATGAAAAGTAAGTGTTGCTCGCACGTTGGGTGCAGTGGGGTCGAGCGTCTGCGATAGCCGATGCGCGCAACGACACCGGATAGCTGCTCCCCCGCTCAAAGGAGACAGTGTGTCTGAGACAATTCCGCTGCATCGCCGGGGGCGAAGAATTCTTACCGCCCTCCTCGGCCCCGTTCTCGCCATCGCTCTCGCCGCGATGCCCGTCGCAACCCTTGGTGCCTCGGCCGCAGCGGGGAGCACTATTCGTGGGACTGCTTCTGGCCGTTGCCTCGATGTGGTCGGGGCGAACACCGCTTCGGGTACCGGTATTGATGTCTACGACTGCGGCACCCCCGCGAACCAGCAGTGGTCCCTGACCGCCGCGGGCGAGTTACGGGTGTACAACGGCACGATGTGTCTCGACGTTGCAGCGCACAAGCGGGCTCCCGGGGCGCGGGTGCAGATCTACGGATGCAACGGCGGCGCGAACCAGCGGTGGACGCTCGCAGCCGACCACACGATCCGCGGCGTCGAATCGGGTCTCTGCCTCGACGTGCTGAACGCGGCTACGGCGAACAGCTCCACGGTAGCCATGTGGACCTGCCACGGCGGCGGAAACCAGCAATGGACTAGCGCTCTGGGGAACCCTGACACGCAGCCCCCAACGGTGCCGGGTGGCACACGTGTCAGCGACCTGACCTGCTCGTCGGTGAGCTTTGCGTGGAATGCCGCGACCGATAATGTCGGCGTGGCCTTCTACGACGTCTATCACGACGGCCAGCTCATGAAGAGCGTCAGTGGATCCACGCTCTCGACGAGCCTCACCGTGGTCGGCGGCGTCACGTGGGGTCTCTATGTCAATGCCCGGGATGCTGCGGGCAATGTCTCGCAGGCGAGTTCCACGGTCCCCATCATGCCGCCGCAGTGCCAGCCCGACACGACTCCCCCGTCAGCACCCGGCTCGCTAACCGCGTCCGCCGCAGGCACGACCGTGAGCCTGTCATGGGCGGCGTCCTCCGATGACATCGGGGTGCGCGCCTACGATGTCTACCGCAACGACGCCAAGGTCGGCAGCGTGACCGGTACCGCATCCACCGCGCCAGCGACGAGCTATATGGACAGCGGCCTGGCCGCGACGACGACCTTCAGCTATCGCGTGGTCGCACGCGACGCGCAGGGCAATGTCTCGACATCGAACGCCACAGCTGGCGCGACCACCGGTACCGCATGCAGCAATTCGGTATGCGAGGTGACCCAGGTGACGACGGACACCGACATTCCCTGGGGCCTCGTCACCCTGCCAGACGGCAGCATCTTGTATAACCAACGCGACGCGCACAATATCGTTCACCTCGATCCGCAGACCGGAGCGAAATCGACTGTCGGCACCGTGCCGAATGTCGAAAACACCGATGGCGAGGGCGGACTAACGGGCCTCGCCATCGCATCGACCTTCGCAACCGACCACTGGCTGTACATCATGCACACGTCACCCACGGATAACAGGATCGTGCGCATCAAAATGACGAACGGTGTTCTCGACACCGCAAGCGAGCAGGTGCTTCTCTCGGGCATCCTGCGCAACAAATTCCACGATGGTGGCCGCCTACGCTTCGGGCCGGATGGCAAGCTCTACGCGTCGACCGGGGATGCCCAGAACGGTGACAACGCGCAGAACATCGCCAAACTGAACGGCAAAATTCTCAGGCTCAATCCGGATGGCTCGATCCCCGCCGACAACCCCTTCGGTAACGCCGTCTGGAGTTACGGCCACCGCAATCCTCAGGGCCTCGCTTTCGATTCACAGGGGCGACTCTGGGAGCAAGAGTTCGGCAACAGTGTGATGGATGAGACAAACCTGGTCGTCAAAGGCGGCAACTATGGCTGGCCGGCCTGCGAGGGCACCACAGGAGCATGCGGAACCACGGGCTTCATCGCACCCGCTCACACCTATCCGACGGCGGATGGATCGTGCTCAGGCATCGCGATCGTGAAGGATGTGCTCTACGTGGCCTGCGAGCGGGGTACCCGCCTGTACCGCGAGGTGATCAGCGGCAGTGCACTCACCAACGTCCAGACGTATTTCGTCGGAACCTACGGTCGGCTGCGCACGGTTGAGCCCGCCCCCGATGGCGGACTGTGGCTGACGACGTCAAACCAGGGTGACAAAGACAGCATTCCGAACAACAGTGCGGAGAGGATTCTCCACGTCACCCTCGGCGGGTGACGCCGCCAGCCCCCGCCTCACTCGGCGGGTCCGCCGCGCATCTCGAAGTCGATCTGCGACGCGTCGAGAGAAGCCAGCACATAGGCGAGCACATCCGCATCGAAGGTGCCATTGTCACGCGCGTCGAGCAGCGCTGACCGCTGTACCGCGATGACCGAGAGCCGGTGGTTCTTCGCGACGTCGAACGCCTCTCGCGTGAGGCCGTTCTCAAGCTGGGGCGGCTCTGCAACAGTTTCAGCGCTGGTCTTCAAGAGGTCGAAGATGCGGGCACGATGGCTCTTCACGTCGATGAAGCAACGCCCACGGGCCCGAAATCACACCACTCAGCGGGACCTCACCCGAGACAGTCGCTCGTTGAACTCCGACTCGGTTACTTGCACGTCTCCTCCAAGGAGGCTGAGAGCACAGGTAGTCCTCCACAATGCGGACACACGGATGCGACACGCCGAGGATCACTCAGTCGAGGGCGCGCGAAGTGCATCCCGATCCCGAGGGCGACCGATGGTCCAAACCTCCGTACAAACAAGATTGAACGGACGGGACTTGAACCCGTGACTCACGGATTAGGCCCGAACTGAATCCCTGGCGGGAGCGTAGCGGGCTCCTCATTTTCTGGGTCATGCGTCCAGTGTCCGTCGTCGTCAATCGAGAGGCCGTTCAAATGCAGCAACTCAGCGATGCCGTTCAATTCGGTGCTCTGCTGGAAGCTTTCGCGCAAGCTGTCGCTGCTGCTGGTGCGGCTCAGAGCTATCGCCCTCACCACGAACCGGTTGGTCTGACTAATCACATACGAAATGACCTGATCTGGGAACTCGCCACGGTCGGCGTGCTTGAGATCGTTGTAGTTGTCAGCGATTGCGCGCGCGAGACCGACAACCGTTTGAATTCGACCAGGCCAGGTCAAACTCAACTCCGCTAGGCAGCGGTACACGTAGGTCGCGGTGGTCTTGGCCCTCCCTCGACGGGTAACTTCCTCACCGTCTCGCTTGCCGAGTAACGCGCCCGCCGCCTCCAGACTCATGGAGGTAGAGAGTACGACGTCCTCGATAAACGCGCCGCTTCGATTGAGTATCGCTGCGCTCGGCACAATGAATCGGGACCATTTATCGTAGGCATCGGACCAGGCCTCCAGTCCCTCTGAGCCGACCGCTGCGAATGGCACGAGAGGGCGATCAAAGTCCTTGCCAAGGGGCAGCTGACGTGATCGCTCGCCCAGGGTCCGGCGGCTTATCAGCTCTCTCAGGGGAAGATCCATCACCGTCCCCTCACGGCCTCCCCTCGTGGGAAACCGATCATCGCGCATTTGGTGTCGACGGAATGAAATGGGCCTGCCGAATACGAAGACAAGGAGCGTTGCGAACTTTCTTTGCTCCACAAAGTGATCCCAGAATTCACGAGACCCTGCCTCAAATTTACTGACGAGAGTCACGCTGTCATTCAAGGTCGTTACGGTTGCGAGTGGTCCGCGCACGGGATGATGAGACCAGGAAGACCGCAGCTCCATCGTGGCCTCGCCCTGATTCCATGAGACAACGGGGCCACCGGCAAGGTGGATCGTTACGCCCTGAACCTTGCCATCCTCGTCCGTCTCGCGATCTGTTGTGACGGCTGTCGCACGACTCCAAAGCGTCGCCGCGTCGACATAGCTATGGAGTTCTGCCATCTCTAACGCATCGGCGAGCGGGCCCTCTCGGTTAGCAAACACAACTTCATTAGGGCGCAGTTTGCCGAGAGATGACTTGTCGCCGCCCCAAGTTTCCGAATGGCCGCTCCACGCTACATCAAACATGGAGATGGTACCTTCGGGAGTCCGCATGAGCATGTTCTTCGGCGGGGACTGCTGAGAGAACCACTTCGCGACATGCGCAAACTGGTCGGCGTCATGATGCGCAAGATAGGGAATCTCGACGACCACGCCTTGCGGGTCGATTATGCGAAACGTTGCACCCACGTAGGGCATATCGTCGACGCCATCAATGAGGAGACCGGCAATACTGTCGCCAAACTCAAACTCGGACCACTCCATGGCGTGAGCCTATCTACACCGAAGGATTCGGAGTGCATGCGGAGGGCATGCCTGATTTCTGAGCGAAGGGCGCGCTCCAGATTCCCATACAAACGTTGGTGGGGCGAACG
The DNA here is from genome assembly GCF_040549465.1 of Glaciihabitans sp. UYNi722. NCBI lineage: Bacteria > Bacillati > Actinomycetota > Actinomycetes > Micrococcales > Microbacteriaceae > Glaciihabitans > Glaciihabitans sp. UYNi722. The sequence continues at coordinate 34,821 of NZ_JBEPTL010000001.1, read as the reverse complement.
GGACTTGAACCCGTGACCGACGGATTATGAGTCCGCTGCTCTAACCAGCTGAGCTACCGCCCCGCGGTCCCGCTGAGCGTTAGGAAACCGGCTCGTCGAGCGACGCGTCGGTGACCGGATCGGTCACCGGTTCACCACGATACAGGCTCTCAAAGGTGTTCAGCGTGCGCTGGATATCGTGTGCCGCGATGTATCTGAGACTCGCCTTTTTCATGCGGGTGAGCTCCTCATCCGACAGGGTGAGAACCTGCGTGAGCTTGGCGGCGAGGTCCGCCGAATCGCCCGGCGCGAAGAGGAAACCGTTCTTGCCGTCGTGCACGAGATGCGGAAGCGCCATCGCATTGGCTGCAACGACTGGCAAGGCGGATGCCATGGCTTCCATGGTCGCGATGCTCTGAAGTTCCGCGATCGACGGCATCGCGAACACGCTGGCATTGGCGAGCACGGTGCGCAGCTCGTCATCGGTGACGTAGCCGGTGAAGTTGACGTTGTCTGCGATACCCAACTGCTTGGCCAGGTTCTTCAACTGGTTCATCTGGTCGCCACCGCCCACGATGTCGACCTGGGTGTTGAGTGCCGGATCCATGGTCGCGACGGCCTTGAGCAGCACGTCGATGTGCTTCTCCCCCGAGACGCGTCCGACGAAGACGATGCGGTTCTCCGTGCGCTTCTCAAAGCTCGGCGTGTACAACGACGCGTCGATGCCGCAGGAGATCGCGTGGACGTGCGTGAGCCCAGTCTCGCCCTCGAGGTAGTCAGCGGCCTTGCGACTCGGAGCGGTCACTGCCTCGCAGTAGGCGAAAGTGGACGACGCATCCTTCCACGCCATCTGGATGGCCTTCTTGCGGAGGAACTGCGGAAGCCGCGTGTGATCGATCAGGTTCTCTGGCATGAAGTGGTTGGTGGCGATAACCCTGATGCCACGCTTCGCGGCCTGCCTGGCCAGGCCCCTGCCGATGACGAGGTGCGACTGGACGTGCACGACATCCGGCTTCACCAGGTCAAGGATGCGAGCGGCGTGCGCCTGGCTGCGCCACGGCGGGATGAATCGCAGCCAGTCGTGCGGATACCAGCGCCACGAGTAGATGCGGTGGATGGTGAATTTGGCGCCGTCATGCTCTTCGATGAACGCGCCGTATTTGCCGTTGACCGATGGAGCCTCGACATGAAGTTGGTGTCCGCGCTCGGTGAGCCCTGCCGACAGGCGTGAGATGAAGTTCGCCGCACCGTTGACGTCGGGCGGGAAGGTATCGGCACCCATGAGAATCGTGAGGGGCTTCTTTGCGGCGGTGTTGTGCGGGGTATCAGACAAATTCCTGGGCATCCCTTGCGGTAGGAGGCAGAACCAACAGCTTAGTGCTGCACTTCTGGTTGACGTCTGGAGAGCTGGACCACGCCGTAGACCGCCAGCGCACCGGAGATCGCGAACGCGATGACGGCAAACCACGGGGCGCCGGCGGCCTCCTGGAGTACGACGATTCCGATGGTGACCGCGACGATCGGGTCGATCACCGTGAGGCCTGCAATGACGAGATCGGGAGGCCCGGACGCATACGCGGTCTGCACGAAGTAACCGCCGAGGATGGTCGCCACCAGCAGTGCGACGACGCAGAACAGCGTCAGCCATTCGAAACCGTGACTCGCCGACGAGCCGATGATCAGGGCGTGCACGCGGTCGATGACCACCTTCGCGAGGGTGGCGACGAAACCGTAGAGTACCCCGGCGCCGACGATGTAGATGAAGGCTTTGAAACGCTTGCGAAGGAAGGCGAAGACGAGGGCGAATGCGACGGTGATGATGCCCAGCAGGATGAGGATCGTCACCAGCTGCCCCTCGGAGATCTCGCTGGAATGCGCGAAGATGGTGGCGAAGGTGACGAAGAGACCGACACCGACGACGCAAAAGACGATGGGCCGGATGGTGTCCCTGGAGAGCTTGGTCTTGGCCACCCGCGCGTGCACGACGGCGGTGATGATCAGCGCGACTGCACCGAGCGGTTGCACCACGATGAGCGGCGCAAGCACGAGGGCGAAGAGCTGAAAGACGACAGCAAGGCCGAGCATGAGGGTTCCGAAAACCCAGGACGGTCGGCGCAGCAGGGCGAACAGTTGACCGATGCTGAGCGCGTCCGACGTGGGCTGCTTGGTCGAGTCTTCGACCTTCACGACCCCGCGATGCTGCAACTGGGCACCGATAGAGAGGAACACCGCGCCGACCAGCGCGATCGGGATGCCGAGAGGCGCATTAGGGGTGAGACTGATCTGGTCGGACAAAGCACTCAGGTCAGGTGGCACGGCACGACCCTACCTGCTGATGCTCCGATATTCTTGGCGAATGGCCGTCCTCCCGATTCAAATAACCGGCAATCCTGTATTGCACGCGCGCGCATCCGACGTCACCGAGTTCGATGCGAAGCTCGCAACCCTCGTCGCCGACATGTTCGAGACGATGGAGGCCGCACCGGGCGTCGGACTCGCGGCGCCGCAGGTCGGGGTCGCCAAACGGCTCTTCGTCTACAACTGGACCGACGACGATGGCGGGCTCTGGCGCGGTGTCGCCATCAACCCCGAGCTCTGGATCAGCCCGACGCCGACAGGCGAGGCGGATGAGGAGAGCGAGTCTGAAGGCTGCCTCTCGATCCCTGGTGAGCGCTTTCCACTGCGCAGGGCGGAACTCGCGATCCTCCGCGGCGTCGATCTCGAGCAGAAGCCGTTCGAGATCACAACCGAAGGCTGGCTCGCCCGTATTTTCCAGCACGAGTTCGATCACCTCGACGGTGTGCTCTATGCCGACCGTCTCGAATACAAGCAGGCTAAGGCAGCCGTTAAGGCGGTGCGCAAGAACGGCTGGGGCGTTCCCGACCAGAGCTGGCTGCCAGGGGTGGACGAACTCGAAGCCTGATCCCGGCCAGAGCCTCAGCTGGCTAGAGAAGGGCCCTGATGATCGCGGCGGTCACGGCCGCGGCGATCACCGCGACGATGAACGGCGCGCGCAGCGCGAACAGCATGGCAGCAACACCCAGTGCGGGCAACCGCGCGTCGATGACGACATGGGCGCCCTGGCCGAAAGTCTGCACGGCGATGAGCGCCGCGAGAAGCGCCACGGTGAGCAGGTTGGCGATGCGTGCCGGAGTCGGCCTGTCCAGGAACGAAGCCGGCACCAGATAGCCGGCCATCTTGAGGGCGAGACAGGCCAGCGAGGCGATGATCACGATCAGCCAGAGTGTCACGAGGATGCCTCCCTGCGCCGGGGAGCACCGAACCAGTTGAAGAGGCCGACGACGACCGCGACAATCCCGGCCACGAGCACCGGCAGGCCCGGGATCAGCACGGGCGTCGTCACGGCGGCAACGACCGCCGCTCCGGCGGCCACCGCGATCGTCTGCAGTTGCTTGAGGCGGGGCCACAGCAGGCCGAGGAATGCGGCAGCGGCGGCAGCATCCAGTCCGTACATGCGCACATCGCCGAGCGCATCCCCGATGAGCGCGCCGATCAGCGAGGTGAGGTTCCAGCCGACGAAGGTCGCGAGTGCCGTAATCCAGAAGCCGATGCGCTGGCTGCGGAGCGTCGGCTGCGTGGTCGCGACGGCCGTGGTCTCGTCGATGGTGACCCAGGCCGCAGCGAAGCGACGCCACGGTCCGTGACCGATGATCGGCGCCATCCGGATACCGTAGATTCCGTTGCGGATCCCGAGGATGGCCGCGCTGGCGATAGCTGACGGCCCCGCGGCTATTCCGCCGGTGGCGATCACGCCGACCAGGGCGAACTGGGATCCGCCGGTGAACATCAACAAACTCATCACACAGGTCTGCCAGACGTCGAGCCCGGCAGCCACGGCCAAGGCCCCGTAGGACACACCGTAGGCGGCCGCAGCGAGCCCCACCGCGAGAGCCTTGCGAATCGCGGCGGTGTCTTCGTTACTCCGTGCCATCGTCATGGCAGGTTGCGAAGCGCATGACTCAGGAGTCCAGTTTCACGCCATGGACGCCATTGTCGTAACGGATCGCCGGGAACACCGCGGAGACCGAGAAGCCGACGCCGGGCAGCAGATGGGCGTTGAAGACACCACGGAACAGCGAGGCGCGCTCGCGCATCTCGGTGATTCCCGGGCCGACCACCACCTCGGTGAGCGCATTCAGGTCGTCCTGGAAGGTGTAGGTGCGCTTCTGCGCGACCTCGTCGGGGTCCAGGCCCTGGCGGCGGGCCTCGGAGCGCACACCGTCATCGTCGACGAGCAGCTGCAGTCCCTCGTCGGTCCAGGTGATGGACACCTTGACCTGGGTGCCTGGGCCACCGTACTTCAGCGCGTTGGAGAGGGCCTCCTGCAGGATGCGGAAGATAGCGAGCTGGGCGCCCTCCTGGAGGTCGAACCGCTGGCCCGATTCGACGGAGGTGATGTCGAGCCCCGCATCGCGCATCACCCTGATCAGGTCGTCCATATCACTGAACTGCGGGCGTTCCACCTCATCGGTCGGCTCAGCGCCGACGACGGTCATCACCCGCCGGAGGTCCGCGAGGGTTCCCCTGGCCGTCTCCGCGATGACGGCGGCCGAACGCGCCGCAGCCCCCGGATCGGTTTCTGCGACGTAACCGGCGCCATCCGCCTGGCTGATGATGGTGGACACCGAGTGCACGGCGCCCTCGTGGAGTTCACGCACGATACGTATGCGGCCACGTTCCTCCTGCAGCGCGACCTCGAGGTCGATCTGGTCGCGTTCTGCGTCGACCCTGGCGAAGTACTGCCGACGGCGTGCACGAGCGGCACGAAGCCAGAGGATGAGAAAGACGATGGCCAGAACGAAGAAGAGAGCGGATGCCCCGGCCAAGGCGACCGCGAGGAACTGCGCGTTCTCTTCCAGCCAGGCGTTCACGTGTCTCTCCTTCCGGCAGGGGCGGTCGGCCGCTGCCCAGACATGAGAGTATCGCGAACCGACGACGCATGCTGCGCCGCCGGTTCGCGTGGGATTACTTGACGGGAGGCTGCGGGTAGGCGTTGGCGCGCAGTACCTCGAGCCGCGCGCGGTACTCCTTCTCATCGATGTCGCCCTGCGCGAAGCGTTCCGCGAGGCTCGACTCCGCTGACCGGGCGGCGTTGCCCCAGCCGCCGTAGCCGGGGTGCCCAGGGCCGCCCCAGCCGTTGCGACGCCAGCGACGACCGGCAAGTCGGAAGATCAGGATGAACAGGCCGATCCAGAACAGCGGGATCAGGAGGAACAAGAAGCCGAAGCCACCACCCCACGGGCCACCCCAGTGAGTCGCGAATCCGGCGAGAGCGAGTGTCGTAAGCACAGTGAATCCTTTTCTGTCGTGGGCTCCGGTGGAACCGCTACAACAAGACTCTTCGTTCGGCTCCGATCACGAATCTGCCGACCGGATGCTTCTGCCTACTGCCACGGGAGCAGCCGAGCACACGACTACTACTCCTGGTAGCCCGCGCGCACCAGGCCGGTCTCGTAGGCCACCACGACAAGCTGCACGCGGTCGCGCGCCACCAGCTTGGACATGATCCTCGAGACGTGCGTTTTCGCCGTCAGCGGGCTCAGGAACAGCCTCCGACCGATCTCATCGTTGGTGAGACCGAGCCCGACAAGCGCCAGCACCTCACGCTCACGCTCGGTGAGCACGCGGAGCTGGGTGGTATCCGGCGCCTCCTGGAGTGTGCCGGCCACCCGCTCGAGCAGGCGTTTCGTGACGCCGGGAGAGAGCAGGGCATCGCCGCCGGCGACCACCCGGACCGCGCGGATCAACTCAACCGGTTCAGTGTCTTTCACCAGGAATCCGCTCGCACCGGCTGTGATCGCGTGGGCGACATATTCGTCCAGTTCGAAGGTGGTGACGATGACAATATGTGTGTTGGACAGCGCAGGGTCAGCCGCGATCTGCTCGGTCGCCCATAGTCCGTCACCATCGGGCATGCGGATATCCATGAGCACGACATCCGGTTTCTCCCTGGTAACGAGAGCGACCGCATCCTTTCCGGTCCCGGCCTCCCCCACGATCTCCAGGTCCGGCTCCGCCTCGAGGAGCGAGCGGAACCCCGCGCGGATCAACTGCTGGTCATCGGCGATAGCGACGCGAATCATTCCGTGGTCTCCTCGGTGTGCCTGGGGATGCGGGCTGTCACGCGAAAACCGCGGTACGGCAGTGGGCTGGCCTGCAGTGATCCGCCCAGGAGCTCGGCGCGCTCGTGCATGCCGAGCAGGCCGCGTCCGCCGGAATCCTTCTTGGACTGCGACGCGGCTCCGACGCCGTCGTCGGTGACCGTGAGGATGTAGACCCTCGCCTCTTCCCGCAGGAAGACGTTCGCCTTTGTCGCGTTCGCGTGCCTGATCACGTTCGTTAGGGACTCCTGAGCGATGCGGTACAGGGCCAGCTGCGCAGCCGCCGGCGGGTTCGAAGTGATCTGATTCTCCAGCTCGACCTCGACGCCCTGGCCAGACATGGATGCCACAAGGCCTTCCAATCGCGACAGGTCGGGCTCCGGCACCAACGGTGCGCTCGGGTCCGCTCCGCCCTCAGCCCTCAGGATGCCGAGCACGGACCGCACCTCGTCCAGCGCTGTCTTGCTCGACTCCTTGATGCTGGCAAGGGCTTCCTTCGCCTTGTCGGGCTGCCGCTCCATCAGGTGCAGTCCGACGCCGGCCTGAACGTTGATCTGGCTCAGGGAGTGCGCGAGAACGTCATGCAGTTCGCGCGCGATGCGTACCCGTTCCGCCTGCACCTCGTTGAGCTTGCGCTCGGCGACCCGGCGGGAGATCTCCTCGTATCTGTCACGCCGCGTACGGATCGCCTCTCCGATGCCCATCACGATGAGCACGCCGAAGGTGATGGATGCGATGCGCGGCGGGGCGAGATCGGTGCCGAGGATGATCGCGATGGTGAGCGTGGCCACCCACACGGCGGCTACCGAGATCCAGGCCCAGACTCGCGCACCACGGACGACAGCCGACACGATGGCGAAGGCTAATGCGACGTATGGCGGGTGATCGGAATTGCTGAACAGCAGCAGGTCTGCACCACCGGCCGTAGCCGTGATCGCCACCACCGGGCCGGGAAATCGGCGAGCGGCGATGAGTGCCAATGGTCCGATAAACGCGATGATCAGACTGAGAAGCAGTCGGCCTTTGTCGTCCCACTGGGCCGAATGGGTGAGGCCGCTACCGGGGCGAAAACGGAAGAACACGCTCGGGATCTGCGTGACCAGCGAGAACACGACCGGCAGCCAGAGGGTTGCCCAGCGGCCCATCCGCCATGGCGGACCCTGCGCAGCGATCCGCTCGTCCCACGGTTCCTGCCACCGGTCGTGCCAGCGCGCGCTGGTGAAACGACCTCGGTATGGCATGAATCGATCGTACTGTCGCCCATTGGCCGCCGCATCCGCCCGGGGGTAGCGCTGCGCTACTCCCCGGGGAGTACAGCCGTTATTAAACAAACGAAGGCCGCAGGGGGTGGAGCCCCGTGCGGCCATCGAGCTCCCCGACTTGGACTCGAACCAAGAACCTGCCGGTTAACAGCCGGCTGCTCTGCCAATTGAGCTATCGAGGATTGCTGAAACAGCTTTGCTACTTTACCAAAGGATGCCGATGCACCAAATCGCCTGCGTGTCAGTCACCGCGCCGGAAGGATATAGGTCGGCGACGGCACGCGTTCCGGGACGCCGATCAGCTGCGGAATGCCCGTCGTAGGGTCGATGCGGAAGCTCGTCACCGTGCTCGACAGCTGGTTCGCCACATAGAGGATGTCGCCGGAAACCCAGAGATGACGTGGCCAGTCACCGCCGGTGGGAACGGATGCCAGCGGGCTCAGGTCGTCGGCACGTGCCACGGCCACGCGGTTGGAGCCACGCAGCCCCGTGTAGAGGAATCGCCCGGACGCATCGATCGCGAGTGCGGCGGCGTGGTCCCCGTCGACCCAGTCGGCGATCGAGGAGCCATGGGCCACGATGCCGGCGTGAGCGTCGAGGGAGAAGAGCGTACCGTCCAACTCACCGAGGAGATAGATCCGGTCTTCGACGGCGAGGAGGTCACGTGGACCGGTTCCCGCCGGAAACTCGCCGAACCCGATGCGCTCGAGACCGGTATCCGTCTGACGGTGCACGTAGACGCGATCGGCGCCGAGATCTGCGCTCAGCACCGTCTTCTCCCCGGTTACCAGCGTGGAGTGCGCATGGGGTCCGTCCTGCGTATTATGCGGGCCGCGCCCGACGCCCTGGAGGCTCTGCGCAAGTGGACCGATCTCCCCCGCGGCGGCGAGCGGGAAGACGTCCACCGACCCGTCGCCGTAGTTGGACACATAGAGCCAATCGGGCGCGACGCTGAGGTGGCACGGCGACGTGCCGCTGACAGCGTGACCGCCCTGGTGCAGGAGCTGCAGCCCCTCTCGGCGGAACGCCTCGACCCGGCGATTGCCCTCGTCCACCGCATAGACGATGCCGTCGACCACGCCGTCCGCCAGAAAGGATGGCGACGAGGTCTCGACCGCGGTCTGCACAAATTCGAAGCTGCCATCGGCTCTCGCACGCGCCACGCCGATTCCGGTGGCTTCGGCATCCATCGTCGCTGTATAGCCACCGACCCAGAACAGTTTCTCGCTCATACCTCGACACTACCGACGGGTTCAGGCCAGACAAGCTTCTTTTTCCCGAGACTCCGCGCCTTGGCAAGTCCCTTGAGGTACGGATCGTACGGGTCGGTGAGGATGTCGTCGATCGGTCCGAGGCCCACGACCACACCGTGCTGCAGAACGGCGACACGATGAGCAATACGCGAGACGACGGTGAGATCGCTGCTCACGATGATCGCCGAGAAGTCACGACGGGCCTGGAAGTCCCTGAGCGAATCCAGCACGCCGTCGCGCACCGAGGCGTCCACTCCCCTGGTCGGCTCGTCGGCCACCAGAAGCGTCGGTTCGAGGATCAGGGCGCGGGCGAGAGCCACACGCTGGCGCTGGCCGCTGCTCAGTTCGTAGGGCAGCTTGTTCATCAGTCCGAGTGGGAGACGCATCGCGTCGATGACGGTGGCGACGGCGGCCGTGGCCTCCCGCACGTTGAAGCGGCGGTCGCGCATGTAGATGGGCTCGGCCACATTGTCGGCCACAGTCAGCGTCGGGCTCAGCCGTTCTGCGGCATCCTGCGGAAGAAACCCGATGCGTACTGTGAGTCGATCGCGCTTGCGCCTGCCGATGCCGCGCACCTTCGTGCCGTAGACCTCGAGTGAACCTCCGCAGATCTCCGGAACTCCGTCGCCCAGACCGCCGCCGCCGGCCAGCCCCGCAATGGTTTCGGCGAGGGTCGACTTTCCCGAGCCCGACTCACCCACCAGCCCGAGAATCTCACCCTGCGTGACGTCGAGGGTGATTCCGCGCACCGCCAGAAACCCGGTCTTGGAGCCGTTCGATCGGTAGTGGATCGACAGGTCCCGCGCCTTCACGATGTTCGCTCCGTCCCCCACGGACGACATGCTAGCCCTCGGTCCTCAACAGTTGGAGTTCGGCGCGGCGCTTCGCCTGCTCGGCCGGGTTCGGTACCGGCAGGGAGGCGAGCAAACGCTTCGTGTACGGATGCTGTGGCGCCCCGAGCACCTCGGCCCCCGTCCCCTCTTCGACGAGTTCACCGCGGTAGAGCACGGCGATGCGGTCGGCCAGGATGTCGACGACAGCGAGGTCATGGCTGATGAAGAGCGCGGCGAATCCGAATTCCTTCTGCAACTCCGCGAACAGTTCGAGCACGCGAGCCTGCACGGAAACGTCGAGCGCGCTGGTCGGCTCGTCGGCGATCAACAGTCGCGGCTGGAGCGCAATGGCCCTGGCCAGCGAGGCCCGCTGGCGCTGTCCGCCGCTCAGTTCGTGCGGGAAGCGGTCTCCGAAGGCTTTGGGCAACTGCACTGCTTCGAGGAGCTCGTCGACGCGAGACCGGGCGGCGCGGGCGTCCCCCGCCTTGCCGTGCACGATCAATGGCTCTGCCACGCACTCGGCGATGCTCAGGAGCGGATTGAAACTGGTGGCCGGATCCTGGAAGACAAAGCCGATCTCGCTCCGGAGGGGGCGGAACTGGCGCTCCTTTACCCGGAGCATCTCCTGACCGAGCACGGTAAGGGAACCACCCGTGATGCTGGTGAGTCCGCCGATGGCGCGACCGATGGTGGTCTTGCCTGATCCGCTCTCGCCGACCAGGCCGAGCACCTCGCGTGCGCCGATCTCGAAGCTGACCCCGTTGACCGCCCGGAAGCCACCGCGACCGAGACGGCCCGGGTACTCGATCTCGAGGTTCTTCGCCACGACGAGAGGCTCGGAGACGGTGAGGGCACGCTCCGCCGCCCGTTCCCGCGTGTGGACAGTGCCGGACCCCAGGTAGGGCACCGCCGCGAGCAGACGCTTGGTGTAGTCGTGCTGGGGGTTGCCGAAGAGGCTGGTGACATCCGCCTCCTCAACCACCTCGCCCTCGTACATCACGGCGACACGGTCGGCGAGGTCAGCCACCACGCCCATGTTGTGGGTGATGAGTACGATCGCGGCGTTGAATTCATCACGGCAGCGGCGCAGCAGGTCAAGGATCTCTGCCTGCACTGTGACGTCGAGTGCCGTCGTCGGCTCGTCGGCCACGATCAGCTCTGGATCGAGCACGAGGGCCATCGCGATGACGACACGCTGCTTCTGCCCGCCAGAGAACTGGTGCGGGTAGTAGTTGACCCGGTGCTCAGCATCGGGAATGCCCACCTTGTCGAGGATCTCGATCGCCTTGGCCTTCGCCTCTGCGCGGCTGTACTTGCCGTGGGCGCGCAGACCCTCCGCGATCTGCCAGCCGACGGTGTAGACAGGATTGAGCGCTGTCGACGGCTCCTGGAAGACCATTGCCGCGCTCGTGCCGCGGATCTCGCGCAGCCGCTTGTGGCTGATCGTCACGACATTGTCGTGACCGAGCAGCACTGCGCCGGTCGCGGTCGCCGTCTCCGGGAGCAGTCCGAGGATGGTCTTCGCGGTGACCGTCTTGCCACTGCCGCTCTCCCCTACGATAGCGAGCACTTCACCCGCATTGACCGAGAGCGTGACACCGTCGACCGCGCGGACATCCCCGCCATCGGTCGCAAACGTCACGGTGAGATCGGTGATGCCGACCGCCTGTTCGCCCTTCGCCAGACTGCTCATGCACGTTCCTCCAGCTGATCGACGTGCCCGACCACATCGAGGCTTCCGCCGGGAATCGCTGACTCCGTGGCGACGGATGGTGCCTCGCCTGCGGTGCGACGCCTGGTACGCAACCGCGGATCGGCGAGGTCGTTGAGGCTCTCGCCGACCAGCGTGATACCGAGCACGACGAGCACGATGGCGAGGCCGGGGAAGACGGATGTCCACCAGATGCCGCTGGTCACATCCGAGATCGACTTGTTGAGATCGTAACCCCACTCGGCGGCCGAGGTCGGCTCGATGCCGAACCCGAGGAAGCCGAGCCCGGCGAGCGTCAGGATCGCCTCCGATGCGTTGAGGGTGAAGATCAGCGGAAGCGTGCGGGTCGCATTGCGCAGGATGTGGCGGAACATGATGCGTCCGCTTCCGGCACCGATCACTTTTGCGGACTCGACGAACGCCTCCGACTTGATGCGGATCGTCTCCGCCCTGATCACCCGGAAATACTGGGGGATGAAGACGACGGTGATCGATATCGCCGCCGAGAGGATTCCGCCGAAGAGGTCGGACCGTCCACCGGAGATCACTATCGACATCACGATCGCGAGCAGCAGGCTCGGAAATGCGTAGACGGCGTCGCCGATGGTCACCAGCACGCGGTCGAGCCAGCCGCCGATGTATCCGGAGATCAGGCCGATGGCGATGCCGATGAAGATCGACAGGATGATCGCCACGATGATCACGAGGGCCGCCGTCTGCGAACCCCAGATCACCCGCGAAAGCACGTCGTAGCCGCCGACCGTCGTGCCGAGCAGGTGCTTGCCGCCCGGAGGCAACTGGGTGCCGAAATTACCCGCGCTGTCGCGCAGCTGGGAGAATCCGTACGGGGCGAGCAACGGGGCGAAGATCGCCGTCAGCAGGAACGCGGCGGTGAGGATGAGACCGGCCACGAGCATGCCGCGTTGGAGGCCGACACTCTGCCTCAGCTGATGCACGATCGGAAGCCGGCGCAGCAGTCCACGCTTCTGCGGAGCGGGAATCGAAGCCATGTCAGTACCTCACCCTCGGGTCGATGAGCGCCGCGACGATATCCACGATGAAGTTAGTGATCGCCACGATTACGGCCAGCAGGGCGACAATACCCTGGACCGCGACGAAGTCACGGGCGGAGAGATACTGCGCCAGCATGAAGCCGAGGCCCTTCCACTCGAAAGTGGTCTCGGTGAGCACCGCGCCACCGAGAAGGAGGGCGATCTGCAGGCCGATGACGGTGATGATCGGGATGAGCGCCGGCTTGTAGGCGTGTTTGCGTACGAGACGAAACTCGCTGACGCCGCGGGACCGTGCCGCATCCACATAGTCGGCCGACAGGGTTCCGATCACGTTGGTGCGCACCAGTCGCAGGAACACGCCTGCGGTGAGCAGCCCGAGCGCGATAGCCGGGAGCACTGCGTGCGAGAGCACGTCGCCGATGATGGCCGGGTCGCCGATCTGCAGGGCGTCGATGAGGTAGATACCGGTCTTGTTCGGTAGCAACTGCATCTGGAGCTCGGTACTGGTTGTGGCACGTCCGGCAATGGGCAGAACGCCGAGCCAGACGCCGAAGACGAGCTTGAGCAGCAGCCCGGCGAAGAAGACCGGAGTGGCATAGAAGAGGATCGCGAGCACCCGAAGTACCGCATCCGGCCACCTGTCGCGCAGATAGGCCGCGAGCATGCCGAGAGGGATTCCGACGATGAACGCGACGATGAGGGCATACACCGCGAGTTCGAGGGTCGCTCCCCCGTAGGTGAGCAGAACCGTGCTGATCGGACGGTTGTCGCTGATGGTGGTGCCGAAGTTTCCGGTGAAGATCTGACCGAGGTATTCGACGTACTGCACGATAACCGGGCGGTCGTAGCCGGCGGCGTGGATGCGCTCCTGCAACTGTTCGGCGTTCAGCCGACCGCCGAGCGAGGCGGTGATCGGGTCGCCGATCGTGCGCATGAGCAGGAAGACCAGCGTGACCAGGATGAAGACCGTCGGGAAGATCAGCAGAAAACGGATGAGGATGTAGCGCCCGAGTCCGCCGCCGCGAACCTTCGAGCGAGACTTCTGTTCGGGTGCGCCAGGAGGCGTCGTCACCTCAGCGGCGGTTGTCGTCATTGTGCCCAATCGTTCTGATGTCTCACACGCGAGGGGCGACCCACACGAAAGTGTGGGTCGCCCCCGTTGCGCGGTGAGGAAATTCTAACCGTGTGACACTCAGCCCTTGGAAAGCGCCGCATAGCGGAACTTGAAGGAGGCGTCGAGCGTGTCCTTCACACCGGAGACACCCTTGACCGCGACGGCAACCTGGTCGCCCTGGAGCAGCGGGACTGTCGGCAGCTGGGCTGCGACCTTCGCCTGGATCTCCTCGATGAGCTTCGCACGCTCAGCCTTATCGCTCGTCACACCCTGCTTGAGAATCAGCGCGTCGACGGCGGGGTCGTCATAGTGGTTGATGATGAACGCCTCCTTGTCGGTCGGGTTGTAGAAGAACGGCGTGAGGTAGTTGTCCGCGTCGGAGTAGTCGGGGAACCAGCCGAGCTGGAACACCGAGTAAACGCCTGCCTTACGGTCCTTCGAGTACTGCACGTACTCGGTCGACTGCAAGTTCACCGTGAAGAGTCCGCCGGCTTCGAGCTGGCTCTTGATGGCCGCATACTCGTCGCTGGATGACTCACCGTAGTGGTCGGTGTTGTACTGCAGGTCGATCTTGACCGGGGTCGTGACTCCGGCATCCGCAAGGGCCTTCTTCGCCTTGCCGGCGTCCGGGCCGCCCTTTCCGTTGCCGTACAGGTCCTTGAGCACCGTGGTGGCTCCGGTCAGGCCGTCAGGCACGTAGGAGTACAGCGGCGAGTAGGTGCCCTTGTAGACGTTCTTGGCGAGCGCGTCGCGGTCGACGAGGTCGGCAGCCGCCTGGCGTACGGCGAGAGCCTTGGCCGGGTCGGCATCCGCGGTCTTCGTACCGAATGGCTGGGTCTGGAAGTTGAAGACGAAGTAGCGGATCTCTCCACCGGGGCCGTGATACACGGTCACCTTGCTGTCTTTCTCCAGGTTCGCGACGTCGGTGGGCGACAGGCTACGGAACGCCACATCGATGTTGCCCTTCTGCACGTCGAGCTTCAGGTTCGACTGCGACGCGTAGTACTTGACGTTGACGATATCGGTCTTGGCCTTGCCGAGAACGCCGTCGTAGTTGGGGTTGGCCTTGTAGGCGATCAGATTGTTGAAGTCGTAACTCGTGATGTCGTACTGACCGGCGAAGGCGTGAGCCTTGACAATCTCCTGGTCGGTCGCCAGCTTGTCGGCAGGGAAGACTTCTTCATCGACGATCGGGCCGGCCGGGCTCGACAGTATCTGCTTGAAGACCTGGTCGTTGGCTGTCTTCAGGTTGAAGACCACCGTCGTCTTGTCGGGAGCATCGACGCTCGCGAGGTTGTACAGCAGTGACGACGGGCCGTTGGCATCCGCGATCTTGAGGTCGCGGTCGAAGGTGAATTTGACGTCGGAGGAGGTGAGGTCGTGGCCGTTCGCGAACTTGAGGCCGGGCTTGAGCTTCACCGTGAAGGCGGTAGGCGACGTGAAGTCGCCGGACGCAGCGATGTCTGGCTGTACATCGGGGCTTCCGTACGGGGTGTTGTACAGGAACGGGAAAACCTGGTTCTGCACTGCAAAGGAACCGTTGTCGTAAGAACCGGCTGGGTCGAGCACTGTGACCTTGTCGGTGGTTCCGATGGTCAGCGGCTTCGACCCGGTGGTGGCTCCACCACCACCGGAGCAACCGGCGAGGGTGAGTGCTGCGATGGCGGTGCCACCGAGCACGGCAAGCGTTCGCTTGCGAATCGTGGATGCGGATGTCATATCCGTTTGCCTCTCTCGTGAAAAAACACAGTGGTCCGCACGATATACGGACCACGCACTGCTGTATGTGTCCTTGGTAACACAAAAAACGACAGCGGGACGCATCGAGAAGTTCGATGCGAACAATGTTTACGTATCTGCAACAACCGGCCTACTCGGTGCGCAGGGCCCGCCGCTCCGCCTCGATCCGCACGATCTCCACCTGCACGGCCCGGTACTTCTCGGGTTCAGCGGCGCTGTCAGTGCGCTGCATCTGGCCGAGAAGTTCCGCTTTGCGGCGCAGCAGGTCGCGCTCGATGATGTCAACGACCACCGCCTTGCAGTAGATCGAGAGATCACGGTTGGGCTTCTCCGGCAAGGGGGCGAGCCCGAGTTCTCGCACCAAAGTGGCGAACGGGCCAGGCACCTCCAAAGTGACCTTCTCGAGCCATCCGGCTTTCGCAAAGGCCTCCATGCTCACCGCGATGCCGTCCCGCACGACAGCCAGCGTCGCGTTGGAGTAGCTCACCTGGCTTGCCCTGTCGACGAGTTCTTTGCCGACGGCTTCCGGCTGTTGGAGGATCGCCATCAGCGCATCCCGTTCCAGCCTGGTCGCAGGATCCGTCGGCAGATGCACGAGCGACGGCCCCTGCTCCTGGGGCTGCTGTGGCGGCTCCTGACCGGTCGCGACGTGGCGGTTGGTCGGCTGCTCAGGGGCCTTACCCCGCGCGGATGCCACCGCCCTCCCCACCTCGGTGGGATCCATGCCCAGCCAGCCAGCAAGGTTGCGTACGTAACCCACGTTGAGCGCCTGGTCGCGGATGCCGGCGACCACCGGTGCGGCAGCCCGCAGTGCCGCGACGCGCCCCTCGACGGTGTCGAGGTTGTGGGCGGTGAGCGCTCGGCGGATCATGAACTCGAACATCGGCTTCTTGGACTGGATCAGGCGTCGCACGGCATCGTCACCGCGGTTCAGGCGCAGATCGCACGGATCGAGCCCGTCGGGGGCGACGGCCACGAAAGTCTGTGCGGCGAAACGCTGCTCCTCGCTGAACGCGCGGCTCGCGGCCTTCTGGCCTGCCTCGTCGGGGTCGAAGGTGAAGACCACTTCGCCGACGCCGCGGGAATCCGCATTCTCGACGTCTCCGAGCACCCGGCGGATGATCTTGATGTGCTCCACGCCGAATGCCGTGCCACAGGTCGCCACCGCCGTCGTGATGCCGGCGAGATGGCAGGCCATCACGTCGGTGTATCCCTCGACCACGACAACCTGGCGACCACGTGAGATGTCACGTTTGGCGAGGTCCAGTCCGTAGAGCACCTGCGACTTGTGGTACACCGCCGTCTCCGGCGTGTTGAGGTATTTGGGGCCCTGGTCGTCATCCAGGAGTCTGCGCGCGCCGAAACCCAGGGTCTGTCCAGTGACGTCGCGGATAGGCCAGACTAGGCGGCCACGAAAGCGATCGTAGGTGCCGCGGTCCCCCTGCCCGACGAGGCCTGCAGCCAGGAGTTCGGCCTCACTGTAGCCCAGCGTCTTCAGGTGCTTGCTCAGCGCGTCGTAACTCTTGGGCGCGAAGCCGATGCCGAAACGCTGCGCCGCCAATGGATCGAAGCCGCGCTCACCGAGGAACTTGCGGCCGGGCTCGGCCTCCGGTGTCGCCAGCTGGGCGACGAAGAAGTCTGCGGCGGCCTGGTTCGCGCCGAGGATACGTGCGCGGTTACCGTGATCGCTGTTGGCCTGTCCGCCGTCCTCGTAGTGCAGCTCGAAGCCGATACGGGCGGCCATCCGTTCGACGGCCTCGGTGAAGGTGGTGTGGTCCATCTTCTGCAGGAAGCTGAACACGTCACCGTCTTCGCCGCATCCGAAGCAGTGATAGCGACCAACCTGCGGACGCACGTGGAAGCTCGGACTGCGCTCGTCATGGAATGGACAGAGACCTTTGAGGGAACCGACGCCTGCGCCCTTGAGCGTGACGTAGTCACCGACAATGTCGGCGATGTTGATCCGCGCGCGAACCTCGTCGATATCGTTTCGTCGAATGAGGCCGGGCACAGTCAAATTCTAAGTTGCCCGACCGACGGTGCGGACCGGCTGTGAATCGTTCGTCGCTCAGCTCCCGTGCGTTCCGCCCCACCCCTTTCGGAAATTCAGGAGATTGGTTGTGTACGGTGCTGGCACCCCCGTGATGCCGGGCCTGTTTTCGACAACCGCTACCGATCTCCTGAATTTCCGAAAGGGGTGGGTCGACGCGCGCTGGCGGCGGAACCGCTCCGGGGAAGTTAGGCTGGGCGGATTCCAGTCGGAGGGGCGATGACGGTGGCGGGAAACTCAGCGCGAAGCGGGAGCCGCGGTAATCCACCGAGGCACGGCGTGCGCGAAGTGGCGGACGCCACGGGCAAATTCCCCACCGGCTACCGCTACAGCATGGTCTTCATCAACCGCATGACCGGGGTCCTCATCATCGTGATGCTCGCCTGCATCGGCGGCGCGTTCGCGGTCGGGGCCATCGGTGGAGACGACGCCCCTGCCTGGGTCGAGCCGCTGGCCATCGGTGTATTGATCGGCGGGATCGGCCTTCCGCTGCTCATCGCCGCGTGGCTCGGCGGCAGTTCCCTTCATCGCTACGGCGGTTGGGCCGGGGCGCTGCTCATCGTCGGAATGGCGCTCGGCGTCACCGGGCAGTTGATGGAGATCTGGACATGGTTCTGGATCGGTGCAGGAATCGACGCGCTGTGCGTGCTGGTCTTCTTCTACCTCGGCTTCCTCGCGAAGGTGCCGATGTGGCTGCAACTGCCAATCATCGGCTCGCCGAGGTTCTATCTCAGCCACGGGGAGCAGGGCGAGGCAGAGAAGCGGGGCTAGAAAACGATCAGCTGCCGAGGCGATCGTGCCAGGCCATCGCCGACTGGTCGGTGAGCGATGCGACCTGGTCGACGACGGCGCGCTTGCGTCCGGCATCCGTCGTCGCCTCACGCCAATCGGCCGCGAACCCGGGATCGAGCGAATCGGGTCCTCGGTCGAGCAGGGTGTCTGCCAGCTCGGTGAGCACTTCGCGCTGCTGCCGATAGATCGGCTGCCGGGTGTTCTTCGACATGACGAACGCGGCGACGATGCCCTTGAGCACGGCGATCTCGGCCTGGATCTGGCGCGGCACGATGATGTCGGCGGCAAAACGGATGAGGCTGCCCTCCCCCTGCTCGCGACGTGTAGCCTGCACCGCGGCTCCGGCAAACCGGCCGATGAGCTGCGAAGTGAGGTTCTTGAGACGTCCGTGGGAGACACGGCTGCCATCCCAGTCGTCGAGCCAGATGTCGAGCGAGTCCAACCTGTCGAAGGCTCCGATCAGCTCGTCGTGGTCCAGCTCACCGCCGATCCAGGAGAACATCGAATCGACAAGCTCGTCGTGGTTCACCCTGGCACCGAGGGCGCGCACGTCGATGTAACCGCTGACCACCGCATCCTCGAAGTCGTGCACGGAGTAGCCGATGTCGTCGGAGAGGTCCATCACCTGCGCCTCGATGCAGAGCCGCCGCTCTGGCGCACCGTCACGCAGCCAGCGGAACGCAGCGATGTCGTCGGCGTAGAAGCCGAATTTGGCGCGACCGCTCGGATCGTCCACAGCCGAGGTGTCGGGCCACGGATATTTGCAGCTGGCGTCGAGGCTGGCGCGAGTGAGGTTGAGGCCGTAACTGCGTCCGTCGGGTCCGAACACCTTCGGCTCGATGCGGGTGAGCAGCCGCAGGGTCTGCGCGTTGCCTTCGAACCCGCCGATATCAGTCGCCCAACTGCTGAGGGCGCGCTCCCCGTTGTGGCCGAAAGGCGGATGCCCGAGGTCGTGGGCGAGGCAGGCGGTGTCCACGACATCCGGGTCGAGTCCGAGGCTCGTGGCCAGCTCGCGGCCAACCTGGGCAACCTCGAGGGAATGGGTGAGTCGGTTGCGGGCGAAGTCGAGTCCTGCCGCGGGACTCAGCACCTGGGTCTTAGCGGCCAGCCTGCGCAGCGCACTCGAGTGCAGCAGGCGAGCACGATCGCGCGCGAAATCGCTGCGGCGGCTGGAGTGCTCTTCCGGAAACCAGCGAGCGGTGTCGTGCTCGCCATAGCCGCCAGTACTATCCGCCACTGTGGCTCAGTTCTGCCTCGGCGAGTTCCGCGCGGTGGGTGTCTGCCAGTTCGCGGCTGAGCAGCCAACCGTCGGGCAGCGACGGACGCTTTGGCGTGCCGGCACGACCTCGCGGTCCCTCTGCGGCCTCGCCGGGGTACGGCTGCTCCCAGTCGAGAGTGCCGAGCAGATCGTCCATCTGCTGCAGGCTCTTCACGGTCGCGAGGCTCGCACGAAGTTCGCCGCCGACCGGGTAGCCCTTGAAATACCAGGCGATGTGCTTGCGGATGTCGCGGCAGGCATGATCCTCGTCGCCGTCGAAAAAGTCCACCAACAGCTCGGTGTGGCGCTTGAGCGTGGCGGCGACGGTGCCGAGGCTGGGCTGCGCGATGTGCGCCTCTCCGCGGAAGGCCGCAGCGAGATCGCCGAACAGCCACGGCCGCCCAAGGCAGCCGCGACCGACGACGACCCCGTCGCATCCGGTCTCTTCGACCATGCGGATGGCGTCTGCACCCGACCAGATGTCGCCGTTGCCGAGCACCGGAACAGTCGTCACTGACTCCTTCAGGCGCGCGATGGCTGACCAGTCGGCGTGACCGCTGTAGAACTCGGACGCCGTGCGTGCGTGCAGCGCGATACTCGCCACACCGGCGCCCTCAGCGATGCGCGCCGCCTCGAGGTAGGTGAGGTGGTCGGAATCGATGCCCTTGCGCATCTTGACGGTGAGCGGAAGTGGTCCGGCGGCCTGCACTGCCTGCTCCACGATGTCCTGGAAGAGGTCGAGCTTCCACGGGAGCGCGGCTCCCCCGCCCTTGCGTGTGACCTTCGGCACGGGGCATCCGAAGTTCAGATCGATGTGATCGGCGCGGTCCTCGGCTACCAGCATGGTGACAGCCTCGGCGACTGTCTTCGGGTCAACACCGTAGAGCTGGATGCTGCGCGGCGTCTCCGATTCGTGGTGCTTGATGAGACGCATCGAACCCTCGGTGCGCTCCACAAGTGCGCGACTGGTGATCATCTCGGAGACGTAGAGACCGGCGCCGAACTCACGGCACAGCCGACGAAAAGCTGTGTTGGTGATCCCCGCCATGGGTGCGAGTACCACGGGCACATCAAGAGCGATGGGCCCGATCTGTAAGCTCTGGGCTGGGGCGGCGGTCATGGTCACCCCTCGATTCTCGCAGAAAGCCCCCGATCAGATGACCTCACCCGAAGGACGCGCCAGAGTCGAGGCGGATGCCGCAACTCGCCACCTCGAGGTGGAGATAGTCGAGCGTCCAGCTGCCGACTCACTCGAGCAGGCAGCGGCCATGCTCGGGCTCTCCGCCAGGGACATCGTGAAAACCCTCGTCGTGCGCAAGCACACGCCGAAGGGTGCGCCGAACGAGTACCTGTTCGCGCTGATCCCGGGCGACAAACAGATCTCCTGGCCGATGCTGCGCGCCGCCGTCGGTGTCAACAAACTGTCGCTGCCGTCGCCGGAGCTCGCGCTCGAAGCGACCGGCTACGAGCGCGGGACCATCACCCCACTCGGCAGCAGCACACCGTGGCCGATCTACGCGGATTCGGCCATCGTGGGCGCTCGCATCGCCGTGGGCGCAGGAGCCCACGGCTACAGCGCCTTCGTGGACGCCGACGCGCTCATCGCTGCCTACGCGGCAACAGTGGCCGACATCGGTAATTGAGCGCTAACGCCTGCCGGGGGCGGTGATTCCCGATTTCGTCACCGACCCCGGCAGAACTCTGGGGGTCTAGGTGTGCTCGAGGTGCAGGGTGTTCCCGATCATGAATCGGGGACACTCCTGCACCGTTGGGGAAAAACGCGGTTCTGTGACGGAAAGAATGCTCGACACGACGGCGATTGCAGCCATGCGGGTTATCCGGCCGTGAGGCTCGGAGTCAGCGGTTCTTCGCGAGTGAGGATCTGCGGCATGCGGCCGGGGATGGTGCGGCATTCCCCAGCATGCGAAACGACGGCGCCCTGTCTCCGTTTCGCATCCGATCACCGGCATGAGGTTGACGAAGGAAACCTGGAGATCAGCGGTCGCAGACGCCATTGCCCCAGAGCCGACGACAGGAGTCGTCGACATCTCGGATGTCAGGGTAAGTGCGTTCGAGAACGGTGCCACGGGCATCGGGTTTCCTAGGCTGGGCATGCAGGTTGGCAGCGGCGCTTCACCCTTTCGGCAAGAGCATCGTCTGTCGACGAAAAGCCCGGTTGTCGAGATCGCAATCGGGGGCCGATCTCAACGTGCGGCGACGGCTGATGTGCCCAAAATAGGGGATAGGTCACGCCCTGGTCAATACCCCTGTTTTAAGATCTGGCGTCATACCGCGTCTTCATCGAGTCGGTGGTTCACTGCAGTCTGCTCGTGATGGTCGGGGATCTCGCAAAAATCACCATCGCAGGCCGCTGCGTTTGGGTCGCCAATGATCTGAAGCGGCTTCGTCTTGGCATCCGTCACTGGATGGCCTCTCTCTCACCGCGCACCTGCGTGAGCACGTTAGCAAAGGTCTCCGCCTCCTGTGCCCCTGACACACCGTACTTACCGTCGATGACGAAGAATGGGACGCCCTGGATGCCGTACTCACCCGCGAGGGCCACATCCGCCTTCACCTCGGCGAGAAACTCGTTGGACTCGAGCGCACGCACCACATCCGCTCGGTCGAAGCCGATCTCTGCGGCGATGTCAGCGAGATCGCCGATGCGGCCGACATGCTCGCCGTTGATGAAGTATGCCTTGAGCAGCCGCTCCTTCATCTCGAGCTGTCGCCCCTTCGACTTGGCGTAGTGGATGAGCTCGTGCGCCTTCACCGTGTTGGTCTGGTGGACGTGGTCGTAGTCGTAGTCGAGCCCGACGGCCTGCGCGATGCCGGAGACCCGCGCAAGCATCTGCTCGGCCTGATCGACGGGCACGCCCTTGTGCTGGCTCAGATAGTCGATCGGGGTGCCCTCGAAGTCCACCGGGGTGTCCGGCGCGAGCTCGAATGAGTGGTACTCGATCTCCACCTCGCCGCCGAATGCTTCGGCACCCGCCTCAAACTTGCGCTTGCCGATGTAACACCACGGGCACTGTACGTCGGACCAGATGTCCACCTTGATTGGTTCACTCACTCTTGGTGCAACGCCGCCCGTCGCCGCCTATTCCCACCCCCTTTCGGAAATTCAGGAGTTTGGGTGACTCGTCTTCGCGCTCGCAGCCTGTTTCCGGGCACTCTCACCGGTCGGGAAGTCGCGTGTCCTGAATTTCCGATCGAGGAGGCGAATTTGTGGACGGAGATGGCTGTCTCGATCGCCAGCAGCACCGAATCCCACTCGTAGAACACCATTCGGGCGGTCGGGCGGAAGGAATAGAGCTTTTCTATCGTGATTTTCACGTCCTTGCGGCGATCCTTATCGAAACGGGTGAAGTGGGTCTCCTCGCCGTCTACCTCAACCGCGACACAGCTGTCGACCAGCAGGTCTATCTGACGAGCGGCACCGATCGACACCTGCGACCGGACCGAGTGCCCACGCAATCGCAGTCGAGTGCGAGAAAGGCTCTCAGGCAAACTGTCGCAGTACTCGTCTGCCCATTCGCTGAGGTACCGGTAATCCTCGGGAAGCCGGAGCACGAGCGATTCGAAGTCGATCCGATCAATGATGTTTCCGCGCAACGCCCAGTCGAGTGCGGCCACCGAAGTCTCAAGACTCTCATCGAGTACCACCCGATAGAGCGCGTCCAGAATACCGACGGATGCGACATCCCCTCGCTCGCCCACAGAGATGCCGTCCCAGTGGAGCACCACCCCTCTGGGTGCCTCAGTATTGAACGCCACACGACGATTGTGCTGTGACCGCAGCCGGGCTGCGTTGTCCGGAACGGAAACGTGCAGTGGATGATCACCAAGAACCCATCCGCCCGCCTGAATCACCGCCGAAATTCCGGTCAGCCTGCCACCGACGCGCACGGCTCGCACCCGAGGATCCGTTCCCGGAAGCGTCGTGTACCAGCCCTGCCTAGCCCGACTGGCTGTACCGTCCCTGACCGCTCGCGTGAGGTCGAGATCTCTCACTCCACGCGCCACCAACTGCTGTTTCTGGGCAAAACCACCCAGCGAATTCACGAGTTCGGCTACATCACGCATCGAACGAGAATGACTCTCGTTCAATCGCGACGAACGCCAGACTCAGAATCAGTGCATACGCAGCCAACATGCATGCCTGTGCAGGACCAGCAACCTGGGCCGCCACTTCGGAAATTCAGGAATATCGCGTAGCCGGGATTCACCAATCCCCGTCATCATTGGTCCCAGCCCACATCGATGACACCGAAGTCCTGAATTTCCGAAAGAAATGGGCCTCGCGAGACGAGACGAGTCGGCGAAGCCTGGCGCCCTATGCCCCCAGCAGCTGCTCGGCCAGGTAGCCGCGCAAGCGATCGAGTGATACGCGCTCCTGGGCCATCGAATCGCGCTCTCGCACAGTCACGGCCTTGTCGTCCAGGGTGTCGAAATCGACGGTGATGCAGAACGGCGTGCCGATCTCGTCCTGGCGGCGGTAGCGGCGTCCAATGGCGCCCGCGTCGTCGAAGTCGATGTTCCAGTATTTGCGCAGGTCGGCCGCGACCTCGCGAGCAACCGGTGAAAGCTGTTCATTTCGCGACAGTGGCAGCACAGCTACTTTGATCGGCGAAAGCCGACGATCGAGGCGCAACACCGTGCGCTTGTCGACCCCGCCCTTCGTGTTCGGTGCCTCATCCTCGTGATACGCGTCGACAAGGAATGCCATCAGAGCGCGGGTCAGGCCGAACGCCGGCTCGATCACGAAGGGAACCCAGCGCTCGTTCGTCGTCTGATCGAAGTAGGACAGATCGACACCGGATGCCGCGGAGTGTGTCTTGAGGTCGAAGTCAGTGCGGTTCGCCACCCCCATCAGCTCGCCCCACTCGCTACCCGCGAACCGGAAGCGGTACTCGACGTCGACAGTGCGCTTGGAGTAGTGGGAGAGTTTCTCCGTGGGGTGTTCGTAGAGTCGGAGGTTCTCCGGGTCTATGCCGAGGTCTGTATACCACTTCAGCGAGGCATCGATCCAATACTGGTGCCACTGCTCGTCGGTACCCTCTTTGACGAAGAATTCCATCTCCATCTGCTCGAACTCGCGCGTGCGGAAAATGAAATTTCCGGGCGTGATCTCGTTGCGGAAGCTCTTGCCGATCTGGGCGATGCCGAAAGGTGGCTTCATGCGCGCGGAACCCAGAACGTTGGCAAAATTGACGAAGATGCCCTGCGCGGTCTCTGGACGAAGATAGTTCAGTCCCTCCTCGTTGTCGACAGGGCCGAGGAAGGTCTTCAGCAGGCCGGAGAAGTTCTGCGGCTCGGTCCACGAGCCGGGTTGGCCGGTGTCGGGATCCTTAATGTCGGCCAGCCCGTTCTCCGGCGGATGCCCGTGCTTCTCCTCGTATGCCTCGAGCAGGTGGTCGGCGCGATAACGCTTGTGCGTGTACAGGGACTCGACGAGCGGATCGCTGAAGACCTCAACGTGCCCGGATGATTCCCAGACCTTGCGCGGGAGGATGACGGCAGAGTCGATGCCCACGATGTCGTCGCGGCCCTGCACCATGAACTGCCACCACTGGCGCTTGATGTTCTCCTTGAGCGCCGTGCCGAGCGGCCCGTAGTCCCAGGCGGAACGCGAGCCGCCATAGATCTCCCCCGATTGGAAGACAAAACCGCGACGTTTCGCCAGGTTGATGACGGGATCGAGTGGGGAGGCGTTGGCCACGAAAACTCCAAAGGTCAGCCGTGCTGGATGCGCGGTCGAAAAGTAGATTCGAGTCTATCGGGCGGTCGCAGACCACCTGCGCGGACGATGGCGGTCGCAGACTCCGTCCGGGCACGAAGTCCTGCGGGCGAAATAGCCCTCCCGTCGTTGGAAATTCAGGACATGCGCGACAGGCGCGACTGCCGCGATCAGTGGGCGCCTGCCGATCGCCGATGGTGAGTGCGCGATGTCCTGAATTTCCGAAAGGAACCGTGGAACCGAGGAACCGAGCAACCGAGGAACCGAGGAGCTGACGGAACACGGAAGCGGGAGGAGAACAGGCGGTGGGCGCTGATTGGAGGGCGCGAGGCGAGCGCGAAGGCGCTGCCGGGCAGCCGGGCGAGTTACGAGGCGCGGGAGTGGAGGGCCGCGACCGCCCCGGCGACGCAGGCAACGACCTCGCCGGCATCGGCCTCGGTCGTGGTGGTGTCGAGGGTGAAGCGCACCGCCGTCGTGGCAACCTCGGGTGGAATGCCGAGTGCGATCAGTACGTGGGATGGGTCATCGCTGCCCGCAGCACACGCTGAACCGCTCGAGCAGACGATGCCATGCCGCTCCAGCTCCAGCAGCACGGCCTCGCCGCTGGTACCGGGAAAGCAGAAGGACGCGTGCGACGGGAGCCGTGAATCGCGCGAACCGGTCAGGAAAGCCTCCGGTACGACAGCCAGCACGCCATCGATCACGATGTCGCGAATGCGAGCAACGGCGGCGACCTTGTCCGTCGAATGGGTCGATAGTTTCAGCGCTGTGGCAAGGCCGACAGCGCCGGCGACGTTCTCGGTTCCGGAGCGGTGCCCTCGCTCCTGCCCACCGCCGTGCAGCAGCGGTTCGAGTGCGACAGCAGTGCGGATCGCCAGCACCCCGATCCCCTTGGGTGCCCCGAGTTTGTGCCCGGAGACGCTGATCGCATCGACGCCGAGCGTACGCAGTCCGAGCTCGAGCCAACCCGCGGATTGGACGGCATCCGTATGGAACGGCACACCTGCGGCCCTGGTCAGTTCGGCGATCTCAGCGATGGGCTGCACCGTACCGATCTCGTTGTTGGCATGCATGATCGTGACGAGAGTCGTGTCGGGACGCAGCAGCCGCGCGACATCGACCGGGTCGACCAGTCCTGAGTTGTCGAGAGGTAAGAACTCGATCTCGAAGTCGTGGAATCGGCACAGATAGTCACAACTCTCCAGCACCGCCTCGTGTTCGATGGCGGTGGTGAGGATATGCCTGCCGCGGGGGGCGGCCAGCGCAATCCCTTTGATGGCGAGATTGTCGGACTCGGTGCCTCCAGCCGTGAAGATGACTTCGGATGCCCGGCACTCGAGCGCGGACGCCACCGCCGAGCGCGCCCCGGCAAGCGCTCGCGCCGCGGACTCACCCACCTCGTGATGACTGGACGGATTGCCGAAATCCCCGGTGAGATGGGGCCACATCGCCTCGAGCACTTCACGGCGAACCGGGGTGGTCGCGGCGTTGTCGAGGTAGATCACGCCGCGTCCAGGTCGATGTCCAGTCCGAGGTCGAGCGAGCGGACGCTGTGCGTGAGCGCTCCCACCGAGATGATGTCGACACCGGTGCGGGCGATGTCGCCAACGGTGTCGAGGTTGACCGAACCGCTGGCTTCCACGAGAGCGCGTCCGGCGACGAGTGCGACCCCTTCCCGCAACTGCGCGAGGCTGAAATTGTCGAGCATGATGGTGTCGATCCCTGCGGCCAGCACCGGCTCGATCTGGTCGATACGATCGACCTCGACCTCGAGATGGGTGGTGTGCGACAGTCTGTCACGTACCTCGAGGAGTGCCTCGGTGAGGTCGCGGCCTCCCGCGGTCAGCACGGCGAGGTGGTTGTCTTTCGCCATCACGGCGTCGGAGAGCGAAAAGCGGTGGTTGTTGCCGCCCCCGGAGCGCACTGCGTGGCGCTCGAACTGGCGTAGTCCGGGAGTGGTCTTACGGGTGTCGACGATGCGGGCACGCGTGTCTGCCACCTCCGCGACGTACCGGGCCGTAAGCGTGGCGATTCCGGACATCCGCTGCACGAAGTTGAGCGCAACGCGCTCCGCCTGAAGTACCGCCCGCGCCGGACCGGAGACTTCCGCGAGCATCGTCCCGCGCTCGAACTCTTCGCCGTCGGCGACGAACACCGTCACCGCGATTGCTTCACTGGTGAGCCTCATGGCGGCCGCGAAAACCTCTCCCCCGCTGAGCACGCCCGGCTCACGAGCGACCAGGCGTGCCGTGGCCACAGCCTCGACGGGAATGAGGTTCTCCGAGGTGATGTCGCCCCACGGTGCATCCTCGATCAGGGCGGCACGGACGACGGGAAGGATGTGCTGGTCGGTCAGCATGAGACGGTGACCTTTCTTGCCGGTTGGAGCTGCGCCCATCCGAGGTGGCGGGCGAGCTGCGGCCTGGTGGCGGGGAAATCGGATCGGTAGTGCGCCCCGCGGGACTCTTCGCGCGCGAGTGCGGCCTGCACGATCACGCGGGAGAGCTCGAGGAGGTTGGCGTTCTCCTGCGCCGTGACGGTACCGGACCCGTCGGGAATCCAATGGGCGAGCTGCTCTGCCGCATGCTGGAGTTGCTCACCGCTGCGGAACAGTCCGGCCTCGTCCCACATGAGCTGCTGCAGCTCGAGCCGCGTGAACAGCTCTGTCGGGTCGACTGGGGTGTCGAGCGGCTCCGGTGGCATCGAATCGTCGAGCACGGCGGCATCGGGCCACGGCTGGTCGAGCATGCCGACCGAACG
This sequence comes from Glaciihabitans sp. UYNi722, assembly GCF_040549465.1. Taxonomy (NCBI): domain Bacteria; kingdom Bacillati; phylum Actinomycetota; class Actinomycetes; order Micrococcales; family Microbacteriaceae; genus Glaciihabitans; species Glaciihabitans sp. UYNi722. The sequence continues at coordinate 7,194 of NZ_JBEPTL010000001.1, read as the reverse complement.
CCAGGCGAAGACCAGGGATTCGAGCAGCGAGTTGGATGCCAGCCGGTTGGCTCCGTGCACCCCGGTACAGGCGACCTCTCCGACGGCGAAGAGACCCGGAAGCGAAGTGCGTCCCCACTCGTCGGTGCGCACGCCGCCCATCCAGTAGTGGGCTGCCGGCGTGACCGGGATGGGTTCGCTCCCCCACTCGAGCCCGTACTCATGGCAGACCCTGGTGATGCCCGGGAAGCGTTCGGCGAGAAACTCGGCGCCGAGAGCGGTCGCGTCGAGGAGAACGGGTGTGCCGCCCTGCGCGGCCATCTGTCGGGCGATCCCGCGGGCGACCACATCCCGCGGGGCGAGTTCGCCGTCCGGATGCCAATCCGTCATGAATCGACGACCGTCGGCATCGAGAATCATCGCCCCCTCGCCGCGCACCGCCTCCGAGATGAGGAAGTTACCGGGGACGGCGAGCGAGGTGGGGTGGAACTGGTAGAACTCCACATCGCTGAGCACCGCTCCGGCGCGAAGAGCAGCCGCGGCACCATCACCGGTCGTAACGATGGGATTGGTGGTGTGCCGGTAGAGCTGGCCCGCGCCACCACTGGCAAGGATGACAGAGTCCGCTTCGAGCCTGCGCGCGCCGACGGCCGGTGCGATGACATCCACTCCGACGACTCGGCCGTCGCTCACAACGAGGTCTGTGACGAAGGCATATTCGATGACGCGCGCGGCCGATTCCCGCACGGCGAGAACGAGTGCGGCCTCGATCGCCGCGCCGGTGGCGTCTCCGCCGGCGTGCAGGATGCGAGAACGGGAATGGGCGGCCTCACGACCGCGGGCGAGTTCGCCGTGTTCCCTGTCGAAGGCGACACCGAGGCGGATGAGATCCCTGACCCGATCCGGCCCTTCGGTGCAGAGCACCTCGACCGCGCGATGCGAGTTGAGCCCAGCGCCGGCCCGCAGGGTGTCATCGATGTGCGATTCGACGCTGTCGTCGTCGAAGAGTGCCGCGGCGATGCCGCCCTGGGCGTATTTGGTGTTGCTCTCGGCGAGTTCCCACTTCGTCACCAGGGTGACGTCGTGGCTACGGCTCGCCTCGAGGGCTGCGACGAGCCCCGCGATCCCGGTGCCGACGACGATGACACTTCCCACGATCAGTCGCCGATCACCTGAGCGGCGGTGACGCCGGGCCTGGCCGCGAGCATGCGTTCGAGCGCGACCCTGGCCGGCACTGCCACGTCATCCGGAACGCTGATCTGGTTGACCACCTCGCCGCGCACCAGCGCCTCGAGCACCCAGGCCAGGTATCCGGGATGGATGCGATACATCGTCGAGCAGGGGCAGATCACCGGGTCGAGGGAGAAGATCGTGTGCTGTGGGTATTGCGCCGCGAGCCGGTTGACCATGTTGATCTCGGTGCCGATCGCGAAGGTTGTCGGCTCGGTGGCGGCCGCGATGGCCTTGCCGATGAAATCGGTCGAGCCCGCCGCATCGGCGGCGTCGACGACGGCCATCGGGCACTCGGGGTGTACGAGCACGGTGACGCCGGGGAAGTCGGCGCGTGCTTTGTCGATCTGGTCGACGCTGAAACGCTTGTGCACGGAACAGAAGCCGTGCCAGAGGATCACCTGGGCGGCGTCAAGGGTGTCGGCGTCGTTTCCGCCGAGCGGACGGTTGGGGTTCCACATCGGCATGCGCTCGATCGGCACGCCCATCGCCTTGGCCGTGTTGCGTCCAAGGTGTTGGTCGGGGAAGAACAGCACGCGCTGCCCGCGCTCGAAAGCCCACTCGAGCACCGTCGCGGCGTTCGATGACGTGCAGACGATACCGCCGTGCTCACCGCAGAAACCTTTGAGGGCCGCCGACGAATTCATGTAGGTGACGGGGACGACGGGAACACGGCCGTCAGCGTCGAGTTCCGTTCCGTAGAGTGCCTCGAGTTGCTCCCATGCCTCCTCGACTGAGTCGATGTCGGCCATGTCGGCCATTGAGCATCCGGCGGCCAGGTTCGGCAGGATCACCGCCTGCTCAGGACGCGCGAGGATGTCGGCCGTCTCCGCCATGAAGTGCACGCCGCAGAAGACGATGGCTTCGGCATCCGGCCTGGCCTTGGCGGCGTTCGCCAGCTGGAAGGAGTCCCCGACGAAGTCAGCGTACTTCACGACCTCGTCGCGCTGGTAGAAGTGACCGAGAACGACGACCCGTTCACCGAGTGTCGCCTTCGCGGCCATGATCCGCGCATCCAGCTCGTCGTTGGATGCGACGCGGTATTCTTCGGGGATCTGGCCCTGGCGAGCGGTGCCGGTCGGGATGACATCCCCCATCGAGGAGCCGGGACCGTAGCTGGGCATGGGCTGCAGGTCGAAGACCCATGGCCCCTCAGCGAGGTCTGGGCTGCAGGTGGCGCCGTCGCGCGCCCCGGTGCTGATGAGCTGGATAGTGGTGTCGACGGACGACAAGGTGACTCCTCGTGGATGGGTGGGACGGTTCAGGAACGCCCGAGCGGACCGTTGTCGGTGAGCTCGACGGAGGTGTTGTACCGGTACAGCCGCGGCGGCCGATGGCGACCACCGGTGAGGTGCTGCTCCGTGGCGATGATCGCCTTGGACGCTTCAATCTGGCGACGGAAGTTGGCCGGATCGAGCGGGCGGCGCAGCACAGCCTCGTGTACCTCGCGAAGCTCGGCCAGGGTGAAGGTCTCGCCAAGGAAGGCGTGGGCGATGCGGCTGTATTCCATCTTGGTCCGCAGCCGCCACAGCGCGTATTCCACGATGAGGTTGTGGTCGAAGGCGAGTTCCGGCAGCTCGTCGGCAGCGAACCACCGCACGTTCTTGCCCTCGGCGAGGTCGGCCTGCTCGGAGCGCACCAGCGCCCAGTACACGATCGACACGACACGTTCGTACGGCGAACGGTCGGCATCGCCGAAGGCGTAGAGCTGTTCGAGGTAGTTCGGCTCGAGCGCCGTGGTCTCGCGCAGGTTGCGTCCGGCCGCAGCTACCAGGCTCTCCGTCGCCTCGATGGGGCCGCCGGGAAGGGCCCACCGTCCGTCGAATGGTGCACGGATGCGTCGCACCAGCGGCAGACGGAGCGAAGCCGCCGAACCCTCGCCGTCAGACCGCAGCGCGAAGATCACGGTGGACACGGCGATCGTCACGTCGCCGTCCGTTGTCTCCGTCATGCTGCCGCCCTGGTGGTCAAGTAAAGGTGTCAATGACCTTAAGGCATTCTAGTACTCAACTCGGCCTCAGCCCTAACGGAGCTCAGCGCAGCGCGGATACCACCGTCGCGACATCCGATTCGTCGTTCCAGAGGTGGAATGCCGCGCGGAGGCGACCGGCGCGTCCAGAAGCTCTCACCCCGGCCGCGACGAGGCGTTGGAGATCGTGACCGTCGGGGTCGGCCCAGGTGACGATGGCCTGGTGCTGCCGCTCGATGCCGAGCTCGTCGCACAGCGCGTCACCGAGGCCGCTGGCGCGTCGCCACACCTCGTCGATGTCCAGTTCGGAGAACATGCGGATCGCTGGCTCCGCACCCACCCAGGCAGGCCACGCCGGTGAGACGTCGAACCGACGGGCGTCGCTGGCGAGATGCATATTCGGTGCGTAACAGGACTGCCAGACCTGGTCGCCGGCATACCAGCCTGCCTGGATCGGAACGAGCTCCGGCTGAAACCTGTCACTCAGCGTCAAAAAGGCGACACCGCGAGGCGCACACAGCCACTTGTAGGCATGGCAGGCGGTGGCATCGAACAGCGACGCATCGACGGGATGTACACCGGCGGACTGTGTCGTATCGCAGAAAGTGAAGCTGCCGTGGACACGAGCGGCAGCGACGATCGCATCGACATCGGCGACGACACCCGTGGCGGACTGCACGTGCGAGAAGACCACCAGCCACGTCTCGTCGGAGATCGACGCGGCGAGTTCCGTGATGGGGACGCTGCGCACGCGAATGCCCGGTCGCTGCAGGAAGGGAAACACGATCGAGCTGAAGTCGCCCTCGACGCAGAGCACCTCCGCCCCCTCCGGAACCGCCGCGGCCAGAACGCTGGTCATCGCCGAGGTCTGCGAACCTGTCGCGACGCGGTCCACGCCGACGCCGACCAGGTTCGCGTAGTAGCTGCGGGTGCGCTCGATGATCCCGTCATAGTCCATCGGATCGCGACGGGCGGCCGACCAGAGGTCGAGATCCGCTTTCTGGGCGGCAACTGTCTCCCTGGTGGGAAGACCGATGGATGCCACAGCCAGGAACCCGCGTGGGTCCTCATAGCTGTCGATGGCCCGTTGAAGGGCCGGCGAGGTGCTGTGGTTTGTGGCCACTGGTGAACTCATCATGGATCTATAGTGAGCCTGACGCACTCATGCGACAAGAGCATCATTCGGATGCAACCCATAACATGAAGCTATGACCATCGATCTCGACCCGCAGCTCGATCTTCAATCGATCCGGATCGTGCGCGCGATCGCCGAGGCCGGCTCGATCACCGGCGCCGCCCGACTCCTCGGCTACAGTCAGCCCGCAGTGAGCCAGCATCTCCAGCGCACAGAGTCGCGGCTCAATCTCCCCCTTGTCACCCGGATCGGCCGTTCCGTGAAACTGACCGAGGCCGGACAGGTGCTGGCGCGGCACGCGATCACCATCACTTCCGCGCTGGACGCCGCGGCTGGCGACCTCGCCGATCTCGCTGGATTGCGTACCGGTACCGTGCGGCTCGCGGCCTTTCCGACAGCGTCATCCACCATCGTGCCGCGGCTCCTCGCCGCGATGGCCGAAGCGCATCCGGGGGTGCAGCTCAGCTACATCGAGGCACAACCGCCGGAGGCCGTCGCCCTGCTGCGCGACGGCGGCATCGACCTCGCCGTCACCTTCAGCTATCCGGGCGACCGGGCCGATCCGCACCGAGACAGCGCGAGCGGATTGAGTACTGAAAGCCTCTTCACCGAAGAGATGGTGGCCGTGCTCCCGGCCGCCCACCCACTCGCGAACGACGACGTGGTCGATGTCGCGAGTCTTGCCTCCGATCGCTGGATCGCCGGATGCCCACGCTGCCGCGGACACCTTCTCGCCGTCTGCGAGGTGGCCGGCTTCGAACCCACCATCACCTTCGAGACCGACAACGCCAGCGCAGTGCTCAACATGGTGGCGAGCAATCTCGGCGTGGCGATGCTTCCGCGGCTCGCGCTGGCGACCGCGACTCTGCCCCTCGGCGCGGTGATCAGGCCGCATACTCCGCAGAGCATCCGCAGCATCCATCTGCTGGCCAACGACGGCGCACGGCGCGTGCCGAGCGTGGCTGCGACGGTCTCGCTGCTGCACAGGCTCGAGGGCAGCGACTGGGGTTTGAGCGCCCGCTAACCGCGGGCGAGCTCGTGCACGCGCTCGATGATGCGAAGCGTCTCGAGCGCGTCGCGCGGGTCGACCGGAACGCTGGCGCCGTCCCGGAGCGCGGCAGCTACACCGGCATAGAAGGCCGGGTAGTCGCCTCGCTCGGTCTGCACTTTCGTGAGCGGTTCATCCGAGGACCCCACGATGCCGAGAGTCCCCCACTTCTCGATCGGCTCGACGCCGTAGCCTTCGTCGGTCGGCGAGACGCCGGAAACGAGTGCGGGTTCCTGGCCGTCCAGCCCGAACACCGTGTAGGCCGACCGGGAACCAAGCACGCGGAAACGCGGCCCGCTCTGCCCGGCGAGCCTGCTCAGGATGAGGTGCGAACGCACACCCGAATCGTGCAGCAGCGAGATGAAGGCCTCGTCATCGCTCACTCCGCCATCGCGCATCACGGCGACCTCGGCGTGCTCCACCCTCGCGGGCCCGAACAGTTGGAGGGCCTGGTCGATGACATGGCTGCCGAGGTCGAAGGTGATCCCGGCGCCCTGGACGCTGGTCGTGGTGTCCTGCCAACGGTCGCGCAGCGAGGGCGACCAGCGTTCGAAGGTCGACTCGAAGCGGTGCACGGAGCCGAGCGCGCCCTCCTCGAGCAGCCGGAACACAGTCAAGAAGTCGCCGTCCCAGCGTCGATTCTGGAAGACGACGAGAGGTAGTTGCACGCTCTCGGCGGCCGCGATCAGCTGCTCGGCTTCGGACACGGATGTTGCAAAAGGCTTGTCGATCACGACGGCGGCGCCGCTTGCCAGGGCCGCGAGCCCCTGCTCGAGGTGCGCGTACGCCGGTGAGGCGAGCACCACGAGATCCAACTCGCGCTCGAGCAGTTCCTCCGGCCTGGACACGACCTCAGCCCTGGGATGCTGCTGGCGCGCCTGCTCCTGACGGGAGGCATTCCCCGCGGAGATCACGTCGAGCGAGAACCGCGGATTGGCCCTGATGAACGGGGAGTGGAAGATCCTGCCGGACAGCCCGTAGCCGACGAGCCCTGTCCGGATCGTGCCTGCCTGAGACGCTGTGCTGTCAACCATCAGGCCAGACTAAAGCGCTACGCGCTCAGGCGCCGGTCGCTGCCACGAGGGCTCGCACGTAGTTGACGCGAGAATGGGCGTCCTGCACGGCTCCTGGACTGGTAACGGGTACCTGGGTCACGTGAATCAGGTTGCCGTTCTGCACGGTGACCTGGAGGTGTCCGGTTGTCACGGTCTCCTTCGCGAGAAGAAACAGCAATCCGAGTAGGAAGAAGAAAGCCCCGATGATCGCCAGCACGATCGCCCAGGTGGGGATCTTCGTCTGCGTGTGAGAGAGGTCGGTGATGAAGATCTGCGTGCCTTTGAGCGGTCGCGATCCGTTCGGCGTCACCAACCAGCTCTTGCTCACCGTGATGTCACCGATGACGATCAGTGCCTGTTCGGGCTGTGCTGCCGTTGCTTGCACATCAGTCATGAATATCCCCCACCTCTAAGCCGATAGTGAAATCCTAGTGGCGCGCTCCACGGCGATCTCACAAATGGCGCGGCGTGCGCCCGCCCCGCTATCGCCCTCCCTTTCGGAAACTCAGGACTTCTGCACACGCCAGGTCACCGAGGCCAGCAACCGCGGGCGGCTCCCAGCGCGGCATGCACCGAAGTCCTGAATTTCCATCGCTCGGCGCAGATGGCGGGCCCTTCGTGGCGGCACAGCAGACTGGCGGGCATGCTCGGTTCGAGCGGTTCGAGCGGTTCGAGCGGCTGTCCTAGATGAGTGAGTCCTATTAGGCGGATGCCGCGTGGGCGCTGTTAATCGGAGGCGGAGGGTGTTAAACCCAGCGTGTGAAAACAGACCTCAACA